>JBJEIR010000212.1:0-6625 GCA_051877215.1 Acutalibacteraceae bacterium | reverse complement strand
CTGTGGGCTTGCCGTCGCTGTCCACGGCGGTGATTCTGGCGATCTGCCCGACCGCTGCGCCCGTGATGCCGAGAGAGGTGGCCGACAGGACGCCGTCTTTGATTTCTGCCCCGGCGCCTGCGGTCATCTTGTCCTGTTTGCCCTGCAATGCGGTGTTGAAGGTCTCTTCGGCAACCGCGCCCACGTCGTCGGCGGTCAGCACAACCGCGCCGGTCTTGCCGTTGACCGACTCGACCGCTCCGCCTCCCGGCATGTTGTGCGCCACCGGGTCTGCCGATGGCGTCACGATTTCCTCGTCAATGATCTGCGCCTGTATGATATCAGCCATTTCCGTCCTCTCCTTTCAGCGTCCGCACCGTATCCAAAGGTATGGTCTCCACCGCCACACAATACCCGTCGGACAAGACCGGCAGCACGTCCATATACAGTTGTACGCCGCAGGGCAGATGATCCGTGTCCTCCGGTTTCAGCCGCACGGTGAACCCCTCCTCCGTCGCCGATACGCTGTCCCCCGGATAGTCGATCGTGCACATCGGCGTGCCGGCTCTGGTCGGCTCCGCCTTTATCAGCAGCCGCATACTTTCGACGTCTCCCGGACTGATATTCGGCAAAATCAGCGTGAACGTCTTATCGCACCCCGGTTTTATTTTCAGCATTTTCCGTCCCTCCTATAGCAGTCCGATGATCTGTTTGACCGTCAAATTGTTCGCCGTCGCGTGGCTGCCGCCCGATGTGTGCGTCAGCTGCATTGCCGCGGTCAGCGTCCATGTCTCACCGTCGGCGGAGATATTGACGGCGTAGGTGTACAGGTTCCCGCTCGCAACGTGCGCGGCTCCGCCGCCTCGAATAAAATTGGCTCCGTCGTCCATCCGCGCGGCAAGGATAGCGGTGCCCTGACTGACGCAATAAATGGCAAACAGGCGGTAATCCGTTGATCCCGGCACCGTTATATTTCCGCTGTCCCACGTCCCCGTCCAAAGCGTTTTGCCGATTCCTAGCGCCGTGCGCATCTTGGCCGCCGTGTATGACCCGCCGAACGTCAAAGCCCCGCGCATCTGCATACCGGCGCCCGCGATCAGCTGGACGTTCGTGCGGAAGTCGTTTTCGCCCCAGTCGTATACGGGAATACCTCGCCCGACGGTCGGCGTGGTTGACGCAGCATTGAAATTATCCTCGATGCGTACCTCGACCTCGTAGGCGTATGCATAGCCTAGTCCGTACAGCGTTGTCTCCGCCGTCCATGTGTTGTTATCATAGTCAAACTCTGCGGTGATCGGCGTGTACGCCGTCCAGCTGCCGCCGGCCTGCCTGTGCCGCTCTTTGACGGTTGCCCCGTTGCTTCCGTCTCCGAAGCTTCCCGTGTACACCTTGCCGGAGGCGGACAGCGTGACCGTTGATTCCGTCGGCGCCGTGCGCTTCACTGAGGCGGATATGGTCGGCAGGATGTATGGCACTACCGTCACCATTACGCCGGCAGAGGTTCCGAATCCTCGGCTGTCCTCGGCGTAGAAGTTGTACAGCGCCTTTTCCGCCGCATCAAAGGTCACATAGTCTTGCCCTGTCGGTATGGCCTTTCCGTTGACGGTGCGTTTGCTGAGCGTCGCTCCGTGGTTTGTGGATGCGGTCATCGTGGCTTTGGCTATGGACACATAGCGGATCAGCGTGGTTTCGTCCCCCGTGTACGCTACGCTGGCCGGGTTGATGTCGATAACGGTTCCTGACACGTCCACCGTGTCCAGAGCGCTCGCGGTCATCGTCGTCGTTGCCGTACCGACGCTTGTGCTGCCGTTGTACGTCTCGCACTGTATCGTCACGGCGATGTCCTTGTCCGTCGCCGACAGCAGGGAATACAGCGCGTCCGGTATTGTCCAGTTATAGCTTCGCAGCGTGGTTTTCTGCACGATAGCTGTGTATGCGCTCTGCCCGGCGGCTTTATACCGCAGGGTGTGGGTGAACGAGGTGGACGCCGCCGATATGGTGATCGTGGACACGCCGCCTATGTAGGCGTCTGTCGCGCTGACGGATGAGACGCGAGGAATATCCGTCAGCTTCATGCTCCCGCTCCCGGACACCGCTCCGGGCGTATACGATGCGGAGGCCATGTCGATACTGAACGCCAGAGGCATGGTCTTTGTCCCGTCGTCGTTGTGCCGGATCGTCGCGGTACCGCTGCACAGCGTCAGGCTCCCGTTTGCCGATATCGCATAGTACGTCTTCCCGCGCGCCAGAGACGCACGCACAGTCCCGTCCAGCGACACGCTGTAGCCGATGCTGTACTGCTCAAAATACTTGTTGGAGGCGTTGGATTTCAACACGAGCTTATAGGTCACGTCGCTTGTGTTTGCCGTCGTGTTGACCTTTTCCGTCAGCGTCAGCGACAGGGTATAGCCGTTGCTGTCTTTGCTGTATGTAGCCATGTACGTCCCTCCTAGCCGATAAAGAAGCAGCCGGTGCGCTGCTCTCCGTCGGCTTCGTAGTCCTCGAAGCGGCTGTTTTTACCAACAACCAGATACTTGCTCACCCGGATGTTTTTCGCCTTGACCACACTTTCTCCGGTTTCGCCGTCCACGCCGGCATACAAAAGCTCCTCGGCAGCGGCGCCGTTGGCATCGGCAACGGTCAATCCCGTTTCGTCCACCGTCGTTTTTGTTCCCGCTCCCGATTTCTCCACCGTCATCCCGTTTTCGTCAAAGGTAAAGCCGGTTGATGTGGTGACCTTGGACACACCGTCTTCCTGTATGCTCTGCACCGACAATTCAATAGAGCTTGATTTTTGCACCAGCTCAGTAAGCTGCTTCTTGCTCGTATCGTTGTCGATTTCCAAACGGCTCACCGCACTTTTGATCTCTGTCGAATCGTTCCGGATTGACGCGATATTCTCGGCGTTGTCGGATGACGTTTGCGACAATAGAATTATCTCGTTGTTAACCTTGTCCACACGAGCGACGGTTTGATTTATACGCTCTCCGACCGTCGCCGGACTGCTCTGCGGCGTCTCCTCCTGCGGCGCGTCAAAACTGCTCTCCGCACCCAGACCGCCGTCAAACCGCAGTGTCTCGCCGAGATACAGGATATTAACTGCCGATCCGTCATCCTGTATGATGGCGACGGTGTCCCCATACTCAACAGCCGGATCGCCCCGCCATTTGATTGCATACGGCACTGGATCGAATCCGATTTGCCCGAACTGCGTCAGGATCGCCGACAGAATATCCGGTATGTCGCTGCGGTTCACAATAAACGGGTTTTCCCATAGGATACGGTTCACCCCTGTACTGTCACCGGCTGTCACATTGTCTCCCAGCTCCGTCGCGCTCGTTACACCGGTCAGCTTCATGGCGTTCCCAGCGGAAGTGCGGAAATAGTTTGCCTTTGTCACGGTCTTTGCGATCGTGTCCGACGGCACACGGAACCGGATGCGGTTGTCTGCGTCCATATAGCAGACCGTCCCCGTCACCTCCGCGATGCTTTGCAGCACGCTGCGCAGCGTCTCCCGTCCTGACAGGTTCGGCGGCGCATCTTCCGTATAGGTCAGGTTGTTGCATGCGTCTGTATCAAACTCCGCGGTCACGCCCATGTGCGCCGCGATTGCCGCCGCGTATTCCCGCACGGTAAACGGCGCAGCCATATCCAGATTCCCGATCACGTCCCTGCCCGCCAGCGCTGCCAGCGCGTCATACGCCGTTATCGTGACGCTGCGCCCCTTGCGTGTACACTCTTCCACATAAAACCGACAGCGCCCGGCATATTCCTCCCCTGTTTCTGTCTCCGTCCCGAGATATATCCGGCAGGTATCGCCCTTTTCCGCCGTTACAGATCCGTCCTCATCATATAAGGTGACGGTCAGCTTCTGGCTCGCCGCAAAACCAAACGGCTGCACCGCGTCCGTCTCAATGACGACCGTGCGCAAACCGTTTTCCCGTGTATACGTATCCATAAGGGCCTCACCTCGGTAGAACTCTGCCTTTCCCTTCAGCCTACGGCGATCCGTTCCGATATGCCCCTCCCAGTTTTCCGACATGGCCTGCATGGCGATCCCTCCTTTACATTTCGATGAAATTGATCTGCATCGGCTTATAGCGCGCCGTTGCCGCCCCGATAGACTGGTATTCCGGCTCCGGCGTGCTGATATAGCACCGCACGCCCGTCCGCATGGTGCCGGTCTTCGGGTGCCGGTAAGAGACCGTCACCACATAATCCGCTACGGCAGTCAGAAATGCCGCCATCTCGGAATCGGTGAGCGGACGCAGCGTGACATAGAGCTTCTCCTTTTGAGCGATAATGTCCACCACGGTGTCCCCGTTTGCGTTCCGGCCGCTCTCCTCGCTGAGCAGCGTCTCCATGCCAACCTTTAGCCCGCTGACATATCCGGAAAAATCGGTATCTCCGATCTTCAGCACTGTTGCCATACCGTCACCTCCTCTCAAACCATAACCAGACCGAGCGCGCCCGTCTCGCGTGTGTTGCTGTTGATCGCGTCGAGTGCTACCCTGCCGAACTCCCGCTCCCCAACCTTCAGGACGAGCGTGCCCGCAGGTCTGTTTCTCTGTGCGATCCTGTCGGCGAGCTGATCCATCCACTCTGTATTGTTTTCAAGCGGAAGAACAGCTTCTCGACCGGCCTCCCCGATTATCGCATTTGTCGCTCTTGTTGCGATACCTCCGTTGGCCAGCTTCTGAATAACCGGAGGCTCTTTCGGCATGGAAAATCCCCAATCCTTGCCGAGAAGATCACCGACTGTTTTTACAACGTTCCCGATGCTGTTCACCAACGCCGACACTGTGTTATAAATTCCCGTCCACAGCAGATTGACCCCATCAATAATAAGGTTGATGTTCCCTTTTACTGCGGCCCAAATAGCATCCCACGCGCCGGAAATAGCTGTTTTTATCCCTTCCCACGCTTTTTTCCAATCTCCAGAAAAAACGCCTGTGAAAAAGTCAAGAACTCCGCGAAATGCCTTTATGATTCCAGTTGTGATTGTTGCAATGCGGTTGAAAAACGAGAATATCAGATCAGAGGCACGGTTGATGACGTTTCTTATGGCAGGAGCCACTTTTTCTATTATCCAGTTGACAATTGGCCCGAGAAAATTATTCCATACCGTCATAACGCACTCGCCAAGAGACGCGAAAAATCGTACGACGTTATCCCACAGAGGCTTTAAGCTGCTATCCCACAGCTCCTGAATTTTTGTTATGGTGCGTCCAACGATAGGGCTTATTATATTTTCGTAGATGTTTGTCCAAATTTCCTTGAAGCTGTCGCGCATCTCTCCCAGCTTTTTCATGAGAGCGTCGCCCTTTTCCTTCCACACGTCCGATATGGATCGCATGGCGTCTGTGGCGACCTTTTCCAGCGTCTCCATTGACGGTTTCCAGATGTCGTTCGCATATCTTTCGATTTGCCCGCATACATAGGAGAAGTCTTTTTCGAACTGATCCAGCGAAAATGACAGTACGTCCGTAAATATCGGCGCGAAAGTTTCAGAAAACGCGTTCGACACGTTCGGTATAAACTTGTCGATGATATATGACCCTACCGATGATAGCTTGTCACGCAGGCCCGCAACAGACGATTTTATGTCGCAAAATGTGTTTTTTGCGGTTTCTCTTAGCTTTTCCAGTGCCTTTCCCCATGCGTCAATTGTCGGCGCAAATTTGCTTTTAATGATGCCGGAAATTCCGGAATGCACTCCCGATTTATCCTGCTCATTTGATCCGTTAGGCTTCGAGATTGTCGTCTGTTCTCCTTTTGTCTCTCCCGATGTTTTAACGGACGACAGTATGTTCATCTCGTCGAACCCGGCCGTTGCACGCTTTAGCTTCTCTGCCGACTCAGTTGCGGATTCAAATCCGTTTGCCAATTCGTCTGACGCGCTCGCTATACTTTCTGCAGATTTTACAGCTTTCGAAGAACCGACACCGAACACAGACGACAGCTTTTTTGCAAAATCGGACATCGCCGCGACGACTCGATTCAGCATTTGCAGCGCCGGCGTAAGCACGTTTATCAGCATTTGCCCGATGACGGACTTAAATTCATTCCATCGCTCTGTCAATATGCGTGTTTGGTTTGCCCAGCTTCCTGATGTTTTCGCGAAATCCCCCTGTGCCATTGACAGCTGCTGCATAACATAGGCGTACCGCAGCTGTACCTTTTCTGCCTGCGTCATTTTTGACGTCGTTTTTCCGAATCCGTTAGCCATTGCGAAGGCGTCAAGGTTCGCCTGCGTCATCACAACACCCAGTTCTTTCAGCGTTTCGGTTTCTCCCGTAAACACCGATTTCAGCTTTGTGTCCGCCGCTTCCTGCGATATGTTATAAAACGAGGCGACGTCACCGGTTAGCCCCGCTAAAGATAACGCCATGTCGGATGCGCTTTCGGACGACAGCCCCAGGCTCTTGGCCATTGCCATATATGTGGACGCTGTTTTCTTTGCAGACAGGGATGACATTCCGAATTTTTCTATGGCCGTATCGGCAAACGTTTCCGCTTTGTATGCCATGTCTCCGAATGCCGTATCAACAACGTTTTGCACTTCGGCGATATTGCTGCCGAGCTCTATTGTGTCTTTAATAAAACCGACAATTGCTTTTACGCCAAAAACGGCCGCAGTGGCTTT
>JBJEIR010000211.1:0-6631 GCA_051877215.1 Acutalibacteraceae bacterium | reverse complement strand
GAAGGCAATCGGACTGCTGCTCATTGCGTGCTCCTGCACGGGGGCGGGAATATATGCGGCGAAGGGGCTGAAGAGAAATGCGGATCGTTGGAGCGCGTGGACGGCATGTCTTTGCCGGCTTCATGAACAGCTTCGTTATACGGCGCTTCCGATACAGCCGCTTCTGCGCGAGCTTTCGTATGAGGCGGAGTTTGCCGATTTGAAATGGCTGACCTCTTTTCGGGAAAAGGACGCGCCGCTTTCCTGTCCGCAAAGCGGCGTCGACAAGGCAGAGCAGGAATTTTTAATGTCGTTTCTCGCTCCGCTCGGAAAAACGGATCTCGACGGTCAGCTTTCGCATATTGATGCTTTTATTTCCCGCGCGCGGGAGAAGGAACGGCAGGCTCGTGAAAGATGGCAGAGCCACGCGAGACTGTATATGACGGGCGGTGTGTGCGCCGGACTGTGTGCGGCGCTTCTGCTGGCATAAAAGGAGGACAAAGACGGTGGATGTGGATTTGATTTTTCGAATTGCGGCAATCGGCATTATTGTGGCTGTTCTCGGACAGCTGCTCATTCGTTCCGGAAGAGAAGAACAGGCGATGCTGATGACGCTGGCGGGACTGATCGTGGTGCTGACGATGGTCGTGACCGAGATCAGCGAACTGTTTGATACGGTCAAGTCGGTGTTCGGATTATAAAAAGCGGGAAGGAAAACTATGACGGTTTGGACGGTTCTCGGTGTCACCGTGGCGGCTGCTTTTCTTGCGATGCTGCTGCGGCAAAAAAATCCCGAGCAGGCATCCGCGGTCACATTGATCGGCGGCGCGGTGATGTTTGCGGCGGCAATCGGCGTTGGGGTGCCGGCTTTCTCCCGTATAGGAGAGCTGCTGCAAGCGGTTTCGATCGGCAAAAGCTACAGCGGGGTCTTGCTCAAAGCGCTCGGCATTTGTTTGCTGACTCAAACGGCGTCGGATGTGTGCCGCGATGCGGGCGAAACGGCTTTGGCGGGCAAGGCGGAGCTGGCCGGAAAGGTACTCTTGCTGCTGTGCGGCCTGCCGCTTTTTGAATATGCGGCACAAATGCTGTCAACGATGATCGGCGGACAGGCGGTGGGCGGTTAGTATGCGCGGAAAACAAATATTTTTACCGCTTCTTGTGATTCTTTTTTGCGGGCTGCTTGCATGCCCCGTGCGGGCACAGGAAGAGGAGGATTGGTCAAAAATATATGAAGAACAGCTTGTCAGCAGCGGAGCGGACGAGTTGTATGAACAGCTTCCGCAGGATACGAAGGCGCTGCTTCAAACGTTCGGTATAACGGGTCTGTCCGAGCAAATAGAGCTTGTTGATCCGCAGACGGTTTTATCCGCTTTGGCGGATCTGGTGTCACAGCGCGCGGGCACGCCGCTTTCCTCGGCTTCCTTGCTGCTCGGCACGCTGCTGCTGCTCGCGCTGGTTTCCTCTGCACAGGAGGGGCTGAGCACGACGGAAAGCATGAAAATGATTTTCGGCGCGGTGGCGGCCCTGGCCGTGTCGGTGTCGCTCCTCGTGCCGCTGTGGCAAACCGTACAGCGCGTACAGGCCGCGGCACAGAGCGCCTCTGTCTTTTCTCTCAGCTTTGCACCGGTGTATGCGGCCGTGATGACGGCGCAGGGCAATACGCTGTCCGCCGCTTCTTATCAAGCGGTGATGCTGGCGGCTTCACAGGGCGTTTCCCTGCTGATCAGTTCGGCGATTCTGCCGCTGCTGACCGTTTCCCTGTCTTTGGGGGCGGCCGGGGCGCTCAACCCGGGGCTTCGCATCGGAGAGGCCGGAGCGCTGCTCAATAAGATTGCCGTGTGGCTTTTGGCAATCGGCATGACGGTGTTTGTCGGTCTCTTATCACTGCAAACCTTTGTAGGCGCGTCGGCGGATTCGGTCGGCGGTCGTGCGCTGCGCTTTTCGGTGGCCAGTTTGATTCCGGTGGTCGGCGGTTCTCTTTCGGAGGCGCTGTATACCGTACGGGGCTGTCTGTCTGTTTTGCGGGGGTCGCTGGGCGGCTTCGGCATTCTCTGTACGGCGCTGATCGTATTGCCGACGCTGATCGAATGTGCGATTTGGAGTGTCTGTCTGTTTCTTTGCAAAAGTATCTCTGAGCTGTTTTCACTGTCTGCTGTCTCATCGGTGTCGGGAATTGCCCAAAGTGTTGTGAAAACGATGATCGGCGTGCTGTCGGCAAACGCGCTGCTGATGATCGTTTCCCTGACGGCGCTGCTGCTGGCGGGCGGCGGATGAGTTTTGAAAAAAGGGGGCAAAAACGGTGGATCGGATACGCGAGTGGGCGATAGGGCTTTGCACGGCGGGGATCGGCTGCTCACTGCTTCATTTGCTCTGTCCGAGCGGGTCTCTTCAAAAGCTCTTTAAAACCTTGACAGCGGTGTTTTTTGCCGTTTGTTTGCTTTCTCCGCTGCAAGCGATACCGCACCTTTTTGAAAATATGTCGATTCAGTTGAGCACGCAGGAGCCGGACGGGACATTGGCGGAAAAAACGCAGGAGCAGATCACCTCGCTGATAAATGAAAAATTGACCGAACAGGCGCGGCAATTGACGGCAAAATACGGGATTACAGTGAAAAAAGTTGAGGTAAAAAGGGATACTTCCCGTGAGGATAACATATATATTGAACGGATAACGGTGACCGTGGACAAACAGGATTATCCCATTGAAAGAGAGGTGTACACCGTACTGGAGCAGGCATTCGGAACAATTGTGGAGGTGCAATATGTCGGATAAAGAAAAGACAAACCGTACGGCGCAAATGCTCCTGTCGGATTGTGTCGCTTTTTTCAAACATAAAAAAAGTGTCGGATGGCTTTTGATTGTCGGACTTGTCGGAATCGTGCTGATCGGCGCGTCGTCGCTTTTTTCTTCGCCTGCGGCGCAGGAAAAAGCGCAGGCAACCAAAACAGATGCCGCTTCTTATGCGAAAGAACTGGAGGAACGGCTCAGCCGAATGGTCTCCTCTGTAAAAGGAGCGGGAGAATCGGAAGTGATGGTGACGCTTGAAAACGGCGTTGAATATGTGTATGCAAACGAGCAGAAAAGCAATTCCGACAGAAGTGAAAGCGAAAGCAGCGGCAGCGTTTCCAGCCGCGATGATACACAGCAGTCGGTCGTCGTAGTGGATACGGGTAACGGCAAGGAGGGACTCTTGGTAACGGAAATCCAGCCGACCGTGCGCGGCGTCGTGGTCGCCTGTGAGGGCGGGGGCGATGAAGCGGTGGTCAATGCGGTGAAAAAAGCGGTGACGACTGCGCTGAATATCACCGAAAAACGCGTGTGTGTAATTCAATCAACGGGAAAAGGAGACAGATGAACGATGAAAGGGAAATGGTTCGGGAAAAAACAAATGATACTGGCGCTGATGGTCGCGGCATTGGGGCTGGCGGTGTATCTCAACTATTATATGGCGGCCAATACGCCGCTTACGACCTCTGCAACAGAGGGGGAAAGCACCTCGACCACTGCGGAAAACGACAAAGCTCTCGGAGAATCGCAGTTTGTCAGTACACCGACCTCTTCACAGACGGAAGGGTATTTTGATGCGGCACGCAAAAGCCGCGAGGACGCACGGCAGGAGGCGCTCGATATTATCAAAGAGACGCTGCAGGATGTGAAAGCGGACGAAGCGCAAACAAAGGAAGCGGTTGAAACCGCCGCCGCCGTGGCGCAGGCGGTTGAGCAGGAGGACGCCATTGAAACGCTCATCAAAGCAAAGGGATTTGAAGACTGCGTGGTATATATTGAAAACGGGAATTGCCATGTGGTCGTCAAGGCGGAAACACTCGAAAGCAATCAGACGCTGCAGATTTCCGAAATCGTGTCGGCACAGTCGGCAGTGGAAAGAGAAAATATCAATATTGTTGCCGTTGCAAAATGAAAAATGCAAAAAACAGTTGCCTTGTCGCGGATTTATGGTATAATACAGTTGTATGTACTATCAAAGGGGGGCGCTCGTTATGAGTGAAAAGACCTATCAATCCACGGACGGAAGCTGTATTATTTCCGAAGAGGTCATTGCGACCATTGCGTGCAATGCGGCGCTGGAGGTGCCGGGTGTGGTATCGATGGCGCAGCGCCCGATGAACATTCGCGGCGTGATCAGCTCCGGAGCGGTTCGCTCGGTCGGCGTTGTCAGCAATGCAAACGAGACGGTGCTGGATGTGTATATCAATCCGTCTATGACGGCTAATATTCCGTCTGTCGCCGAAAAGGTACAGACAGGCGTCAAGAATGCCGTACAGTCGATGACCGGCAGCCCCGTCACCAAGGTGAATGTTCATGTGGTCAGTGCCGTGGAAGCGGCACAGACAACGGAACCGCAAGCCCAATAATGCGTATAGCCGCGCCGGATTTTTTCCGCCGCGGCTGTCGCTGTTTCAAGATACATCCGCCCTCTGCGAGCTGTGGAGGGTTTTGTTCGCTTTTGCGGAACCATGTGCCGCAAAAGCGAAACTTGTTTTCTTGTTATCAATCCATCGGAAAGGCTGTGAACACGAACCATGGCACGGCGAAAAGCAAGAGAATTGGCGTTTATTCTGCTCTTTGAACACTCGTTTGACGATTGTACGATAGATGAGATCATTGCACGCGCCAATGAAGCGAGAGATGTTGAACCGGATGCCTTTGCGCTGAAGCTGGCGGAGGGAACGGAGGGTCATCTTTCCGAGATCGACGGCATCATCGACCGTTGCTCATCCAATTGGACGCGCACACGGTTGTCCCATGTTTCGCTCGCCCTGCTGCGCCTCGGGCTTTATGAGATGCTGTATGTGGAAGAAAGCCCGGCGAGCGTGGCAATCAACGAAGCGGTCGAGCTCGCCAAAAAATACGGAGGCAGTGAAGAGGCCGCGTTTATCAACGGCGTTCTCGGCGCCGCCGTGCGCGAACAGGGCATTTCTTCGGATGCGGCCGCTGTGGAAGAGGCCGCAGAGTGAACGCGGCGCTCGGACTGGACACCAGTAACTACACGACCTCTGCGGCGCTGTGTATTCCGTCGGAACATGCCGTGTTTCAGGAAAAACGCTTGTTGCCTGTCAAAAACGGGGAGATGGGACTGCGCCAAAGCGATGCGCTGTTTCATCATGTCCGTCAGCTCCCGGATATTGTTTCGGCGCTTCGGGAGCGGTGCGACGCACCGATCGTTTGCGTCGGCGCATCCGACCGCCCGCAGCAGCGGGACGGATCGTACATGCCCTGCTTTTTGGCGGGAGCGGGAGCGGCGAAGGAGCTGGCGGCCTGTCTGCGTGTTCCGGTTTATCTTTTTACGCATCAGCAGGGACATGTGGCGGCGGCGCTGTACGGCGCAGATCGCCTTTCGTGGATACACCGCCCTTTTGCGGCTTTTCATGTGTCCGGCGGCACGACGGACGCCTTGCTTGTCGAGCCGGATGAAGACGCTGTCTTTCGCTGCCGTGTGGCGGCGTGCTCCCGCGATTTGAAAGCGGGGCAGCTGATTGACCGCGTCGGCGGTATGCTCGGACTTTCTTTTCCCGCAGGACCCGCTCTTGAAGAACTGGCGCTGCGTGCGACCGGACAATATGCTCCGAAGGCGAGCATGGAGGGCGCAAGCTGCCATTTGTCAGGCGTGCAGAATCAGTGCGAGACCATGCTGAAAAAAGGGTATGCGCCGCAGGAGGTTGCCCGCTTTTGCCTTGCCAGTGTGGAAGCGGCGCTTGTCGCCATGACACAGGCACTTTTGGATACTTACGGAAATTTGCCGCTTTTGTATGCGGGCGGCGTGATGTCGAATACCTTGCTGCGCCGCTCTTTATCAGAGCGCTTCGGCGGCGTGTTTGCGGATCCCGTCTATTCGGCGGACAACGCAGCCGGTATCGCCGTTCTCACGGCGATACGGCACGGAGAAATGAGAGGATGAACGCCCTGTGAAGGTCATATCGGTCAGCCAGTTAAACCGATATATCAAATCGCTTCTCGAAAGCGATAAAAATGTTGCTTCGGTGTACATCGGCGGAGAGATCAGCAACTTTACCAACCATTATAAATCCGGTCACTTGTATATGTCGCTGAAGGACGAAAACGCGCTCGTGCGGGCGGTCATGTTCCGCGGCGCGGCACAAAAGCTGACCTTTACGCCGGAAAACGGCATGAGGGTTATCGTAAAGGCGCGGGTTTCGCTGTATGAAAAGGACGGCTCCTATCAACTATACATTGATTCGATGCAGCCGGACGGCGTGGGCGCTTTGCAGGTCGCGTATGAGCAGCTGAAGAAAAAGCTGTCGGAAGAAGGCTTGTTTGATCCGGCGCATAAGCGGCCGCTGTGCCGCTATCCGCGCACGGTGGGGGTGATCACCTCCCCGACCGGCGCCGCGGTGCGGGATATTTTGAATGTGCTTGGGCGGCGGTATCCGCTGGCGAGAGTGCTGTTTGCCCCCGTTTTGGTGCAGGGGGACGGGGCACCGCCGCAAATCGTCGATGCGATCGCCCGTGTCAGCGCTTTGCCTCAGGTGGATGTGCTGATCGTCGGGCGCGGCGGCGGCTCGCTTGAAGAGCTGTGGGCGTTCAACGACGAGCGGGTCGCGCGGGCGGTTTATGCGTCGCCTGTGCCGGTGATTTCGGCGGTGGGACAGGAAACTGATTTTACCATCTGGG
>JBJEIR010000210.1:0-6634 GCA_051877215.1 Acutalibacteraceae bacterium | reverse complement strand
CTATTCTCTCCCTCAGTCACCTTCGGTGCCAGCTCCCTCGTCAGAGGGAGCCAAGTGGTTTGCAGCGTATCAATGCCTTTCCCCTGTGTAATGGGAAGAGAAAAGATTGTTTTTTTGACACTCTCCCCATACGCCTGCGTATACGCAGGCGTACGGAAAAACGGTGTCAAAAACCGCCCTGTCGCTGTCGCCTGCAAGGACGGGCTCCTTTTGAAAACGACGGCGTACAGCGGCGCCGAAAGGGGGTAAAAAACGGAAAATAACAAAAAATCCTTGTCTTTTCGGCAGGAATCGTTTATCATATATTTTTGATGTATAAGATATACTTCACTGGAAACCAAAGGGAGAGGATATATCGCGCATTTGCTGTCGGTATATCATATTTCGTCAGGGTTGTCAAGATTTTGCCGGACGGAGGCCTGTCATGAACGGAGCGTTTCGGGCGCGCCTCAGAGCGCTGCTTTGTGCGGGAGATGCCGTGCTGATTGTTTTATGCGTCGCGGCGGCGGCGCTCGCGGGGTGGCTGCTTGCGGGGCGTGAACAAGGCGCCTATGCCGAGGTTTCGACCCCCGCCGGCTCGTTTTCGCTGTCGCTTTCCGCGCCGCTGACGCGCACGGTCGAAGGGCGGGACGGCTATACGCTCACGCTCGAGATTGCACACGGCAGAATACGGGTGCAAAGCGCCGACTGCCCCGATCATGTCTGCGTCAACACCGGCTGGCTTGAACGGGACGGACAAACCGCCGCCTGCTTGCCGGCGGGCGTCGTTGTCACCGTGCGCGGCCGGGACGGCACCGGCGAAAACGGCGGCTATGACGCCGTTTCGCGATGAAGGGGGCGCTGCTGTGAAAAACGGTCATTCATCCCCGCTCTCCCGACCGTCGGCAGGGTTCGGCGCGGTTCAGCGGCTGACACTGATCGGGGTATTGGGGGCGCTGGCGGTGGCGCTGTCCGCTTTGGAAGGGTGCTTGCCGGCACTTCCCGTTCCGGGCGCGCGGTTGGGGCTTGCCAATCTCGCCGTGACGGCGGCGCTGTTTTGGCTGGGATTGCCCGCCGGAATAAGCGTGGGCGGAATCAAGACGGTATTCGTGCTGCTCACAAGGGGTCTTACCGCCGCGATGATGACGGGGGCGGGCACGCTGCTGGCGGTTTTGGTGATGGCGGCGATGCGGGCGCTTTACCGCCGCGGCCTTGTCACCTTTGTCGGCGTGGGGGTCGCGGGCGCGGCCGCCCACAACACGGGACAGATTTTGTGCGCGGCGCTGCTGCTTGGGGGCGGCGTGTGGTATTATCTGCCGCTTTTGCTGCTGTGTGCCGCCGTGTGCGGCGTGCTGACGGGGCTGCTGCTCAACTTGGTGCTGCCGCGGCTTTGCGCGGCACAGCGGTTTATGCGTGCGTGAACGCCGTGTCTGAAACGGCGATACGGCTTGAAAACAAACTTTGACTTTTCTCCGAAGCCTTTCAAAAAAGGAGTGTGTTCAGATGGGATTCTTTTCGGCGGTGCGCGGCGGCGTCCATGCGCCGCACCGCAAGAATACGGCGGAATGTGAGACGGTGATGATGCCGCCGCCCGAACAGGTCATCCTTTCGATGGCGCAGCATATCGGGCCGCCCTGCAAACCGACGGTCAAGGTGGGCGATACGGTCGCGGTCGGACAGATTGTCGGCGACAGCGACCAGTTTCTCACCGCTCCCGTGCATGCGAGTGTGTCGGGAGAGGTGACCGCAATCACCGAGATTCTGATGCCCGGCGGCAGCCGCGCACAGGCGGTCGTCGTGCGCGCGGACGGGGAGCAGCGGATCTATGAAGGGCTGACCCCTCCGAAAGTGGAAAACCGCGCCGATTTTTTGGCGGCGGTGCGGGCGTCGGGACTGGTCGGTCTCGGCGGCGCGGGCTTCCCGACACATGTAAAGCTCAATCCGAAAAATCTCGATGAAGTCGATACGCTGATTATCAATGCGGCCGAATGTGAGCCGTATATCACGGCGGACTACCGCGAATGTATGGAAAATTCGTGGGATGTGGTGTCGGGCGTGCAGACGGTGATGGAATTTTTGGATACCAGACAGGTCATCATCGCCATCGAAGCCAACAAGCCCGCCGCCATCGCCGAGCTTTCCAAAATCGCCGCAGGGGTGACCACCCCCGAGCGGCAGGTGCTGGTCAAAAAGCTGCCCGCCCGCTATCCGCAGGGGGCGGAAAAGGTGCTGATTGCGCAGACGACCGGCCGAAAGGTGCCGCCCGGAAAGCTGCCCGCGGATGTGGGGTGCGTTGTGATGAATGTCACCTCCGTCGCCGTGCTGTCCCGCTTCTTGAAAACGGGTATGCCGCTCGTGACAAAACGGCTGACGGTGGACGGCTCGGCGGTCGCACATCCGAAGAATGTCATGGTGCCGCTCGGCACACCGATTGCGGATGTGCTCGCGTTTTGCGGCGGTCTGCGCTACAAGGCGTGTAAGCTGCTCATGGGCGGGCCGATGATGGGCACGGCGCTGATGGACGATACGCTGCCCGTTTTAAAACAAAACAACGCGATTTTGGCGATGGCGGAACAAGAGGCGTCGCTGCCCGCCGCATCCGCGTGTATCCGCTGCGGCAAATGCGTCGCGGCGTGCCCGATGAAGCTGACGCCTCCCGCGATTGCGGCGGCGTATCAGCTCAAGGACGCCGATTTGCTGCAAAAGCGCGGGGTGATGTCCTGCATGGAATGCGGCTGCTGTTCCTATTCCTGCCCGGCACACCGTCCCATCGTGCAGGTCATGCGCCTGTCGAAGGATATGGTGCGTGCAGCCGCCGCCGACAAAAAATAGGAAAGGAGAGGGTGTTTTGTGGAAAATCAACTGATCGTCAGTTCGTCGCCGCATTTTCACAGCGGTGAGTCCACCCGTTCGATCATGCTCGATGTCATTATCGCGCTGATTCCGGCGCTGATTGCATCGGTCTGGCTGTTCGGCTGGCAGGCGCTTTGCGTTGTGCTGGTGTGCGTTGCCTCGTGTATGGCGAGCGAATATCTTTCGTGCCTTGTACTCAAGCGCCCGCAATCGGTCGGCGACCTCTCCTGTGTCGTTACCGGACTGCTGCTGGCGTTTAACCTGCCCGCCTCGATTCCGCTGTGGGAAGCGGCGCTCGGCGGTGTGGCCGCCATCGTGGTGGTCAAGCAGATGTTCGGCGGTATCGGTCATAATTTCGTCAATCCCGCGCTGGTCGGCCGCATCGTGCTGCTGATGAGCTTCCCGTCGGATATGAACACATGGATCAATCCCGTGCGGTGGGGGATGGACGCGGTCAGCTCCGCAACGCCGCTTGCCGTGACGGAGCAGACCAATCCCTATAATCTGCTGCAGCTCTTTTTCGGCGTACACGGCGGCTCGCTGGGCGAGACCTGTGCGGCGGCACTGCTGCTCGGCGGGCTGTATCTTGTGCTGCGCCGCGTCATCACGCCGACCGTGCCGCTGATTTACATCGGTACGGTGTTTGTGCTGACATGGCTGATCACCGGCAGTGTTTATGATGCGGTCTACCAGATTTTGGCGGGCGGTCTGATGCTCGGCGCCGTCTTTATGGCGACCGATTATACCACTTCGCCGATCACTCCTGCCGGCAAGGTGATTTTCGCACTCGGCTGCGGACTGCTGACCGTGCTCATTCGCCGTTTCGGCTCATTGCCGGAGGGCGTGTCCTTTGCCATCGTGATTATGAATATTTTTGTGCCGCTCATCGAGCGCGCCACCTATTCGCTGCCGTTCGGCAAGAAACGGAGGGAGCGCCATGCGTAATGTGAAACAAATCGCCCTCGCCGCCGTCACGCTCATGCTTATCTGTGCCGTAGTGGTGGCGGCGCTTGCCGCCACCAACCTGCTGACGAAGGATGTCATTGCCGAACAGGAGGCGCAGGCGACCGCCGCGGCGTGTGCCGAGGTGATCGATGCGGATCGGTTTGAAGAACACACGCTCACCGACGGGGAGGGCAAAGAGGTCGTTTATTATGAAGCCTTTCAGGGCGACCGTGCGGCCGGATATGTCTTTTCGGTCTCTGTCACCGGCAAAAGCAGCGGACTGGTCGTGATGACCGGCGTTTCCTCGGACGGCGCGGTCACCGGCGTGGCGGTCACCTCTAACAACGAGACCGCCGGTTACATCGACAAACTGAAAAAGGGCGGGCTGTTTGAGCGTTTTGTCGGCAAAACCGCCGACGATGCCGCACAGGTCGACGCGGTGTCGCAGGCGACCAAATCCTCAAACGGCGTGAAAAAAGGCGTAACGGCTGCGCTTGCGTATTTTGCGGAGGTGAACGGCAATGGGTAAATATACCGCCGCCTTTACAAAGGGGCTCGTCAAGGAAAATCCGGTGCTGCGGCTGGTGCTCGGCACCTGCCCGACACTGGCGGTCACCACCGCCGCGATGAACGGCGTCGGAATGGGGCTTGCGGCGACCTTTGTGCTTGTGTGCTCCAACATCGTCATTTCTCTGCTGCGAAAGCTCATCCCCGACAAGGTGCGCCTGCCCGCGTATATCGTCGTGATTGCGGGCTTTACGACGCTGGTGCAGATGCTGATGAAGGCGTATCTGCCCGCCGTCAACGACGCGCTCGGCATCTATCTGCCGCTGATTGTGGTCAACTGTATTATTCTCGGCCGTGCCGAAGCGTTTGCGAGCAAAAACAGCGTCGGGCTTTCGGCGCTGGACGGGCTTGGGATGGGCGCCGGCTTTACGGCGGCGCTCACGCTGATGGGCGGCATACGGGAATTTTTCGGAAACGGCACGATTTTCGGCTGGCCCGACGGCGGGTTGATTCCGCCGATTACGGTTTTCATCCTGCCCGCCGGCGGATTTTTCGTGTTTGGCATCCTCATTTGGCTGACCAACAAGCTCTCGGCGCATTTTGACAAGAAATTTGTGCCGAAGGCTTCGTTCGGCTGCGCTTCCTGCCCGCATGCAAACGAATGCGGCAAGACCGATAAGGGGGGTGAGGTCGTTGAATGAGCTGTTTGTAATCGTGATCGGCGCGCTGCTTGTCAACAACTTCGTGCTGTCCCAGTTTCTCGGAATCTGCCCGTTTTTGGGCGTGTCCAAAAAACTCAGCTCGGCCGTCGGTATGTCCTTCGCCGTGATTTTTGTCATGCTGATGGCGTCGGCGGTGACCTGGCCGATTCAGCATTTCCTGCTTGAGCCGAACGATCTCGGATATTTGCAGACGATCGTGTTTATTCTGATTATCGCGACGCTTGTACAGCTTGTGGAAATCGTGCTCAAGCGGTTTATTCCGCCGCTGCATAAGGCGCTCGGCATCTATCTGCCTCTGATCACTACCAACTGCGCGGTGCTCGGCGTCACCATCACCAATATCGACAACGGCTACACCTTTGTGGAGGCCATGTGCAATACGCTCGGCGGCGGTCTCGGCTTTCTGCTCGCCATGGTCATGTTTGCAGGCGTCCGTGAGCGGCTGGAGACGGCGGATATTCCCAAAGGGCTCAAGGGTGTGCCCTCGACGCTGATTGCGGCGTCGCTCGTTTCGCTGTCGTTTTTAGGCTTCCAAGGACTGTTTGGACTGTGAGGGGGAAGGAGTAAACATGGAATCCATTCTTTTGGCGGTGTTGATCGCCGCCGCAATCGCCGTATTGGCGGGCTTGCTCCTTGCCGTCGCATCGGTTGTGATGGCGGTTCCGCGCGATGAAAAGACCGACGCGCTCAAAGAGCTGCTGCCCGGCGCCAACTGCGGCGCGTGCGGCTATTCCGGCTGTGAGGGCTATGCCCACGCGATGGCGCATGACGGCGCGGCGGTGGGACTGTGCGCCCCCGGCGGCGAAGCGGTTGCCAAAGCGACGGGAGCGCTGCTCGGTGTGGAAGCCTCCGCCGTTCAAAAAGCGGCGTCGGTGCGCTGCGCGGGCTGTACGGAAAATGCGCCGAAAAAGCTGATTTATAAAGGGGTGGCGTCCTGCGCCGCCGCGTCGAAATTCTTCGGCGGCGACAAGGGCTGTGCCTACGGCTGCCTTGGCTACGGCGACTGCGTCAAGGCGTGCGGCTACAATGCCATTCGCATAGAAAACGGCATCGCCGTTGTGGATAAACAGCTTTGTACCGGCTGCTCCATGTGCGCCAAAGCCTGTCCGAAGGGGATTTTGACCGTGCTGCCCGTCGGCAAAACGGCATTGGTGCAGTGCAAAAGCCACGAGAAGGGTGCGGTTGCCCGCAAGCAGTGCAAGGCGGCCTGTATCGGCTGCATGAAATGCCAAAAGGCCTGCCCCTCCGACGCTGTTCATGTCAAGGAATTTCTCGCCGAGGTGGATGCGGAAAAATGCACCGGCTGCGGCGCGTGCGCTGCCGTTTGTCCGCAGAAATGCATTGTGATGAACGGAGAATCGGTTGCCGTCGAAGGCGTATAAAAATAAAACGGCGTGAAGGCGCGTAAAAAGTGCGTTTGAAAGCAGAGCGAAGAGACGCTTTTCGTGCGGATACTGCCGTTACGGCCAATATTGTAAAATAAAACCTCCTGTTTAACGAAACGGTTAAATGTTTAACGAACCGGTTAAACAGGAGGTTCAGTTTGTCAAAAAACGATTTTTTACCTCTCCTTATTATTACTTATTTCCGATGAATACAGAATGTTGTTATTCTCTCCCTCAGTCACC
>JBJEIR010000209.1:0-6695 GCA_051877215.1 Acutalibacteraceae bacterium | reverse complement strand
CTCTCCCTCAGTCACCTTCGGTGACAGCTCCCTCGTCAGAGGGAGCCAAGGAACAACGCCGCACCAAAGCCTTTCCCCCTGTGTAAGGAGAGGGAAAAGATTGTTTTTTGACACTCTCTTTATTATACTGTATTTCATTTTTATCGTCAACCGGCAAAGGGCGGCGCGGGCGGGGAAAAACAAAAGCCGCGCGGGCAGGCCGTGCGGCTTCTAATGTTCGTGCTTTGATTGCCCTTTATTGCTCGATGCGCCCGACGGTGGCGCGAATGGCTTCGAGGAGGGCGTTGACGGTCTCCTCAAGCGGCAGGGACAGCGAGCAGCCTGCGGCGCGGATATGGCCGCCTCCTCCGAGACGGGTACAGATTGCCGCCGCGTCGGCATGATTGCCGGTGCGCACGCTGATTTTGTATTCGCCGTTGTCCTTTTCGCGCAGGGTGACGCCCACCCACACGCCTTCGATCTGGCGCGGAAGAGGGGCGAGCCCCTCCATATCGTTTTCGCGGGCGCCGCTTTCCTCCACCATGTCGCGGCTGATGAGCATGATCGCACAGCGGCCGCCGAAGAAAAAGCGCATGCTGGCGAGCGCGCGCCGTTCGAGTTCCACGCGGGCGCGGGATTTGATGTCGAACATGGTGCGGTTGATCATCTCGTAGCGGATGCCGACATCCATCATATCCGCCGCCATGCGGTGTGTGTACGCGTCGGCGTTGGAATACTTAAAGCAGCCCGTATCCGTCGAGATGCCGGTGTAGATACACTCGGCAACGGCGCGGTCAAAGCACACGCCCATCTCGCGCAGCACCTCGCAGATCACCATCGCCGCCGCCGCATAGTCCGCTTTTAAAAGCAGCGCAGAGGCGTATTGCGTGTTGGAGCCGTGGTGATCGATACACAAATCAATTTGGCCCCTGTACCGGTCGGCAAGCGAGCCGAGCAGCTTTTCGTCCGCCACATCGACCGCGCAGACAAAGCGGGGTTCAAAATCCGTCGGCTCGAGCCCTTCTGCCAGATACTCGTATTTTTCGGGGATATCGTCTGCACAGACAACGCGCGCGCGCTTTCCGAGCTGCCGCAGGGCGCGGCAAAGCGCAAAGCCGCTTCCCAGCGTGTCGCCGTCCGGATACTGATGGGTCAGAATCAGGACATCCTCGGCTGACCGCAGCAGCTCGGCGGTTTCCCGAACATCCAAAAGACTGCTCACTCGGTATCCTCCCTTTCGTCCGATTCGGATGGTTGTTTGTCAAGCTGCAGGGAGCGGAGCGTCTGAGAGATGGCGGCGCTGTAGGCGATGGAGTCGTCCGCAACAAAACGCAGCTCCGGCACATGGCGCAGACGAAGCGCGGCGCCCAGCTCCCGCCGCATATATCCGGCGGCGCTTTGCAGTCCTTTTACGGCCTGCACGGCGCTGTCCATACCGTTCATGGAGCTGATATAGACAGTGGCATAGGAGAGATCGCTGGTGACCTCCACGCGCACAACGGACAGCATGGTCTTGCTCACGCGCGGATCCTTGACGGTGCGCAGAATGGCACTCAGCTCCCGCGCGATATCCTCGCGCACACGGTCGGCACGGTGACCTGCCATAAGTCGCTCACTCCTTTCGGTTTTGACCGTGAGGCTTGCCGCCCCGCGGCCTGCTTAATCCTCGCGGTATTCCTCAATGATATACGATTCGTAGATGTCGCCCTCTTTGATATCGGTCGCTTTTTCCAAACCGATGCCGCATTCATATCCGGCGGCGACCTCCTTTTGGTCGTCCTTAAAGCGCTTGAGCGACACCATCTTGTCGTCTGCGATGATGATGCCGTCGCGCACGATGCGGATCATGTCGCCGCGGCAGATTTTGCCGTCGAGCACATAGCAGCCCGCGATCAGGCCGGCGCCCGTGATGCGGAACACATTTCGCACTTCCACGCGGCCGTGCAGAACCTCGCGCGTTTTGGGCGCAAGCATGCCCTTCATGGCGGTGGAGATCTCGTCGATGCAGTCGTAGATGATGCGGTACAGCCGCAAATCGACATTGTCGTGCTTGGCGGCCTCCTGTGCCAGCGGGTCGGGACGCACATTGAAGCCGACGATAATCGCGTTGGAGGCGCTTGCCAGCATCACATCGCTCTCGCTGACGCCGCCGACCGCGCCGTGGATGACGCGCACGCGCACCTCGTCGTTGGACAGCTTTTGCAGCGACTGCGTCACCGCCTCGACCGAGCCCTGTACATCGGCCTTGACAATGATCTTGAGCTCCTTCATCTCGCCCTGCTGCATCTGGTCGAACAGGTTGTCGAGCGTGACCTTCTGATACAGGTTGAACTGCTCTTCCTTGGCGGCCTGACGGCGCTGTTCAACCAGCTCGCGCGCCAGCTTTTCGTCGGTGACGGCGTTGACGATATCCCCTGATGCGGGAACCTCGTCAAGACCCATAATCTCAACGGGGATGGACGGGCCGGCGCTGTCGATCTTGCGGCCGGTGTCATCGGTCATCGCGCGCACGCGCCCGACCGTGGTGCCGGCGACGAGAATGTCGCCCGCGTGCAGCGTGCCGTTTTGTACCAAAACGGTGGCGATCGGACCGCGCCCTTTGTCCAGCCGCGCTTCGATGACGATGCCCTTGGCGGCGCGGTCGGGATTGGCGCGCAGCTCGCGCATCTCCGCGACCAGCAGCACGCTTTCAAGCAGATTGTCAAGCCCCATGCCGGTGACGGCGGATACGGGCACGCAAATGACATCGCCGCCCCATTCCTCGGGCACCAGCTCATGCTCGGTGAGCTGCTGCATCACGCGGTCGGGGTTGGCGGTGGGTTTATCCATTTTGTTGATGGCGACGATGATGGAGACGCCCGCCGCCTTGGCGTGGTTGATCGCTTCGATTGTCTGCGGCATGATGCCGTCGTCTGCGGCGACCACCAGAATCGCAATATCGGTCGCCTGTGCGCCGCGGGCGCGCATGGCGGTAAACGCGGCGTGGCCGGGGGTGTCGAGGAAGGTGATCGAACGGCCGTTGCAGTTCACGCGATACGCGCCGATATGCTGTGTGATGCCGCCCGCTTCTCCCTCGGTGACGCTGGTTTTGCGTATGGCGTCCAAAATGGAGGTCTTGCCGTGGTCGACATGGCCCATGACCACCACGACCGGGTCGCGCTCCTGCAAATCGGTATCGGTGTCTTCGCTGTCGTCGATGATTTGTTCCTCGATGGTCACCACGACCTCTTTTTCCACCTTGACATGGAATTCCTCCGCGACAAGATAAGCGGTGTCAAAGTCGATCTCCTCGTTGACCGAAGCCATAATGCCCATCAGCATCAGCTTTTTGATGACCTCGCCCGCCGTCGCTTTTAAGCGCAGCGCCAGGTCCCCGACGGTGATCGAATCGCCGACGGTGATGGTCAGGTGCTTCTTCTGACGCTCGCGCTCGATGCGCTTCATGCGCTCCTGCTCGGTCTCGCGCTTTCTCTGCGGCTTGCGGTATTCCTGCGAGCGCTGATTGATCTTTTGCTTTTTGACCGCGCCGCCGTCGCCGCGCACGCGGTTGGAGGTCTGCGCCATCATATCAAATTTTTCGTCGTACCGCCCGACATTCACCTGCGGCGTGCGGGTGTCCACCGTGCGGCGCTCGATGGGCGCCTTGGGAGCGGCGGGAGCGGACTTGTCCTTTTTCTGCTTTTGGCGCGGCGGAATGACGATGCCGCCCTTCGCGTCCGCTTTCACCGCCTTGTTTTCGGCGGCGGCCTTCGGCTGCGCTTTTTCGGCGCTTTTGGCGGCGGCAGCGGCCTCCTTGGCGGCTTTTGCCTCCTGCTGCGCCTTCTCCTGCTCCTGCTGCGCCTTGGCGGCCTGTTCTTCCGCTTCCTTTTGTGCGCGCTGGGTCTCGCCCTGCGCAAAGTAGTCGTCTAAGCTGTCCACGGCATATTCGGTGGTGAAATATTCAAAGATCCAGTCCAGCTCCGCTTCGTCCAGCGCGCTGGCGCTTTTTTTCGGCGTATCGGACAGCGTGCTGAGGATCTCCACGATTTTTTTGCCGGGGACATTAAAATCCTTGGCGACATCGCTTACGCGGTATTTGAGCATCATAGGCTATTCCTCCTTATGTTTGAGAGCCGTTTTCGGCGGATATTTGCAAGGCGGCGGCAATGGCGTTGGCAAAGCCTTTGTCACATACGGCGACGACGCCGACGGGCTTTGCCATGCCGATCGTGCCGGAGAGCTGCAGCTTGTCAATCGGCAGGGCGATGACGGCCGCTTTGCGGTTGTCGGCGGCAAAGCGGCATTCCTTTGCCGTTTTGGGCGATACATCCGCCGCCAGTAAAACGAGCTTGCTTTTGCCGGCACCGACAGCGCCGACCGTCGCGTCAAAGCCGATGGAGAGCTTGCCGGCGCGCATCGCCATGCCGAGCAGCCCCTGCCATTTATTCGGCGTGTTCATCGGCCTTCATCGCCTCCTCCATCTGATCGTATATCTCGTCGGGAATACGGCAGGAAAAGGCCTTTTCAAACCGTTTGCTCCGCCGCGCCGCCTGCAGGCACGACAGGCTGCGGCACACATAGGCGCCGCGCCCGTTGGCGCGTCCGGTCAGGTCGAGCGCGATATCGCCGTCTTTT
The DNA here is from genome assembly GCA_051877215.1 of Acutalibacteraceae bacterium. Lineage (GTDB taxonomy): Bacteria > Bacillota > Clostridia > Oscillospirales > Acutalibacteraceae > RGIG1959. Next base: position 2,102 of record JBJEIR010000209.1, on the reverse strand, counting down.
GATTTGACGACGCGCACCAGTTCTCTTTTCGGCTTCATTTCGCCGCAGCCGGTGCATAGCCGCTGCGGCAGCTTGCGGGGCTTGTTCATCAAAAGGCCCTCCTTACGGCATCTGCTTTTCTGCCTTTGGGTTTTGGCACCTCTGTCAGTTCACAAAATGCCACTTTCTATCATCAGTATGCCTCCTTCTCGCCGCTGTTACGCTGTCAAAGCGGCGTGACGGAGATTACGCATCGGCATTCTCGTCGGTATTTTCACCGAAAAAGCCGCTTTCGGGGTGGATGTCGATTTTCCAGCCGGTCAGACGCGCCGCCAAACGGGCGTTTTGCCCTTTGTTGCCGATGGCGAGGGAAAGCTGATTTTCGGGAACGGTCACGCGGCAGGCTTTGGCGCCGTCGGGATCGACCTGCACCGATACCACCTTGGCGGGGGAGAGTGCCGCGGAGATGAATTCCTCCGGTTGATCGCTGTAGCGTACGATGTCGATTTTTTCGCCGCCCAGCTCGTCGACGATGCCCGCAACGCGGGAGCCGTGCGGGCCGATGCACGCGCCGATGGGATCGACATTTTCATCCTGTGCATAAACGGCGAGCTTGGTGCGCGAGCCGGCCTCGCGGGAGACCGCCTTGATCTCCACCGTGCCGTTGTAGATTTCCGGCACTTCCATTTCAAACAGGCGTCTGACAAGTCCCGGATGGGTACGGGAGATGAGCATACGGGGACCTTTGTCGCCCTCGCGGACATCGACGACGAACACCTTGATGCGGTCGCCGTCGTGCAGGTTGTCGCTTTCCAGCTGTTCCGTGCGGGGGAGCGTCGCCTCCGAACGGCCGATTTCCAGCGTGGCAGAACCGGTCACGGGATCGACACGGGTGACAAGCGCGGTGACAAGCTCCTGATTTTTGCGCTGGAATTCCTGAAGCTGCTGTCCGCGCTCCGCTTCGCGGATGCCCTGACGGATGACATGCTTCGCCGTTTGCGCGGCGATGCGCCCGAACTGCTTGGTATCGAGCGGAATGGTCACCACATCGCCGAGCTTGGCGGATTTTTTATATTTGACCGCCTGCTCGGGCAGCAGCTCTTCGTCGGGGTCGTTCACTTCCTCGACGACGGTCTTATGTACGGATACGGAAAATTCATCGGTCGCGGGATCCATGACCACATGGATATTGTCCTTTCCGCCGAAGTCCCGCTTGACGGCGATGACGATCGCCGCGCGGATTTTTTCAAGCAGGTACTCCGCCGGGATGCCTTTTTCCTTTTCGAGCAGTCTCACCGCCTCGAAAAATGCTGTGTTTGCCTTGCTCATACTATGCCTCCATCTGACCTGTCACGGTCGTTGTTATGTAACCGAAGCGGCGTGTACAGCAGCTTCGGCCACAGGTGTTACGGGTCGGGTTTTATCGTTATTCCCCGTCTGCGTCGTCCCATTCCTCGATGACGCGGACAAGGGCAATGTCCTTTTTCTCGAAAACGGACGGATTTCCGTTTTCGTCTGTAAGTGTCAGAGCGCCGTCTGAAGCGTGTGCGGTAAGAATGCCCGCAAATTCGCGCACGCCGTCCCGCGGGCGGATCAGGCGAACCGTCACCGCACAGCCGAGATATGCTTCAAAATGCTCCGGGCGGGTCAGCTCCCGCTCAATACCGGGAGACATGACCTCCAGGCAATAGCTCTGCTCAATGGGGTCGGCCTCGTCCAGCGCGGGATTCAAAAGCCGCGAAAGCGCGACGCAGTCGTCGATGGAAACGCCGCCCTCCTTGTCGATCAGATAGCGCAGATACCAGCAGGCGCCCTCCTTGACAAAGCGCACATCCCACAGCGTCAGCCCGAGCTGATCGGCGAAGGGCTGCGCCAATGCACGGCAAGTTGCAACGGTGCGGCTGTCCCGCCCGTATCCGCTGCCGGTTTCTCCCATGAAAAATCCTCCAATCAAACATAAAAGAGCGGGTTGCCCCACTCTTTGTCAACAGGTTTATAGTCCATCGCACATCAGTATAGCACGCTTCTTTGAAAAAAGCAAGGGGTATTTTATGCCCGATTCCGTCTGTTTTGTATGTGTTAAAATGATGTGAACCAATAAAAAGAGAAGTTTCAACCAAGAT
>JBJEIR010000208.1:0-6696 GCA_051877215.1 Acutalibacteraceae bacterium | reverse complement strand
TTCAGCTCGGTAAATGGGGAATGATGCACAAAGACTATCTTCGGAAGCACAAGCCTGTTTTCTTTGCAACACTCTTCGCTCAGGGAAAGCTGTGGCGGTATCTTTCAGATATTGACAGACATGCAAAAGAAATGTACACTCGTCTCGTCAATGAAATTACAGAACGTGATGGACTTTCCGAACAAATGAAAGAAGAAAATCAGATGGATTGGGTACAGAGAATGAATAATATTCAAAACAGAGCTACTGAAATAGTAATGAATGATTTCATTATAATGTAAAACCCGGCAATGGCATAGATCATATATGCAGGTTTAATTAACATTAAACACTATAACGGGCGGCATGATTTCTATGTCGCCCGTTGTGGTGTTTATACAGACACCTGAATAATGGTTTCCTGCAAAAAAATGATGTTTACAAGATATCAATATACTCTCCGTTCAGTGCTTTGTTCATACTTCTTACCGCACAGAACTTGCCGCACATTGAACATGTGTCCTCGTGCTCCGGCGCGCGGCTGTCACGGATTGCTTTGGCGGTTTCGGGATCGACGGAGCATTCCCATTGCTTTTCCCAATCAAAGGTGCGCCTTGCATCTGCCATCCGGTCATCAAGATCTCTTGCATGTGGGATTTTTTTTGCAATATCCGCAGCGTGTGCGGCGATTTTTGAGGCGATGATCCCCTGCTTGACATCGTCAACATTCGGAAGCGCAAGATGCTCGGCAGGCGTCACATAGCATAGAAAGGCTGCGCCTGATGCTGCCGCTATCGCGCCGCCGATTGCCGAGGTGATGTGATCGTATCCGGGAGCAATATCCGTCACAATCGGTCCGAGCACATAGAAAGGCGCGCCCATACAAATCGTCTGCTGGATTTTCATGTTCGCTTCAATCTGATCCATCGGCATGTGTCCGGGACCTTCCACCATAACCTGAACATCTTTTTCCCATGCGCGCTTCGTCAGTTCGCCCAATCGTACGAGCTCTTCAATCTGACATACATCGCTTCCGTCGGCAAGACAGCCGGGACGGCAGGCGTCGCCGAGAGAGATGGTCACATCATATTCACGGCAAATATCGAGGATTTCGTCAAAGTATTCATAAAACGGGTTTTCTTCACCGGTCATACTCATCCACGCAAACACAAGCGAGCCGCCACGGGAGACAATGTTCATCTTTCTCTTGTGCTTTTTGATCTGCTCGATGGTTTTGCGTGTAATGCCGCAGTGCAGGGTAACAAAATCCACGCCGTCCTGCGCGTGCAGACGGACAACATCAATAAAATCCTTTGCCGTAAGCGTTGCCAGATCCCTCTGATAGTGAATCACGCTGTCATAAACCGGAACCGATCCGATCATGGCCGGACACTCGGCAATCAGCTTGCGACGGAAAGGCTGCGTATTTCCGTGGGACGACAAATCCATGATGGCTTCGGCGCCCATATTCACGGCGGCCATGACTTTTTGCATTTCAATGTCGTAATCCTTGCAGTCACGGGAAACGCCGAGATTGACATTGATCTTCGTGCGAAGCATGGAACCGACGCCGTTGGGCTCGATACATGTGTGAAGTCTGTTGGCGCAGATCGCGACCTGCCCTTTGGCAACAAGGCTTCTGATTTCTTCCTCTGAACGGTATTCTTTTTCGGCAACTGCCTTCATTTCGGGAGTGATGATGCCTTTTTTGGCGGCGTCCATTTGTGTTGTATAATTTCTCATGATAATAAGTCCTTTCAAACAGATATTTCTTTTTCCTGTGTAAAACGGGAATGAAGATCAAACGCGTGGTTCATCGGTCCGCTGCCTTGTCCGAGGTCAAGCATGGCGGCCAGCGCGCCGGTAATATACTCTTTGGCTTTTTCAACCGATTCGTAAAGCGAAAAGCCTTTTGCAAGATTGGCGGCGATTGCGCTTGAAAGGGTACAGCCCGTCCCGTGCGTGTTCGGATTATCAATCCGCTTTCCCTCGAACCAGCTGATTCCGTCTGATTCATACAGCAGGTCCGTGGCGTCGTTGATGCTGTGTCCGCCCTTGAGCAGAACGGCGCAGCCGTAGGCGTCGTGCATCTTCTTGGCGGCTTCGAGCATATCCTCTTTTGTTCTGATTGCCGTTCCCGTCAGCGTCTCCGCCTCCGGAATGTTCGGTGTGATAAGAGTTGCTGTCGGCAGCAGCTCTTTTTCGAGAGCGGATACGGCGTCGGTCTTTATCAGCGCCGAGCCGCTTGTCGCTACCATAACCGGATCCACGACAATATTCTTCGCTTTATAGTATGTCAGTCTCTCGGCAATCACTCTGATCAGTTCCGCCGATGAAACCATACCGATTTTGACGGCATCGGGAACAATATCCTCGAATACTGCGTCAATCTGATCTTTCAGAAATTCGGGAGTTGAATCCTGAATTGCTCTTACGCCGGTTGTGTTCTGCGCTGTCAGTGCGGTAATGACACTGGTTGCATAAACACCATTCAACGTCATTGTTTTAATATCTGCCTGAATGCCGGCGCCTGCGCAGGAATCACTGCCTGCGATGGATAATGCTGTTTTCATAAAAGTTTTCCTTTCGGTTTATTGGCATTATTTTTTGTTGAGCGACAGAGAGTGGTGCCCCCGGTCTGCCGCTTGAAGTTTTAAGACTGTGCAATCACGGCTTCGGTTTTTTTCTTAAGCCGGGACGCGGCTTCTTGAATGTTATCGGCGGCAAAAACAGCCGATACAACGGCAATACCGTCTACGCCGCTGCCGGAAATCTCATCCATATTTTCATAAGTGATTCCTCCGATTGCGACGGTAGGAACGGATACAGACGAACTGATTTCTTTCAACTGCTCTTTTGTGATACGGATCGCATTTTTCTTTGTCGGAGAGGGAAATACGGCGCCGACTCCGAGATAATCCGCGCCGGACTTTTCGGCGTTTTGCGCCTGTTCAACGGTTTTTGCGGTTGCCCCGATGATAAATCCGTCGGGTGCTGCTTGTCGGATCTCCTCTACCGGTGTATCTTCGATGCCCACATGAACGCCGTCCGCGCCGCTTTTTAAGGCAACCTCGACGCTGTCATTGATAATCAGCGGAACACCGTAATGACGGCAGAGCTCTTTCACTTGCACCGCCTCCTCGATAAATGCGGCGGTATCAAGATTTTTTTCTCTCAGCTGAAGAATGGTCACACCGCCTTTAAGCGCTTCTTCAATCTGCTCATACAGCGATTTTTCCCCCACCCAACTGCGGTCGGTGACGGCATAGAGCCGTAACATTTCTTTTTTTAATTCCATTGCAAATCTCCTAAATATGTCCGGACATCGTCACAAGTCATAAGGCCGCTCATCACGCAGGCACCCTTTGCTCCGGCGCTTCGCACCTGCATGATGTTCCCGGCGCTGATTCCGCCGATTGCATAAACAGGAACAGAAACGCTCTGACAGATGTTTTCCAGAAAGTCAAGTCCCCGTCCGGGCAGTCCTTTTTTGCAGTCTGTGTCGAAAATATGACCGGCCGTGATATACGTACAGCCGAGCCTTTCGGCCTCCTTTGCGTCTTCTTGCGAGTGGCAGGAAGCGCCGATGACTGTAAATTTTGCTTTGTCCCGATCCGGAAGACTTCGCAGAACAGACAGCGGTAAATGAATGGCCGTACAGCCGAGCTGTAACGCGGTGTCCGGGAAGGAATGAAGAATGCAGGGCGTCCGGTGCCTTTGGCAGATTTCAAGAACCTGACCGGACAGTTTTTTATATTCCTCATCGTTTAAGTCTTTTTCACGAAGCACGATACCGGCCGGGTGCGCACCGGCAATTTTTTCAATTCGTGTCAGAAAATCTTCCCTGCAAAGCAGTCGGTTTGTGATACATAAAATATCAGACATATAAATAATCGTTCAAAACGGGCTGCAGGCCTTCCCCGGAAATGTCCTGATACATCTTACTCAGACTGCGGTTGTCGTCGATTTCAAACTGCTCGTCGCCTTGCCTGCCCTCCGACTCCTTTCCGCTGTATTTGCTTTCGTGATCGCCGATACCCGTGGATACGCCGGCCGAAATTTTTGTTGCGGCGATTTTGACAATCCCGTTGCGGAATTCGGCGCTTTCACGGGAAGATACCGTAATTCCCACAAACGGCAGAAAGATACGGTATGCGCAAAGAATCTGACAAAGCTGTTTTTCGTGAACATCAAGAGGATTGATTTTTTCGTTGTTGATAATCGGACGAAGTCTCGGACAGGACAGAGACATTTCCGCGTGAGGATATTTTCGCTGAAGATAATAAACATGCAAAGCGCTCGCAAGCGCATCTTTTCTGAAATCCGAAAGCCCGAGAAGTGCGGAAAAAGCCACGCCTCTCATTCCGCCCATCAGCGCACGCTCCTGCGCATCGAAACGGTACGGCCATACACGCTTATGACCGAGCAGATGAAGTGTTTCATATTTGTCGGCGTCATAGGTTTCCTGAAAAACCGTAACATAATCGGCTCCGCATTCATGCAGATAGCGATATTCTTCTGTGTTGACGGGGTATATTTCAAGGCCGACCAACCGGAAATATTTTCTTGCCGTTTTGCAGGCTTCGCCGATGTATCTGACATCGCTCTGAGAACGGCTTTCCCCCGTAAGAATGAGGATTTCCTCCATTCCGCTGTCGGCAATTACCTGCATTTCATGCTCGATCTGTTCTGCGTTCAGCTTCATCCGATTGATGTGATTGTAGCAGTTGAAGCCGCAGTATACGCAGTAATTTTCGCAGTAATTTGCAATATACAAAGGCGTAAAAAGATACACCGTGTTTCCGAAATGTTTGCTGGTTTCAAGCCTTGCTCTTTGCGCCATCTGCTCGAGAAACGGCTCGGCCGCAGGGGAAAGCAGTGCTTTGAAATCTTCAATGCTGCACGGTTCATGCTCAAGAGCCGCCTTGACATCCTTGGCGGTATATTTTGAGTAATCGTACGCTTTCATCTGTGTCATAACACTTTCGCAGACGTCGGAATTGATCTTTTCCATGCCCGGCATATATTCCATATGGTTTTTACGGAAGGTCGGGTCGGTTTCAAGACGGTGCTTTTTTTCGAGTGCTTCGGGCGATAAAAAAGCGGAATCCACAAAAAACTGATTTTCCATAACAGCACCCCTTAATCACGGAGAAAGCCCGTAAGCGGGTCGGAGGCTGATGCGCCTCTTGTCAGCACTCTGCCGAGCCCTGCAAGGTACGCTTTTCTTCCGGCTTCAACCGCCTGACGGAAAGCCGCCGCCATCAACGGAAGGTCGCCGGCGGTAGCAAGAGCGGTGTTTGCCATAATCGCGGCCGCACCCATTTCCATTGCTTCGCAGGCCTGCGACGGTCTTCCGATACCGGCGTCAACAATAATCGGAAGATCAATTTCATCAATCAGTATCTGGATAAACTCCTTGGTTGCAAGTCCCTTGTTTGAGCCGATCGGCGATGCAAGCGGCATAACGGCGGCGGCGCCGGCGTTGACAAGATCACGGGCAGCGTTCAGATCGGGATACATATACGGCATCACGACAAAACCCTCTTTTGCCAAAATTTCCGTTGCTTTTACCGTTTCCTGGTTGTCGGGGAGAAGATATTTCGAGTCACGCATGATTTCAATTTTCACAAAATCACCGCAGCCGAGTTCGCGGGCCAGTCTTGCAATCCGGACCGCTTCCTCAGCGTTTCTTGCGCCGCTTGTGTTCGGAAGAAGCGTTACCCCCTTCGGAATAAAATCGAGAATATTCTCCTTTTCTTTTGTGTTTGCCCGACGAACGGCAAGGGTGATGATTTCTGCGCCGGCATCTTTCACCGCCGCTTCAATCAGATTCAACGAGTATTTACCGGAGCCGAGAATAAAACGGGAAGTAAATTCGTGCCCGCCGATCATAAGCTTGTCCTGATTCATTTCAAAATCCTTCTTTCTTTATACTTCAAATTTGTTTGCCAGAATCCGCACAACAGTATGCGCCTGATGCGCGGCACAGAGCATCACCCGTGAAGACACGAGACCGATATTGTCGTTCACATCGCTGACGCCGTCGCCGCACAGGTAAAACCTGTCTGTGATTCTTCTTGTCTGAATGCTGTTTGCGCTGCCGAACCCGGCCATGCCGGAAGCCGCCACCAGATACTTTTCCGACATCGTTTCAAGCACGGTATTCACGAGCATCGCCTTACATTCGGCGTTATCAAAAGCTTCGCAGATGATGTCCGCGTCTTTCAGCAGCCCTTCGGCATTGCTTTCACAAATGCGGACGGTATGCGTCTGTATTTCCGTATACGGTGCAATTTCCCTGAGATTTTCGGATAAGGCTTCGGTTTTAAAGCGACCGATTTGTGAGACTTTATATTGCTGACGGTGCAGATTGGTTATATCAACCTGATCAAAATCAATCAGAATGAGTTTGCCGATTCCGACACGGGCAAGAGAAACCGCAATATTGGAACCGAGACCGCCGAGACCGCATACAGCGACCGTTGCCGAGGAGAATTTATCCTGCAAGCTGTCGCCGTGACGCGCTTTCAAAGCCGCCGTCATTTCTTCTTTTGTCGGGTTCAGATTAACCGCCTCCCACAAAACTTACGATCTCAACGGAATCTCCGTCGAGCAGAACCGTTTCGCTGTATTGCGCTTTCGGGACGATATTGCCGTTCCGTTCTACGGCAATTCTTTTGGCATCATAGTCGGTAAGGCTCAGATATTCCGTGA
>JBJEIR010000207.1:0-6719 GCA_051877215.1 Acutalibacteraceae bacterium | reverse complement strand
CTCTGCCACCCCAATTAAATAGTTTCATAGTTTACTACTCCAAATTCCAGTTTATTGTTCAAATTATAGCACACAACGGCAAAGAAATCTACTCTAAATCAAGCCTAAAAAAGTCCGGCTGATTTAACATTGAATATTAAATCAGCCGGAAAGGTGGTCGGAGTAGGGAGACTCGAACTCCCGGCCTCAACATCCCAAATGTCGCGCGCTACCAACTGCGCTATACCCCGATAGTTTATTTAATTGTGGTCGTGTAGGTGGTCAAACATGTGGTCAGTCACATTTTTGACTGCTTTTTTCATTTTCCAAAGCGCCCGAAATCCGCACGGTTGAAGGGGTTTCGGCGGTTTTTGTTGTCAGGCGGTGCAGATACCGTCTATGCTCCCAAATGTCGCGCGCTTCCTGTTGCAACTGAGGCTCTATACAGAAAGGCGCTTGCTATAACCGCGTTTGATATTCGCGCAAACAGGCGCTTTTTATGTCATGGTGCGCAAGCGCCGCAAAGAAAAAGCAACGGGTACAGTATACAAAATTGACGGATATCTGTCAAGGGCGGAATGAGCGTCGCTGTTCAAAACCGGGCGAGTTGGTAAGGCGAGCAATATGAAAAAGAGGTGTCGCTCCGGGCAAAAACCCTTTCTGTCTTGAAAACATATACTGGATAAGAGAGAGCAAGGCTAAATAACTATGAAATATTATTTTGAAAGAAAGGAGGAAAAACAAGATGGTATACAATGTCAGTTCGGTGACAAACGCCATGCGGGGAAAACGGATGCTTGCACAGCACGGTATTCGCGCGTATGTGAAACGAAAAACCGAGGCGGACATCGAAAACGGCTGCGGATACAGTCTGGTTGTGCCGGATAATCGCCCTGAAGCGGAAAAAATACTGCGTGAAAACGGCATTCGGCTCTTGAGCGGGGGGCGGCAGAGTTGATATATCTCGATAATGCGGCAACCACCTATCCGAAGCCGTTTTGTGTACGCCAAGCGATGGAACGGGCGATAGAACGCTATGGCGCAAATCCCGGTCGAGGCGGATATCGTATGGCGATGGAAGCATCCGATCAAATATATGCTTGCCGCGAGCGTGCCGCGGCTTTTTTTGGGTTGCAAAACCCGGCGCAAGTGGTCTTTACTCTCAACTGCACACATGCATTGAACACCATTATTAAAAGCCTGTTGGCGGACGGCGGACGGGCCGTTGTTTCCGATCTTGAGCACAATGCCGTGATGCGGCCGCTGCACGCGCTGTCGCCTTATTGTCCCATCTATGATACGGCGCATGTGACAATAGGCAATGATGATAAAACCGTACAGGCGTTTGAACAGGCGATCACACCGCATACGCGGGCGGTGATTTGTACGCACGCATCAAATGTATTTGGCACGGTTTTGCCAATCGGGCGAATTGCGCAGGTCGCGCATCGACACGGAGTGCCCATTGTCGTAGATGCGGCACAGTCTGCCGGGGTACTTCCGATCGATATGTTGCGGGACGAACTGGACTATGTATGTGCCGCCGGGCATAAAGGATTGTACGGCCCGATGGGAACAGGACTTTTGCTTTGCGGAGACGATCGCCCTATCCGTCCGCTGACGGAAGGGGGAACGGGAAGCAACTCCCTGCATCTTTCTCAACCGGATGAGCTGCCGGATCGTTTGGAGAGCGGCACGCCGAATGTTGCGGGGATCTGCGGGCTGTCTGCGGCACTGCTTTGGCTGCAAGAGCGGCAAAAAGGGATTGCCGAGCACGAGACGGTGCTGGCGGCACAGCTCTATGATGCGCTGTCTTCCATGCATTGCGCGACCTTATACACGCCCCGTCCGGCGCTGCAAAAGAGCACCGGAGTGGTTTCGGCGACCTTTGAGACGATCGGACCGGAGGCAATGGCGGCGGCACTGGATTCTCACGGGATCGCTGTTCGCGCGGGACTTCACTGTGCGCCGAGCGCACACCGTACGCTCGGAACCCTGCCGGGAGGTACGGTACGATTTTCCGTCGGCGCTTTTACAACACGGCGTCAAATGGCGATTTGCATACAAATTATCAAAAAAATAATGACAAATCCATTGCTTTTTGCATAACGCGTGTGTTAAAATAAAAATAATGATGTTGTAAAAGATCCGGGGTGATGTGTATGATGTCGGCAATCGGCGGCTTTTTTGAAGGAATTTGGCTTCAAATCGTGACCTTTTTTTCTTCCATCAATGTGCTGACGAGTGCAATCGACATTTTGCTGGTCGCCTTTGTGATTTACGGAATTATCAAGTTGCTGCGCGATTCACGGGCGGAGCAGTTAATGAAGGGCATCGTGCTGATGGTGCTTGCCTATGTTGTCGCTGCGTTGCTCGATCTGAAGAGCTTAAAATATTTGCTCAGCATGCTGTTTGACAATGCGCTGATTGTATTGGTCGTTATTTTCCAGCCGGAAATTCGCCGCGCACTGGAAAGAATCGGTCAGTCGCGCATTTCGGGAGCCTTGTCTATGCTGGGAAAAAATTCCGAGCAAGCGGAATTGATTGCGCAGTGGAAACGGGCGATTTCGTCCATTTGCGGCGCAGTGGAACAGCTTCAGCGTCAAAAAATGGGGGCGCTGATCGTTTTGGAACGCCATACCAAGCTCGGTGAAATTGTCAATTCCGGTACGATCATCAACGCCGATCCGTCGGTGGAACTGATCGGGAATGTGTTTTTTAACAAGGCACCGCTGCACGACGGCGCGATGATCATTCGGGACGGCAAAGTGCTGGCGGCCGGCTGTATCCTGCCGTTGACCGCTCACCATCAGCTCAGCAGCTCCCTCGGAACCCGCCATCGTGCGGCGGTCGGCATGAGCGAAAATTCCGACGCGCTGGTCGTGGTGGTATCGGAGGAAACATCGGCTATCTCTCTTGCGGTAGGAGGACAGCTCACACGGGATTATACGCCGAAAACGCTCTGCCTGGCGCTGGAAAATGCGATGCTTGACGAGATGAGCAGCGGCGAAAGCGGACAAGGAAGCCTTTTCCGAAAGCTTTGGAAAGGGAGGGACTCCGATGAAGCGTAAATTTTCGTTCAGCAAGCTGCTGTATCACGATAAGCTGATGATGCTGCTGTCCTTGATTTGTGCTGTTGTGATATGGGTGCTGGTCATTTCCGGACCCTCCAATATTTCCGAACGGTCGATTTCTGCAAAGGTCTCGGTGGATTTGACCAACACCTATGCGTATCAGAGCGGGCTGCGCCTGATCGGCGATACGGAATTTGATGTGCAGATCAATGTGTCCGGCACATGGGCGGTGGTTTCGCGCCTGGATGAGAGTGATTTCCGTGTTCGACCCGATTTGAGCGGCATTACCGGCCCCGGCGATGTGGAGCTGGCCTTGACGGTATCCCGCAACAGCATGGAAACGGATTATGACATTTTATCGGTAACGCCCGGTACGGTATCGGTGGCCTGTGATTATTGGGAAGACGGTAAATCCTTTGAGCTGCAAACCGATTTGTCCCAGCTTTCGGTCAGCGATCCCGACACGATGCGCATCGGTGAGCCTGTGCTGGATAAAACCGCTTTTCCGAACGGCAGTCTGACGATAGAAGGACCGAAAACGGTTGTTGATCAGATTGATTCGCTGGTGGCGCGTGTGGCACAGCAAGAGGTGATTTCCGATATCCGGCAATACGATGTGCCTGTCACGGCGCTTGACAAAAACGGAAATGAAGTGGATATTTCCTATTGTTCCTTTAAAGAATTGTCGGAGAACAGGGTAAGCCTGACCGTTCCGGTATGGGTCGAGCGGCATATTGACTTTGGTTATACGCTTGAAAATGTACCCGCCGGCATAGATGCAAAATCTATTCTTACACTGACTCCGTCCGGAATTGATGTGCTCGGACCGTCGGGAGAGCTGGACGCGCTCGAAAAACAATTCGAAAATCTCGGCACCGTTAACTTTTCCTATCTTTCCGTACTGAACAACACGGCATCGTTTGATCTGAACATTCCGACAACCGTCCGTGTGACCGACAATGTGACAACGGCAAAGGTCAAGCTTGACACATCGGGGCTGAGTACGAAAATATTTGAAGTGACGGCGTCGTCCGATACGGTGACGGTCAGCGGAAATATATCCGCTTATACGGTGACGGTTTCGCAGCAGAAGTTAAGCGGTATTACCGTGGTCGGTCGGCAATCGTCGATTGATGCCATCACGGCGGACAATCTGACGCTGACGGTGGATGTCGGGGCATCACCGACAGCGGGTACCAGACAATATGACGCCTTCTTCAAGGTGAACGGATATGATGATGTGTGGGTATATTACGGCGGCGCGTCTGCCACACCGCAGCTGTATATCACACTCACATGATGAAAAATACGCAAAGGACGCAGAGGCACGCACCCATCTGTCTCTGCGCCTTTTCTGTATTTTGAATGTTCTCCTTTGTATATGGCGTCGGCGTGACGGGATATTCGATTGTTTTCTTTATTGCGCTTATTTTATGAAAAATAAATTTTTCTTGCTATTTTTTCTTGCTATTTATTGTTCAATGAGATATAATAAAATGACTCATTGGAAGGTGATTCGAAAAATGGATAAGCCGCGGATTGAAGCGGCGATACGGGAGCTTTTGCTGGCAATCGGCGAAGATCCCGATCGCCCGGGACTTGTGGAAACGCCGCGCCGCGTTGCGGATATGTATGAAGAAATTTTTGCCGGTATGACAGAGGATCCGAAAACACATTTAAAGCTGTTTTCGGAGCAGCCGCAGGAAGATTTGGTTACGGTTCGGGATATCCCGCTGCACTCGATGTGTGAGCACCATCTGCTTCCGTTTATCGGGGTGGCGCATATTGCCTACATTCCTCGAAACGGCTGCGTCATCGGCTTGTCAAAGCTTGCGCGTATTGTGAATGTGTTTGCCCGCCGTCCACAGCTGCAAGAGCGCTTGACGGCGCAGATCGCGGATTTTCTGGAGAAGGAATTGAATCCGAAAGGAGTGGCGGTGATTGTTGAAGCGGAGCATTTATGCATGACCATGCGCGGGGTACGCGCATCGGGCGCCAAAACGCAGACCTCTGCGCTTAGGGGGCTTATGCGTTCTGATATGCGTACGAGATCGGAAACTTTATCACTGCTTACCAACCGTCCCTAATAGGGCGTATGAATGAGGAGAAAGGATTGTAACTAGAATGGCAGGTTTAACCGTTCCGATTATTATCTTAACAGTTGTCGCTGCTGTATTATGGGCATTTGTGGCCTTTGTGGTTATTTGGCACGTATATATTGCACTTTTTGGTTGCGGTCGGTTAAAGCCGCGCCAAAAAATTGAGGATAAACAGTATACCTTTGCGGTGGTAATTTGCGCGAGAAATGAGGAGGCTGTGATCGGGCATTTGGTTGACAGCCTGCACGAGCAGGAATATCCGAAAGACAAATTTGCGGTATTCGTGGTCGCCGATAATTGCACCGATCAGACCGCCGCGGTTGCCCGTGAACACGGTGCGTTCGTGTATGAACGCTTTGATTCACAGAAGGTCGGAAAGGGCTTTGCTTTGCGATGGGCTCTTGACAAAATGATGACCGACTATCCGGGACAATACGAAGCCATTACGGTTTTTGATGCAGACAATGTGGTTGATCCGAAATATCTTTACTATACCAACGAAGCGCTTTGTACCGGCGTTGATGCGACACAGGGGTATCGGGAAACCAAAAATCCGTTTGATAATGCAATCAGCGGCTGCTACGCCATTTATTGGTATATGCTCACGCGTTTTTATCATCAGGCTCGCTCCAACAAAGGGATGCCGTGCTCGATCGGCGGGACGGGCTTTGCGTTTAAAACCAAAATTATTGAGGACGGCGGCTGGTATACCGAGACGATGACCGAGGACAGCGAGTTTGCCTCGCGCAAAATTCTTGAAGGGTATTATGTGCAGTTTGTGCGTGATGCGCTCTTCTTTGATGAGCAGCCCACCACTTGGAAGGTTTCGATAAAACAGCGGCTTCGCTGGATGTGCGGAACCGTGCAGGAATCGCGGTTGTTGCTCAAGCCCGCGTGGAAGGCATGGCGTGCGGGCAATAAGAACGCCTTTGATATCGTGATGTTTATGCTCGGTATTCCGTCAATGGCGGTGGTGTTTGTTGCGAGCATCTTAAGTTTGCTTGTCGGCATCTTCACAATGATGGCAACCCCTGAGCTGTGGCTTCAAATTTTGGTCGGTACGCTTTGTTCGGTTATCGGCGGAACCTATCTTACCATGTTCTTTGTGGCGGTTTTTTCGGTAGTATCCGAAAAAGGCCGAATCGGGCGCTTTTGGAAAGCGGTGCTCTATTATCCGATCTTTATGCTTCCGATGACCTTTTTGGTCTTTATTGCTCTCTTTAAAAAGACGGTCGTTTGGTCGCCGATTGAGCATACAGAAGGAAAAACCATCGAGCAGGTGGCCAAAGAAGATATCGGCAGGGTGCAGTAAAACCTCTTTTTTGAACCTTTTTATCTGTTTTACATATATTGATGAAGAACAAGCAGCGCTTTTATCGGCGCTGCCGGGCTGACATTTGTGCGGCAGCAGACAATCAGGGATCGGTCTGCGGGACATATAGCTGTTCCGCAGACCGTTTTTTATACACGCAATTTGCAAGTTTGATGGGGGATTTTTATGAAACGAGAAAGCAGCAATCATCAGCTTATCATGCGCGCGTCTTTTATCAGCGTGGTAGGCAATATT
>JBJEIR010000206.1:0-6737 GCA_051877215.1 Acutalibacteraceae bacterium | reverse complement strand
AAGGCGTTGCTTGCCGAGCATATCCGCACCTGTGTCGCGCAGGACATTCGGGACGGCAAGGATGAAACGATTGATGAGCTGGTGTCAACGCTGAAAACGCTGATGAAATGACCATATACGGATCAACCGAGGAGCAAAATCATGGAGCAATATACGGTTACGGGAATGAGCTGTGCCGCGTGTGCGGCGCGGGTGGAGAAAGCAGTCAAACAGGTCAAGGGCGTGCGTGACTGCTCGGTCAGCCTGCTGACAAATTCAATGGGGGTCGAAGGGACGGCCGGGGAGCAGGCGATTATAGAAGCGGTACGAGCTGCGGGCTACGGCGCGGCGCCGAAAAAAAGGGACAAAACAGAAAATAAGACTTCGGAGGAGGATGCACTGCGGGATACCGAAACGCCGAAGCTTTTTCGCCGCCTGATTTCTTCGGTCGTCTTTTTGCTTTTGTTGATGTATCTGTCCATGGGACATATGATGTGGGGGTGGCCGCTGCCTGTGTGGTTGTCGGACAATCATGTGGCGATGGGACTCATCCAGCTTCTGCTCACCGCCGCCGTCATGGTGGTCAATCAGCAGTTTTTCATCAGCGGGTTTCAAGCGCTTTTACGCCGTTCGCCCAATATGGACACCCTGGTCGCCCTCGGCGCGTCGGCGGCGTTCGGCTACAGCACCTATGCGCTGTTTGCCATGACCGATGCACAGCTGCACGGTAACATGGACGCCGTCATGCACTATATGCACGAATTTTATTTTGAATCGGCGGCAATGATTTTGACGCTGATTACGGTCGGCAAGATGCTGGAGGCGCGCTCGAAGGGAAAGACGACCGATGCACTCAAAAGCCTGATGAAGCTGACGCCGAAAACGGCGACGGTCCTCAAAGACGGAAAAGAGGAAACGGTGCCTGTCGAACAGGTGCAAAAGGGCGATCTTTTTGTGGTGCGTCCGGGCGAAAGCATCCCTGTTGACGGCATCGTCAAAGAAGGAGAAAGCGCTGTCAACGAAGCGGCGCTGACGGGGGAGAGCATTCCCGCAGACAAAAGCGCAGGGGATACCGTGTGCGCCGCCACGGTCAATCAATCGGGCTTTCTGCGCTGTGAAGCGACAAGAGTCGGAGAAGACACGACGCTGTCCCAAATCATTCGCATGGTCAGCGATGCGGCGGCTACCAAAGCCCCTGTCGCCAAAATTGCCGACAAGGTGTCGGGGGTATTTGTGCCGCTGGTCATCGGCATTGCGGCCGTGACGGCTGTCGTGTGGCTGCTGTGCGGGCAAACGCTCGGCTTTTCCGTCGCCAGAGCCATCTCTGTTTTGGTCATCAGCTGTCCGTGCGCACTCGGACTTGCGACGCCCGTTGCCATTATGGTCGGCAGCGGGGTGGGCGCCAAAAACGGCATTCTGTTTAAGACGGCGCTTTCTCTTGAAAAAGCGGGGAAGGTAACGGTTGCCGCCCTTGATAAGACGGGCACCGTCACAAGCGGAGAGCCGCGCGTGACCGAGCTGCTGCCGGCAGACGGCGTTTCAAAAGAGGAGCTGCTGCGCCTTTCGGGGACGCTGGAGCAGAAAAGCGAGCACCCGCTCGCAAGGGCGATTTTGCAAAAGGTGAACGAAGACGGCATAACGCTGACGGATATAACCGATTTTAAGGCGCTGCCCGGCAAGGGGCTTACGGCGATGTCGCAGGGAGAGCTGCTCGCCGGCGGCAATTTGGCGTTTATCAGCACCAAAACGGTTGTGCCGCAGGAGACGGAACAGGCGGCAGCGGCCTTTGCCGCAGACGGCAAGACCCCGCTGTTTTTCAGCAGGGGGGAGCGGCTGCTCGGCGTGATTGCGGTTGCCGATGTCATCAAGGAGGACAGCCGACAAGCGGTCGCAGAGCTGAAAAATATGGGCATCGAGGTCGTGATGCTCACGGGGGACAACGAACGCACCGCCCGCGCCATCGGCAAACAGGCGGGGGTAGACGAGGTGATTGCGGGCGTGCTGCCGGACGGAAAGGAGCGCGTGATTCGTTCGCTGTCGCAAAAGGGACGGGTCGCGATGGTCGGAGACGGGATCAACGATGCGCCCGCCTTAACCCGCGCCGATACGGGCTTTGCCATCGGCGCCGGTGCGGATGTGGCCATTGACGCTGCGGATGTGGTGCTGGTCAAAAGCCGCTTGACGGATGTGTCCGCCGCTGTTCGCCTGAGCCGCGCGACGCTGCGCAATATTCACGAAAATCTCTTTTGGGCATTTTTCTACAATGTGATCGGTATCCCGCTTGCGGCGGGGGTGTTTATTCCGCTGTTCGGCTGGCAATTAAACCCGATGTTCGCGGCGGCGGCGATGAGTCTTTCAAGCGTTTGCGTGGTTACCAATGCGCTGCGGCTCAACCGATTGGACATTCACAGCACGAGACGGGACAGGAAAATACAAAGCAGACGATCCGCAAAGCGGATTTCGGCGGGCAATCCGCCCACAGAAAAGCAAAGGGAGGAACAGACAATGGAAAAAACCGTAAAAATTGAGGGCATGATGTGCGCACACTGTGAGGCGCGTGTGAAAAAAGCGCTTGAGGAGCTGCCGCAGGTGGAAAAAGCGGAGGTTAGTCACAAGACGGGAAGCGCCGTGGTGACCCTTTGCGAACCGCTCGAGGATGCCGTGCTCAAAAAGACGGTCGAAGCGCAAGGGTATACGGTTTTATAAAACAACCATATAAACGGCCGTGCGGGGCGCGCTTATGCTTCACACGGCCGCGCTGCTTTTGAGAAATAGCAGGGGTACGGTGTTTACAAGCGGCAAAAGGGTGTTTACGGATTGACACAGACTACAAAAAACGGCGGGGGATGTGCTTTGAAAAAGGAAGCGTTTTTTGAGCGTCGGCAAACAGCGGTATTGGCGGCGCTTCTCGCCGTATTCACATGGGGCTGTGCGTTCCCGCTCATTAAGCTGGGGTTTGACGCATTTCGGATTGCCGCCGACGACACGGGCGGCAAAACGCTTTTTGCGGGGCTGCGCTTTTCGGCGGCGGGATTGCTCACGCTGCTTGCCGCAAAGGGGCTTGGGCGTCCCCTTGCGACAGGCGGCGTCAAAAATGTCGGGTGGCTGCTGCTGCTCGGTATCGTGAATACGGCACTGCATTATTTTTTCTTTTACATCGGGCTCTCTAACAGCAGCGGCTCGAGAAGCGCCGTCCTCGATTCGCTGGGAACATTTTTATTGGTCCTTCTCGCCTGTGTCTGCTTTCGGGACGAACATATGACGGTGAGGAAGCTTGTCGGCTGTGTACTGGGCTTTTCGGGCATCCTGCTGCTGCATATCGGGACAGAGCAGGCGGAGGCGTTTTCCTTGCAGGGGGACGGCATGATTGTGCTGAGCGCCGTATGCTCCGCGGTCGGCGGCATTTTGACGCGGGTGGTCACGCGGCGCATGGACGCGCTTTTTGCAACGGGCGTGAGCCTGACGGTGGGCGGTGTGCTGCTTGTTGCGGCGGGGTTGGCGCTCGGAGGGACGCTGCCCCGTGTCACCTTGAGCGGGCTGCTCATTTTGGGGCTTTTGGTGTTGGTATCAACCGTCGGATTCTCTTTGTATAACCAGCTCATTCGCTTTCATCCCGTCAGTGAGATTGCCGTATTTAATGCGTTTATTCCGGCTGTCGGCGCGATGCTTTCCTGTCTGATTTTGGGCGAGCCGTTTTACGCGCGCTATTTTGGGGCGGCGCTTCTCATTGCACTCGGGATTTATATTGTCAACCGCAGGGAAAAACCGAAGCCCGGCCGCAGCTGATGGGGCGCCGCCGCTGACGGGTATGGCCTTGCACACCAAAGAGTTCGCAAAAAGTTTACAAACAGGCGTTTACTTTTTAGCATATACATGGTATACTGATTTTGAAAACTAGATGACAAAGTTTTTTGTAATTTTATTTGTCAGCTTTTTATTTCATTTGCCGGATTGCTGTGGGAACGCTTGTCCGTTTTTTGACCGGCGCAAAGAGAGGGTGTCACCGATGAACATTCAACTGATTGCCGACAGCTGCTGTGACGCGACCCCAAAGATGATCGAAGAGTGGGGACTGCGGCGTGCGCCGCTGACCGTACAGGTGGGAGGAACCGACTACTGCGATGACGCAACGACGGATATCGGGGCGATGATGAAGCACATGGCGGCGACCAAGGAGGCGGCAAGCTCCGCCTGCCCGTCGCCGCAGGCGTATGCGGCGCTGATGAGAGACGCGCAGGAAGTGATGGTGGTGACGCTGTCCGCGAAGCTCAGCGGCTCTTATCAATCGGCGTGCATGGCGCGGGATATGGTGCTGGAGGAATATCCGGATAAGAAGATTCATGTATTTGATTCCAAAAGCGCCGCCGCAGGGGAGACGCGCGTTGTCATGATGCTGCATGAGCTGATCAAGAGCGGATTGTCTTTCGAACACATCGTTGTCCGTGCACAGAACTTTATCCATTCCATGCACACCGTTTTTGTCGTGGAGGATCTCGGGAATTTCATCAAAAACGGGCGCGTGAAGCGCCTGCCAGGTATGATGGCCTCCGCGCTGTCCTTATGTCCTGTGCTCAGCGACGACGGTGACGGCGATATCCGCGCGGTGAAAAAAGCGCGCGGGATACAAAAGGCGCTTGCGGCGATGGTGGAAACCATCGCCGAGCTGACCGCCGCCCGCCCGCGCCAATCGACCACCCTGGTGCTTGTTCATGTGCTCGGGGAAAAACGCGCGCAGGCAGTAAAGGACGCGATTTTGATGAAATGTCAGGCGATTCGCGAGGTGGTCACCGTTCCCGCCGGCGCGTTGTCGGCGATGTATGCCAACCGCGGCGGTTTGATCACCGCGTTTTGACGCAAAATCCGCAATGCCTTCGGGCAAGATACACGCGCGTCGGCTTTGCGCTTGTAGGATTTTTTTGGATATTTCCCATGTAAAAATATGTAAAAGCGGCTGTCTTGCAAAAAAGACAGCCGCTTTTTTATACGCCTTGCCCCTGCAAAAGAGGGCGCCGCTTGCGATTGGTATTTATATACAGCGGGGCATATTCGACGGGACGGCGCGTCGGCTCTGATACACGCATACCGCTTTGCCGTGCGGTCAGGTGATGCGCAGATGCAGCAGATGAGCGATGCCGGGGATGCTCTCTCCCTGCTGGGAGGAGGTCGGAGACATCAGCGCGCCCGTCGCCATGAAAAGCACATTTTTCAATTCCCGTTTTTCCATGCGCGGCAGAATATGGCCGCACAGCACCGCCGCCGAACAGCCGCAGCCCGAGCCTCCCGCGTGGACATCCTGCGTTTCGCGGTCAAACAGCATCAGTCCGCAGTCATTATAATTGCCGCCGAGGAGGATGCCGCTGCGCTTGAGCAGTTCGCGCAGCATTTCGGAGCCGCAGGCGGCCAAATCCCCCGTTACAATCAGGTCGTAATCGTCCGGCCGGGTGCCGGTATCGTCGAAAAAGCGGTGCAGGGTATCCGCGGCAGCGGGCGCCATTGCCGCCCCCATATTGTTGGCGTCGCTGATTCCGAGGTCAATGACGCGCCCGATACAGATTTCCTCGATGTGCACGCCCTTGCCGCCCATGCCGACGACGGCGCAGCCGGCGGCGGTCGCCGTCCACTGCGCGGTGGGGGTGCGTTGGCCGCCGTAGGTCAGCGGAAAACGGAACTGCCGTTCCGCCGAGCAGAAATGGGAGGAGGTGACGGCGGCACACAGGTCGGCGGCGCCGCTGTCCACGAACACGGCGGATACCGCGAGGGTCTGCGCCATGGTGGAGCAGGCGCCGTATTGCCCGAGCAGCGGCACGCCGGTTTCGCGCAGTCCGAAGGTGGAGGCGATGCACTGATTCAGCAGGTCGCCCGCAAACAGATAATGGATTTGAGAGGGGGAAAAGCCCGCTTTGTTCAGCGCGCGTGTAAAGGCTTCCTTTTGAAGAGTGCTTTCCGCTTTTTCCCAGGTGTTCTCTCCCATGGTCACATCCTCGAATACCGCGTCAAAGCAGCTTCCGAGCGGTCCTTCGCCCTCTTTTTTGCCAACGACCGCCGCATAGCCGAGAATGGACGGCCGACCGGACAGGACAACGGTTGAGCTTCCTTTTCGTTCCGCCATGAAGTGCCGCCTCCTTATATCAGCTTGACAAGGAAAAAGATGAGTCCGTAAATCACCGACGCAAAAATGCCGTAGGTCAGAACGGGGCCTGCGATGGTGAACATTTTTACGCCCAGTCCCAATATAAGCCCTTCTGTCTTGAATTCAATGGCGGGAGAGGCCATGGCGTTGGCAAAGCCCGTGATGGGGACAAGCGTTCCCGCACCCGCGTGCTTGGCGATGATTTCATAAACCCCCAGCCCTGTCAGCAAAATGCTGAGAAACACCAGACAGACGGAGCAGAGGAACGACGCGTCCTCCTTGTTCAGTCCCGCCGCCGTCCCGGCAAAAACAATGAGCTGTCCGACGGCGCAGATGCCGCCCCCGATGCCGAAGGCCTTGAGGCAGTCGATGAGAACGGGTGAGCGGGGGGCGCTTTTTTGCGCGAGCTTGCGGTATTCCTGCGCGGAAATCTCCATAAAAACGGCACTTCCTTTCAAGAAAACATAACGGTTATCAAGGGTAGTGTGTGCCGCAGCAGGAAAAATATACAGCAAAGGACCGCTCTTTCGAAATAAAAAAAGATACCCGGCAAGGTGACTTTGCCGGGTATCGCAGCTTGTCAAAAAACGCGCTGTAAAAGGATTTTGTGGCATACCACCGCCTCCCC
>JBJEIR010000205.1:0-6749 GCA_051877215.1 Acutalibacteraceae bacterium | reverse complement strand
CATAACCTCAAAAGGCGGCTTTGGCGGTTTTTGGTAGTTCTCCGCATAGGCAATCAGGTCGTTGCGCTCCAATATGGCAAACAGCGCGCTGATGCTCCTGTCATCAACGGCGCATTCCTCAAGCGCCGTTTCCTCTTCGTGATCATGGGTAAAACACCGGGCATCAAAAAGCCACGCATCGCCCTCTTGTCGAATCCAAAAGAAATAGCCGTAGCGTCGGTCCATATGCCCGCAGGATATGGAAACGGACGTGATTTCCGACAGGTCATGCGGCGTCGGCTTCGGCGCTTTATGGCAGCCAAACAGCCCCGCAAGCATTGTAAGCAGACCCACAGCCGCCACCGCCTTTCGTACAGTCTTACCGCGCATGGTACCCACCGAAGGGGGCGCCGCACTCCGGGCAGAATTTCGGAAGCTGTTCACCGGGGTTTGGTTTCCATCCGCAGTGCTCGCACGAAACAGCGCGCGGTGCTTCCGGCTTTTTCGCGCCGCAGCTTTGGCAGAATTTGCCCGTGTTCACCGCGCCGCAGGAGCAGCTCCAGGAAACAGGCGCCGTATCCGCGGCGCTTGCGGCAGGAGAAGCGGCCGCCGCGCCGTAGGTCGGGGCTGCCTGCGGATAGCCGGGCGCCGCCGCGCCGACGGTCTGCTGTGCCGCGCCGCTTCCCATGAGGAGGTTGCTCAGCTCAAACAGTTGGCGCTCATAATCGCGGTACAAATCCGTATATTTGCTGTCGGGGCGATTGCCGTCCGACAGCTCCAATTCGATCTCCTGAAACCACGGAGAATCGACTAAAATCTGCACTTTAAACTCGTAGTTGTATTCATATCGGGGCGGATTGTAGCTTTCGCGCTTTCCGTCCTCGGTTTCGCGGTAGAGCTCATCCCGGTTTTCTTCAATATCGGTATTGCACGCCGTCACCTGTGACAGCGCGATCAAATCCGGATTGGACTCCCGCCAGTTTGTCGAGGAGGTCACAATAAAGGTGCGCGCCGCCTCATCGACATAAATTTTTCTGTGTTCACCAAAGGTTTTTGAAGGCCGAAAGGAGGAGAGCTTCTGCCTGTTCTCCTCGCGGTAGGCAAGCTGTTTCTTGATTTCCTCTACCGTTGCATTTTTTCTTCCGCTGAAAAGCGGTGAAAGCTTTGCCGCGCAATCTTTGCAAAGATTGCCGTCCTCCAGCTTGCGATTGCCGAGAAGTCCGATCTTTTCCCCGCACACATCGCAATATTTTTTATCAAACAATCCCATATTTCCGCCTCCCTTTCTTATCCAGAAGGTAGTCCTCAGCCAATTCGCCGATTGTCATAAACTGAAAACATAAGACATATACCGCTTCTTAAGGCGGTATACAAACGCCGCCTTTTCGGGCCGCTTTGACAGCGCGCTCGCCGTCAAGGACGCTTCCCCTCGCCGGCCGTTTTACGGCTGACGAGGGGAACGCTTTCGTTTTATCTTCTGCCCCGTTCAGGCGTACCTTGAAATCGGTACCCACCGATTCCCGTCTTTTTGAAAGCGCGATTGCTTTTTAACGGGAAGCAGGGTATAAAGCCTGTTTTTATCGGCATTCATTCCTTATGTAAACAAACGACTTTGCCGTTCCGTATGAAAAGAATCTTTAAAATTATTCTTTCCACTGGATCGTTGAAAGAATCTGCTGTACTTCATCACTGCTGAAATCGCATTCATATCCGAGAACCAAGCAGACTTTTTCTCCGATCAAGGCGGCGGCCGCTTTTTCCGCCAAATACCATGTCGTACCGTTCAGATCCGCTGTACCGAGCGAGGCTCCGAAAATATCACCGGCCTCAAAAAGTGCCTGAATATCCTCGATTGCACGGGTATCCAATGCAGCCTGCAGATACGGATCACCGATCTCAAAGGACTCGGAATGGCAAATATAGTCCGCTCCGCTCGCGCCGTTCATGTCCGTGCTTGTCACAAGACTCCAGCCCTCCGGAATATCCACTTTCACCAGTTCTCCGGTCACCGTCTTCGTCTGCACCTGTGTCTGCGATCCGTTTTCGCCCTGTGCGGGAGAAGAGGAACAAGCGGCCAAAGAACACGCTAAAATCAAGCAAAGAACAATACATAACACTTTTTTCATAGCAAAATTCTTCCTTTCATAATAGAATTCTTTCTTTTTCAGAAAAGCTAATACCACATTACCTTTTGTCGTTGTCGTCAAAGAGATCCCCGCATTCGGGGCAGAATTTCGGGGGATGCTGCGGATCCTCCGGCTCCCAGCCGCATTTGTCACAGCGATAGAGCGGCGCGCCCTCCGGCTTTTTGGCACCGCAGTTTTGACAGAATTTGCCTTTGTTCAGGGTACCGCAGGCGCAGGTCCAGCCGTCCTCGGCCGCCGGCTTCGGCGAACCGCACTCCGGGCAGAATTTTCCTGTTGCCGTCGCACCGCATCGGCATTTCCACGCGCCCGCTTGCACCGGTTCCGGCTTCTTTGCGCCGCATTCGGGGCAGAATTTTCCCGTTGCCGTTGCGCCGCAGGCGCATTTCCAACTGTCTGCCGCCGGTGCTGCGGGAGTCGGCTGCTGAGCCGCTTGCTGCTGCCCCATGGCAAACAGGTTTTGCGCGTTCATGCCGCCGGCATTCATCGCCATACCCATGCCGATAAAGCCGTTCATCGCGCCGCCTTCGTTCGCGGCCGCCGCTTTCATCGCATCGGCCTGCGCGCCCACAAGGGTCGCGCCCGCCATCGTAGGATCGCGCATAACCGCGGTACGCTGCAGCTGCTTGATCATCTCCGCGTCCTCGTCCGGCAGCGTGACCGACCCAAGCGCAATGCTGACAACCTTCAAGCCTCTGAGCTCTCCCCACTTTGCGGAAAGCGCTTCATTCATCGCATTTTCCAGCTCGGTGTTGTGCGAAACAATCTGATTCGGACGAAGCTCCAAATCGGAAAGCCTTCCAAACGCCGGCTGCAGTGCACTGATGAATTCCGTCTTGAGCTGACTGTCCAGCTCATCCCGGGTATATTCCTGCTCCACATTGCCGCACACATTGGTGTAAAACAGCAGCGGGTCTGCGATTTTATACGAATACACACCCGAGCAGCGGACAGACACATCGACATCCAGACCGATCTTGGAATCCACCACACGGAAAGGAATCGGATTGGGGGTGCCGAATTTGTTGTCGATCAGCTCTTTGGTGTTGAAATAATACACACGCTGATCCTTGCCGGTATCGCCGCCGTAGGTAAAGCGCTTGCCGATCGTCTTAAAGGTCTCAATAATGCTTTGCCCAAGCGAACCTGCAAAAATCGACGGTTCGGTAGAGGTGTCGTATGTAAATTCACCCGGCTCGGCGCAGACCTCCACGATCTTGCCCTGCTCCACGATGATCATGCACTGTCCGTCCGCCACAGCGATGCCGGAACCGTTGGAAATGATGTTGTCATTTCCCTTCGTGTTCGAAGAACGCCCGCTGACGCGCTTTTGGCCCTTGGTCACCATAACCTCTTTTCCCATCGCTTCACAATAGAAAAATTCCTTCCACTGATCGGCGAGGGTTCCTCCCAGTGCTCCGACCCCTGCTTTGATAAGTCCCATAGTGCGTATCTCCTTTCAAATGCATTCGTGTCCGACCGACAGCATCCGCATGCGGACACCTCCGTCTGCTTTTTGGCTCTGTTGGCCTTTTGTATTTCCCATGGTGTGCTACGCCGACAGCCGAACTGCGTTTGGACATATTATACCATAAAAGAGGAAAAAGTTCAAGGAAAAGTGGTTATTTTCCCGCATTCGGTCAAAAGAAATTTGTGCCGCGCTTTTTGAGCTTTCATACACGATGTATATCCTATACATATGCAAAGTGCCGCTCTTTTTTGCTTTTTGAAAATCCCCCTATCGTTGATTTTTCGGCCGACTTTGCAAAAAAACGATAGGGGCTTTCGATATTCCAAACAGAGCGTTTGCCCTCTCAGCCGAGAGAGGTGATGATTTCGGCGACATATTGTCTGAGCATAACAAGGTCCTTGCCGGTAACACTGCCGTCGCCGTTGACATCCGCATTCGCCGACTTTTGCGCATCCAAATCGACCGTCTCGGCGAGATACTGTCTGAGCACGACAACATCCTTGCCGGTGACCTGGCCGTCCCAGGTGATGTCTCCCAGCGGATACAGCTCCACATTCTGTGTCACATTGCTGCTGCCCACCGTAATCGTGTATTCCCGCGCCGCGTGCCCGGCCTTCATCACCCGCAGGGTGTAGGTGCCGGACGCCACACCGTCGATGATGTAGTTGGCGGTGTTGCCGTGAACAACGGTCTCATACGCCGCCTCGGACGCGCCGCTCTCGATGAGCTGGATGGTCACATCGTCGGTGTCGCTTAAAAAGCTCGTCGCCGTGCCGGAAACCGTCGCGCCGTACCTTGCAGACTGGACCGTGATGATGCAGGTGCTGTACAGTGTCACGCCGCAGGATACGCCGACTTCTGCCCACTCGCCCTCGGACGCAGATTCGGAAACGGTGATCTTGCCGTTTGTATCAAGCTTGAAGCTGCTGCTGCCGTTGATTAAGCTCCATACGACGGGGTCTGTCACCGTTGTATTCGACGGAGCCTTGATGGCGGTCAGCGTCATACTGGTTCCCGGCTCCATTTTTACGCTTGACGGCTTGATGGTTATGCTGCTGAGGGGTATATCCAGCTGCTTGACATCGACGGCATACTGCGCGACCTTGATTCTTTCGCCGTCAGCGCTTACGGCGTAGAGCACCACATTCTTGTACGCCGAATACCGTCCCGACAAAGACGAGGTATCCTGCAAGGCCGTGACCTTACCTGTGGTCTTATTTACGCTGATATAGGGGTTGCTTGTTGCGGTATAGTTTGCCGTCCAGTTGACGGCGTCGGACACCGAGCCGCAGACATACCATTCAAAGGTGTTGTAAATCGCGTTTGCCTCGTCCGGGCGCATAACAATCGTTTGCTGCATGGGAGTAAGGCTGTCGCCCACATAGAGGGTGATGTCGTCATACTCCGGGCGCTGATAGAAGGTAACCGCCGGAATCGTGTCGTCATCATATACAACAACATTCCACATGCCGTAGTATGACTGACCGGAGCGATAGTAGAGTGCAAGCTCGGCCGAGCCTACCTTGTCGCCCCTTATCGTGATGCTGTATGGCATGGTGTCGGTGACGGATTTCCCGTTTGTAACGGTGTAAATGTCCGTCAAACCGCTTCTCGGACCAAATGTACAATAGCTCCACTGCTGGGCATTATACGGCTCTGTGTTGACATTGATCGTCACGGTTTCGCCGAGGCGTACATAAATTTTATTGAAATCGCCGGAATCTGTATAGCCCTCAAGCGTCACGCGCTTCAGGTACAGGGGGTCGCCCATGTAAACATAGTTGTATGCTACCTGCGTACCCGTCTTTGTTTCCTCAGTCTCCTTGAATCTTGTGTAGATGTATAAGGTGCTGCTTGCGCTCATACCCGTGGTGGTTCCGGATGTCAGCTTCAGCTCCGTTCTGTCCCAGTCGATAGTCGATATATCTGCCACAGGATACGAAAACCGTATATATTCCTGATCCTCCGAGTAATTGTGGATAATGAGCGTTGTGTAGTTGCCCTCGGAATCCTTCACTGCGGAGAGGGTGGGCGTTACCGGCATACGGTTGTTCGGCGCCTTTGTGACGGTTATGGGCTGGCTGACAAGGATTCCCGAGTAATTCGTTGCCATGACGCAAACGCGGAGCTGACAGCCCACCTGGCTTGCCAGCGGGATATAATTGATCAGGCCTGCGTTTGCATCGGTGAGTGTTGTCCATGTTTTGCCGCCGTCCCCGGAAAGCTGCCATCTGTAAAGCGGCGTTTTCACCTGAGAAACCGTGCCGCCCACCAGTGCGACGGAGATTTTATTGCCGACCACTGCGCCGCTTGTGAACACCACGCGTCCGGTCAGCGGGTTTTCATACGCCGTTATCGTCGTCACCGAGGAGCTGAACAGGGATGTATTGATCTGCAGCCTGTAGCTGTCGCCCGCCGACATTTTCGGCATTGTCAGCTTATATGTGTAGGTATCGTTCCCGTTGTCGGTCACGGTAAAGTGATAGGTGTCGCCATCGGCCGTGTACATCAGCGTTTGGGAATAGTCCGCCGAATGTAGGTATATGGTGGTTTTTCTCAGCAGCTCATTGACAACTTCGTCCTTCGTCGGCAGGGAGTCCCAATATTCCTTCATTCTGCCCGCAAGACTGACGGTGATCTTCACTTCGGGTTTTGTGTTCTCCGCGACCTGAATTTCCCCGTCGTCGGAGGGAGCCGTATCCGCCGCCGTGATACTGTCCAGCGTCAGCGATTTTGTCCCGTTCATGAATACAACATCAAGGCTGTGACCGTCCTCGTTCTCATTCAGAAGCGCGTTTCTAAGAACATCAACATCTGCAATAACGATGTCCGTCAGGCAGGGCAGAGCGTCCTTGTTCAGCAGAAGATTGCTGTATCGGGTGTTCTTGATGAAGGTCTGCACCAGCTTCTCCTTGTCAAACGCCTTTACATATATATAATCTTCTCTGGTCGTAAAGCCGATTCCAAAATCGCCCGCAGCAGAGGAATCGAAACGGAAAACAGCATTTTTTATGTTGGAGCTGCTCACATCATTCCATTCCGATTTCGATGACGAAGAGAGCTTATAATTCTCATCTTTCACAGAGGCACATGTCCTGTAGGTAAAAAAAGCGTTCTCAAATATGCCGCCGTTTATTACCGTGTTTTGGACATCC
>JBJEIR010000204.1:0-27670 GCA_051877215.1 Acutalibacteraceae bacterium | reverse complement strand
ATCGCGCTCAAAGCGGTTCTTTGCATCGACGGAGGTGTCGCCGCCGATACCGGAATTGACCAGTACCATGTTCAAATCGGTCGCGACGGTCTGCGGCCATTTGCCCATCGCGGTCAGACTGTCGCCGAGCGTGACGAGCGTTGCGCAGTCGAGCACCCTGGCGTCGGCAGCGGGAGCCGCCATCGCGCCAAACGGCACACAGACCAGCATGAGCGCAACACACAGCAATGCACAAAGCCATTTTTTCATGAAAGTTCCTCCTTATCGGAAAAATGTGACTTGAAAATAAGCTCCGGCGTGCCCGGACGCATTTTTGAGCACGCTGTTTTATTTCAGTCCTATTATATTTTTAGTATAACAAAACAGATAAAAATATCAAGCGTCAAAATCGACGGAAATGGAGCGGCTTTTTTGGAAAAGAATACAGAAAAAGCGAGCAAAACACGGCGAAAAGAAAAAGGCGTTTTTGGCATTTTTTCGGTGTATTTTGCGCACGCTTTCCGGGCTTGACGGCGGAAAACCGCTTGACAGCGCGCCTTTTCGGGAAAATGCCGTTTACAAAAAATCCGTTTTTTCCGCAGAATTTTTACGGCCTTGCCCTTTACACGGGAAAGAAAAAGTGATATGATGGACAAAGAGGCGGCTTTGTCCGCCTACGGTTGTGTTATGCTTCAATTTATCCTTAAAAGGAGGATTCTTTTCATGGCAAGAAAATTCAAAACCATGGATGGCAACAACGCCGCGGCGCATGTGTCCTATGCGTTCACCGATGTCGCTGCCATCTACCCGATCACGCCGTCTTCGGTCATGGCGGAGGTGACGGATGTCTGGTCGGCACAGGGACAGAAAAACCTGTTCGGCCGTCCCGTCAAGGTTGCCGAGATGCA
Source organism: Acutalibacteraceae bacterium (assembly GCA_051877215.1). GTDB lineage: Bacteria > Bacillota > Clostridia > Oscillospirales > Acutalibacteraceae > RGIG1959. The sequence continues at coordinate 26,783 of JBJEIR010000204.1, read as the reverse complement.
GTCTGAGGCGGGCGCTGCGGGCGCGGTTCACGGCTCGCTGGCGGCCGGCGCACTGACGACGACCTATACGGCTTCTCAGGGCCTGCTGCTCATGATTCCGAACATGTATAAGATCGCGGGTGAGCTGCTCCCGAATGTCATTCATGTGTCCGCCCGTGCGCTGGCGTCTCATGCGCTCTCGATCTTCGGCGATCATTCCGACGTGTATGCCTGCCGTCAGACCGGCTATGCAATGCTCTGCTCCTCCAGCGTGCAGGAGGTCATGGATCTCGGCGCGGTGGCGCACCTGTCCACCATCAAGGGCCGCGTGCCGTTCCTGCATTTCTTTGACGGCTTCCGCACCTCTCACGAAATTCAGAAGATTCAGGTTTGGGATTATGAAGATCTGCGCGATATGGTGGATATGGACGCGGTGGACCGCTTCCGCAGCCATGCGCTCAATCCGGAGCATCCGGTACAGCGCGGCACGGCGCAGAACCCCGACATTTTCTTCCAGGCGCGCGAGGCCTGCAACCCCTATTATAATGAAATCCCCGCGGTCGTCGAGGATTACATGAATCAGGTCAACAAAAAGATCGGCACCAAATATAAGCTGTTTAACTACTACGGCGCGCGCGATGCCAAGCATGTCATCATCGCCATGGGCTCGGTCAACGAGACCATCGAGGAGGTCGTCGATTACCTCAACGCCGCCGGTGAAAAAGTGGGTCTTGTGAAGGTTCGCCTGTACCGTCCGTTCTCGGTCAAGCATCTGCTTGCCGCGCTGCCGGCTACGGTGGAGAAGATTTCCGTCCTCGACCGCACGAAGGAGCCCGGCTCCATCGGCGAGCCGCTGTATCTCGATGTGGTGGCGGCGCTTGCCGATTCCAAGTTCGCCGGCATCCCGGTGCTGAGCGGCCGTTACGGTCTCGGCTCCAAGGATACCACCCCCGGTCAGATTGTGGCGGTTTACCGCAATATGGCGTCGGCGCGCCCGAAGAAGCGCTTCACCATCGGCATCGACGACGATGTGACAAAGCTGTCGCTGAAGGTCAAGGAGGATCCCGACACCACGCCGAAGGGCACCCGTTCCTGCAAATTCTGGGGTCTCGGCTCCGACGGTACGGTCGGCGCCAACAAGAACTCCATCAAGATCATCGGCGACCATACCAACATGTATGCGCAGGGCTATTTCTCCTATGACTCGAAAAAGTCGGGCGGTATCACCGTCTCCCACCTGCGCTTCGGCAAAAAGCCGATCAAGTCGACCTATCTGATCAACAAGGCGGACTTTGTGGCGTGCCACAACCCGTCCTATGTCGATAAATATGATATGGTCAGCGACATCAAGCCGGGCGGCACCTTCCTGCTCAACTGCTCCTGGGACGAGAAAGAGCTGGATGCCCATCTGCCCGCCGCGATGAAGCGCGCCATTGCCAAGAACAACATCAACTTCTATACCCTTGACGCGACGCACCTCGCAAAGGGCCTGGGACTGGGCAACCGCACCAACACGCTGCTGCAGGCGGCGTTCTTCAAGCTCGCCAAGGTTATTCCGACGGCAGACGCCGTGCAGTATATGAAGGACGCGGCGACCAAGTCCTATTCCAAGAAGGGCGAAGCCATTGTCAAGATGAACCATGACGCGATCGAAACGGGCGTCAAAGAGGTTCGCAAGGTCAATGTCCCGAAGGAGTGGGCGAAGGCCGTCGATGAAAAGAAGGAGACCGCTTCTCTCGCGGGACGCCCCGAGATCAAGGAGTATATCGACAACATCCTCACCCCCGTCAACGCGCAAAAGGGCGATCAGCTCCCCGTTTCCACCTTCGTGGAGAACGCGGACGGCACGGTGCCGCTCGGCTCTGCGGCGTATGAGAAGCGCGGCATTGCCGTCGATGTGCCGGTGTGGGTGAAGGAAAACTGCATTCAGTGCAACTTCTGCTCGTATGTCTGCCCGCACGCGGTCATCCGCCCGGTGGTCATGACCGAGCAGGAAGCAGCCGTTGCGCCCGCGTCGATGGCTTCCAAGCCTGCCACCGGTCTGCCCGGCATGTCCTTTGCGATGACCATCTCGGTGCTCGACTGCACCGGCTGCGGTTCCTGCGCAAACGTATGTCCCGGCATGAAGGGCAACAAGGCGCTTGTCATGAAGCCGCTTGAGGAGCAGCTTGACGCGCAGGACGGCTTTATGTACGGCCAGTCGCTGCCGGTCAAGAAGGAGGTTTCCGAGAAATTCAAGGAGACCACCGTCAAAGGCAGCCAGTTCAAGCAGCCGCTGCTCGAGTTCTCGGGCGCGTGCGCGGGCTGCGGCGAAACGCCGTACGCCAAGCTGGCAACACAGCTCTTCGGCGACCGTATGTACATCGCCAACGCCACCGGCTGCTCGTCCATTTGGGGCGGTTCCTCGCCCTCCACGCCGTACACCGTCAACAAAGAGGGCAAGGGTCCCGCATGGGCGAACTCCCTGTTTGAGGACAACGCGGAATACGGCTACGGCATGTTCCTCGGCGTGACGGCGCGCCGTCAGCGCGTTGTCGACCTCGCCGAGAAGTTTGCCGCCAACGATGACAAGTTCGGCGTCAAAGAGGCCGCTGCGGAATGGCTCGCTTCGAAGGACGACGCGGAAGCCTCCAAGGCCGCCGCACCGAAGTTCAAGGCGGCGCTGGAAAAAGCGGTCGCAGGCTGCAACTGCGAGATGAAGCCGCTGTTTGAGGAAGCGCTCAAGGCGTCGGATATGTTCGTCAAGAAGTCCTTCTGGATGCTCGGCGGCGACGGCTGGTCGTATGATATCGGCTTCGGCGGCGTCGATCATGTGCTTGCCTCTCATGAGGATGTCAATATTCTCGTGTTTGATACCGAGGTGTATTCCAACACCGGCGGTCAGGCCTCCAAGGCGACCCCGACCGGTTCCGTCGCGCAGTTTGCTGCGGCCGGTAAGGCGGTTAAGAAGAAGGATCTCGGCGCCATCGCCATGAGCTACGGCTATGTCTATGTCGCGCAGGTCGCAATGGGCGCGGATATGAATCAGTGCCTCAAGGCCTTCCACGAGGCGGAGAGCTATCACGGCCCGTCGCTCATCATCTGCTATGCCCCCTGCATCAACCACGGCATCAAGGGCGGCATGGGCATTTCGATGACGGAGGAGAAAAAAGCGGTCGACGCCGGCTACTGGCATCTGTATCGCTTTGATCCGCGCAAGGACAACGCCTTCACGCTCGACAGCAAGGAACCCACCGCGTCTTATCAGGACTTCATCATGGGTGAGGTTCGCTATAACGCGCTGACCCGTTCCTTCCCCGAGCGTGCAAAAGAGCTGTTTGCGCAGGCGGAGGATAACGCCAAGACCCGTTACGAGCATCTCGTACGGCTGGGCGATCTCTACTCCAAAGCGAAATAAGCGGAATTTTAAACAACAGCCATTTTAATCAACAGCAAAGCTCTCCCTGCCGCGGCCGCGGCAGGGAGAGCTTTTTTGCCCGTCAAAAAAGCCTGTTTTATCTCACTTTACACAAGGGAGCCGTAGGGTACCAAAGTCTGCCCTGTGCAAGGGGAGGTGGCACACCAAAGCTCTTCCCCCTCGTCAGATGGAGCCAAAGAACAGCCGCGCCCCAAAGCCTCCCCTGTGCAAGGGGAGGTGGCACGGCGTCAAGCCGTGACGGTGGGGTTGATGAACCGCTCGATGAGGTTGATGAAACAGACTGTTCGCCGCCAAATTTCGCAAAGAGAGCAATCCCTCTCTCCCTATTACACAAGGGAGCCGGGGGAAACGGCGGCGTATCAACGCCTCCCCCTGTGTAAGGAGAGGGAAAAGATCGTTTTTTGACACTTTCAGCTCTCCCTGCCGCGGCTGCGGCGGGGAGAGTTTTTTGCGTCACTTTTGCGGGGCGCGGCGTGAACGGACAAAAAGGCGGGACGTCTGTTGACAGAAAAGCAAGCAATATGATAGACTATAGCAAAAAACAGCCCGCGTTTTCAAACGGATAAAAGCGGTTTGCCCCTGCCGCACAAAAGCGGCAGGGCATACAGGACGGAGAAAGGTAGGGTCATCGTGACAAGAAACAATCCTCTGCAAAAGAAAGAGCAGTGGGCAAAACGGCTGCCGTATATCACGGCGTTTTTGATATCGCTTGCTATCAGTCTGATTTTGATGGCGGTCAAGGGGATCGCCCCGTTCGGCGATCAGTCCTTTTTGTGCATGGATTTGTGGGGACAGTATTTTCCGATGTATGTCCAGCAGGCGCAAAGCGATTCCTTGCCTGAGCTGATGTATTCGTGGAACGGTGCGCTCGGCTATAACAACTGGGCGCAGGCCGCCTACTACTGCAACAGCCTGTTTTTGGTCATCTTGATGCGCTTTGTTCCGCTCGGGGCGATGGTTTCGGCGCTCAACTGGTTTTGCGTGCTCAAGATCGCTCTCAGCGCCGTTTCCTGTCTGGCGCTTTTGCGATATAAGCTGAAGACGAAGTCGCCGCTGGCTGTTGCGGGAGCGGTAGCATACAGCATTTGCGCGTATATGCTGGCGTATGTCTCCCAGTTTATGTGGACGGATCTGCTGATTTATGCGCCGCTTGTGCTGATCGGGCTTGAGCGGCTGGTGTGGCAAAAGCGCCCGCTGATGTATACACTGCTGCTGGCGCTCTCTATCATGACGAGCTTTTATATCGGGTTTTCGCTGTGCGTGTTTTTGGTGCTGTATTTTCTTTGGACAGCGCTGCAGCATTTTCGGATTGTCAAAAACGACGAGGGCAAACGCCGTCTTGTCGGAGGCGGTGCATTTGGGCGCTCGGTGGGGCGCTTTGCCTGCTTTTCGCTGCTCGGCGGTCTGATTGCCGCGGCGGTCATTTTGCCGGTCGGCATGGCCATCGGCAACACGCTGGCGTCCGATGCCGCATTCCCGGAAAAGCTCAAATGGTACGGCAGCGCGGTCTCGTATTTGCAGAATTTATTGCCCGCTCAGCCCCTTTCTCTCGGCTACAGCGGCGCCAATATTTTCACGGGCTTTTTGGTTTTCCTGCTGCTGCCTGTGTATCTTTTCAACCGTAAAATCCGCCTGTCTGAGAGGATTGCGAGCGTCATATTGACGGCTCTTTTGATTGTGTCGATGAACTGCAATCTGCTGGATTATGTGTGGCACGGGTTTCACTTCCCCAATCAGCTTCCCGGGCGGTGGACCTTTTTGTTCTCGCTCTTTGCGGTGCTGCTGTGCGTGAGCGGCGCGGCGCGCAGAGAGGGGTTGACGCTGCCGCGCGTGATAATCGGAGCGGGTCTGGGGTGGGCGGCCGCCGTTGCGGTCAGCCTCGGCGTCACCGCGAAAGAGGCCGTAGAGGTCGATATCGGGTATTGGCTGCTGCTGGCGGCGGGAACCGTACTGCTGCTGATTCCCTGCGCGGTATCCGCGCTGCAAAGACAGCGGGATAAGACGGCCGCAAAAGCAGATGCCGTTGAAACGAGTGCCGTTGAAACGAGCATGGTCGGAACGGATGCCGTTGAAACGAGTATAGCCGAAACGAATATCGGTAAAACAGATGCCGACAAACCGGACGCCGTCGAAACGGACACCGTCGAAACGGCTGGGATTGATACGGATATCTATGAAGAAGATATTGATGAAATGAACATCGGCGAGGCGCTCGTCGACCGAAAGGCCGTGACAAAGAGAGCCGACAAAAAGAAGAAGGCCGCTTTGCCGCTGAAAAAGGCGGGAGCGGTCTGCATGGCGCTTTTGTCGCTGCTGTGGATAGGGGACAGCGCGTGGAATTTTGTCGCGGTTTCAACCTTTGAAGAGGGCGGTTTGCCGACGGCGCAGGAGTCGGGATACAGCAAAGCGCTGATCAAGCAGAACACCTACGGCACACAGTGGAAAAACGGGTCGGATGATTTTTATCGGATCGAGGCCAATTCCGGCTTCACCTTCAACCCCTCCATGGTGGGCAACTATCAAGGCATCGGCTACTATTCGTCCACGATGAACGGCTCGGTGTTTGAGCTGCTGCGGTATTTGGGCAACCGCGTGTATGCGGAGAATGTCAGCTCGGTGTATAAGCTTGATTCGGTGGTGCAAAACAGCCTGTTCGGCATACGGTATTATTTGGACTATAACCGTTCTCTTAGCAGCGTGGTGCCAAACGCGCAGTTGGTCGTGGAGCAGGAGGAATGTGTCGTTTGGGAAAATCCGACGGTGCTGCCGGTGGCGTATGCGGTTTCGGAGGCGGTTCTTGACTGGACGGTCAGCGATGAGATACGCGCCATTCAAAATCAAAATGAGCTGCTCAACGCCATGTGCGGGCAAGAGCTGAATGTATATGAAAAGATGGAGACGGCGGCATTTTCGTATGAAAATGCGACGCTGCAGGAAAGTGCAAGCTGGAACAGCAATTATTTCAGCCGTATCAGTTCCGACAATACGCCTGTTGTATTTCATTATACCTATACCTGCACGCAGGACGGACCGGTGTATCTGGAGCATAATTTCCGCGCGGGCAATATTACGGTCACGGCGCCGAATGTCCTGTGCGAGATTACGCCGGGAACGGAGAAATTCCGCTATCTCGGCACATTCCATGCGGGAGAGACGGTGTCGGTCGATGTCACGATTGAGGACATTTCCGTGGGGCTTTGCGGCCTGAATCTGTATCGCCTGAACACGGACAAATGGAACAAAGCATATGAGCAGCTGTCCGCACAGTCGCTCGATGTGGAGCGCTTTGAGCAGACCTCGCTGAGCGGGACAATCACGATGCAGGAGCCCGGACTGGTCTTTACAAGCGTGCCGCAGGACGGCGGCTGGGAGGTCTACTGCGACGGGGAAAAGATGGAGACGCAGCTGATTGCCGACGCGCTGGTCGGCGTCCGCCTGCCGGCGGGCACCCACACCCTTGAGCTGCGCTATCATGTGCCGGGTCTGATGCCCGGACTGGCGGTCAGCACGGCGGCGGTGCTTGTCACGGTGTGGCTTTGCTGCCCGCGTCTGCGGCAGCGCGTGCTGAAAAAATTCCGCAAAGACCGCCCCGATACAGACAACGGCTGACGAAAGAGGTCGCAGATGGATATGCTAACCCCTTCATCCGCTCGGCGCTTTCAAGAGGTTTGCCGGGACATCGCCGCGCAGGATCGCGCACAGGGCGGCATCGGCACACTGGGGGAAAAGACCCTTCATGCGGTGCTCAAGCGGTATTTGGAGCCGAGAGAAGAACAAACGGAGGTCGCTCTTTTCGGGTATGTGGCGGACATCGCGCGAGAGGACGGCATCACGGAAATTCAGACGCGTCAGTTTGACCGTTTACGAAAAAAGCTCGGGGTGTTTTTAAAAGAAACGGATGTCACGGTTGTCTATCCCATTGCACAGTGCAAATATATCTGCTGGATTGATCTTCAAACGGGCGCTTTGAGTGCGCCGCGCAAAAGCCCGAAAACCGGCAGCGTGTGGGATGTGTTTCCCGAGCTGTATAAAATTCGGCCGTATCTTTTGCACCCGCACTTTCATCTGCGCCTGATGCTGTTTGAAATGACCGAATACCGTTATCTCGACGGGTGGAGCCGCGACGGAAAAAAAGGCTCGTCCCGCTGTGACCGAGTACCGTCGGCGCTTTTGTCCGATCGGAGCATATATGAGCCGCGCGACTGGCTGCCGCTGCTGCCAAAGGGACTGCCCTGTTTGTTTACGGCGAAGGAATTGGCGGCGTCTGCGCACATTCGGCTTTCCGTGGCACAGACGGCGTGTCTGCTGCTGTTTGAAGCGGGGGTGCTGTGCCGCGCCGAAAAAAGAGGAAACGCCTATTTATATACCGTCGCGGACAAAAAGGCTTCGGGCGTGTAAACAGATGACCGGAATAACATGATAATACGAGCACTCTGCTGCACGGCAGGGTGCTTTTTTGCGTTCTTGCAGCCAAAAAGCACCTCCAAAACAAGACGGATTTGCAGCGCCGTGCGGATAAATGTTTTCCTGTGGCGGAAAAAGTCGGTAAACGGCGGCGAAAAATTGACAAAATAATAAATTGAGATTATAATAAGACGATATTGTATAAAATGGGTAGACTGTGTGCCGTAACGGAGAAAACGATGTAAAAATACGGTGAATGTACGGCAGAGCGATAAAAACAGAACAGACAACGGGCGTGATTGTCCGGAGAGGAGTTTTGGAGAATGACAGTGGCGGTTGTAATTGCGGGCGGTGTCGGCTCGCGCATGGGACAGAGCATCCCCAAGCAGTTTATCAGCATTTACGATAAGCCGATTTTGATTTATACGCTGGAGGGCTTTGAAAAGCACCCGCAGGTAGATGCCATTGAGGTCGTGTGCATCGACGGCTGGCACGATATGCTGTGGGCATATGCCAAGCAGTTCGGCATCTCAAAGCTGAAATGGGTCGTATCGGGCGGTTCGACCGGTCAGGAATCCATCCGAAACGGTGTTTTTGCACTGCGCGGCATTTGCGCGCCGGAGGATACGGTTATTATCCACGACGGCATTCGTCCGCTTGTCGATGAAAGCGTGCTGTCGGATGTGATTGATAAGTGCGCGGTATACGGCAACGCCGTGACTTCGCTTCCCTATAACGAGCAGATTTTTGTCAAGACAGATGAGCAGACCACAAGGCAGTATATCCCGCGCGAAACGCTGCGCCGCGTGCAGACGCCGCAGGCGTATCGCTTTGATAAGCTTGACTGGGCCTATCAAAAGGCGTTTGACGAGGAAATCGGGATTTACGGCTCCGCCTATACCAACACGATGATGGTGGATCTCGGGGAAACCCTGTATTTTGCGGCCGGCTCGGAGAAGAATATCAAGCTGACCACCAAGGATGACATCGAACTGTTTAAAGCGATGCTGGAAATGCAGGAGTGATGCTTTCAAAGGGAGGAGACGGTGTGATGGCGAACAAAACGGCCTATCGTGAATACGATGCGCAGGTGCTTCGTCGGCTGCAGCGGGCGGAAATGACGATTCTGCATGATGTGGAGGCGCTGTGTGACGCGCACGGCATCGGCTATTTTATGCTCGGCGGCTGCTGCATCGGGGCGTTTCGCCACGGCGGCTTTATCCCTTGGGATGACGACATCGACCTGTGCATGACCCGCGCGGATTACGACCGCTTTTACCGCGCGGCAGCGGAAGATGCCGCTTTTTCCGAAAAATACCATGTATATGATCCGCTGCATGAGAAGAATTATGCGCAGATGCTCATGAAGGTTTCCCGAAAGGGAACCAAGAATATGACGGCGGAAATGCTGGAGACGGGTACGGATATGGGCATTCACATTGATGTGTTTCCGTTTGATTTCGTGCCCACGGACGAAGCACTGCGCAAAAAGCAGGCCAAAAAGGCGTGGATGCAATCCAAGCTGTCGTATATCTATTACCTGAAGCATCCGCATTTGCCGGTGGGCGGTGTGATGGGCGCAGTGCTTGGCTTCGGCTGCCGCGTTCTGCACGCGCTGATGCATCTGTTTCGCGTCGATCCGTCCCGCTTTGCGCGCAAATATCACGAGATATGCACGCGGTATAACGCGGAGAACACGGGGCTGATGACCGATTTCACCTATATTCGCACAGAGGACGCCACCCTGCGGTATGACGATGTGTTTCCGACGCTTCGTCAGCCGTTTGAGGATACGACGATCTGTGTGCCGCGTGAATATGACAAGATTATGAGGCAGTATTACGGGGACTATATGCAGCTCCCGCCGGAAGAAAAGCGCAAAAATCATGCGCCGGAGATCCTCGACTTCGGAGAGGCCTTTGGGGATATTTGATACAGCCGGCAGATAAAGAGACGGGAGGTGGGGCTGTTCCGTGCAAAGCGAAAAAAAGACGCTGTCCGATAAAGCGTCGGCGAAATCGATCTTTTTTTGGAATATGATGGGCAGCACCTGCAACGCCGCGTTTTATATGCTGCTGCTGATGGTGGTCAACCGCGTAAACGGAGAGATTGACGGCGGCGTTTTTTCGTTTGGCTATGCGGTGGCCGTTCTGATGTGGTCGATCGGCTCGTTTGAGACGATCTCCTATCAGGTGACGGATACCGCGCCGCTGTTTTCTTTCGGACAGTATTTCGGCTTTAAAATCGTGCTGTGCGGGCTGATGATGGCCACAAGCGGCGTCTGGCTGCTGCTTGGAGCGCGCGGGATATATGAGAATGCGGTTATTCTGCTGCTTTGTCTTTTTAAAGCGCTGGATGCGTTTTCAGGGGTGTTTTATGCCCAGTTTCAAAAATACGGCCGACTGGATATGGGCGGCCGATCGCTGTTTTTCCGTATTTTGCTGTCGATGGCGGCCTTTACGGCGATTCTGCTGATTACGCACGACCTTATCGGCGCCATCGTGCTGTCCTGTGTCGTCGAGATCGTTTGGATTGCGCTGTACGATATGCGGCTGAGTGCGCGGATCGAGTCGCTTCGTCCCCGGTTTGATCTGCGGGCGATGGGGCGCCTGTTTGTCGACTGCCTTCCGCTTTTTATATGCTCGTTTTTGCTGATTTATCTGACCAATCTGCCCAAATATACCATTGACGCCTATTATTCCGCAGAGGTGCAGTCCGCGTTCGGCGCGCTGTTTATGCCCGCCTCGGTCATCAACCTGATGAGCCTGTTTATTTTCCGCCCGCTGCTCACCACCATGGCGTTTTATTGGAAAGACTGCCGCTATACGAATTTTCGAAAATTGATCGTTCGTCTGTTCCTTGCGGTGCTGGGGTTGACCGCGGCGGCCGTGGTTGCCGCGTGGCTGCTGGGAATTCCGGTTCTTTCATGGCTTTATAATGTCGATCTGTCGCCGTATGTGTCGGCGCTTTGCATCATCATGGTGGGCGGCGGTTTCTCGGCGGGAGCCGTGCTTGCCGTCAACATTCTGACCGTTATGCGCCGCCAGCGGCTGGCGCTGGTGGGGTATGTGATATCCGCGGCGGTATCCGCCGTGATTGCCTCTGTGCTGGTGAAAAATTTTGAGATGACGGGCGCCGCGATTCTCTATACGGTGTCCATGCTGCTTGTGACCGCGACATTTGCCGTTTTGATTGTTATCTGTATGAAAAAAACAACAAAGGGAGTACACACATGAGTCGCTCTTATTGCTTTTTTTCCGCGCAGTATCTGCCGACAATGGGCGGCGTGGAACGCTATACCTATGAGCTCGCAAAGCAACTGATTGCGCGCGGAAACCGTGTGACGGTGGTCACCTCTCAAACGGGGTCTCTTGCGGTGCGGGAAACCTCAAAAGAGGGCATTGAGATTTGGCGGCTGCCGTCTCTTTCCCTGATGAACGGGCGCTTTCCCGTGACCTTGCCTACGCCTGCGCGCCGCCGCTTGACGGCCGAGCTGAAAAAGCAGCGGTTTGATTTGGTTGTCATCAATACCCGCTTTTATCCTCTTTCGCTTTACGGCGCAAAATTTGCGCGGCAAATCGGCTGTCCGTCGCTCGTGATCGAGCACGGCTCGTCGCATGTGCCGCTCGGGGGCGGCGTTGTCGGCAAGCTCGGTGAGTGGTATGAGCATGTTGTGACCGCTTTGCTCAGGCGCCGCTGCCGCGATTTTTACGGCGTGTCCCGCGCATGCTGCGACTGGCTTTCTCATTTCGGCATTACGGCAAAGGGCACACTGTATAATGCGGTCGATTTTGCCTATATCCGCCGCCTTTGCGACGAAGCAAAACCGCATTTCCGCAAAGACTGCGGGATTTCCGAGGATACGGCGGTGATCGTTTATACGGGGCGCTTAATTGAGGAAAAAGGAGCACTGCCGCTTGCCCGGGCGGTGAAAACGCTTTCAAAAACACACAAGGTGCATCTGCTGATTGCAGGGGACGGTCCGCTTTCAGACCCCCTTCGCACAATGGACGGCGATTGTGTGACACTGCTTGGAAAGCTGCCTTTTGAAGAGATTGTGACACTGCTTCGGGAAAGCGACATATACTGCCTTCCCTCGCGGTATCCGGAGGGCTTCCCGACCGCTTATTTGGAGGCGGTCGCCTGCCGCTGCTTTGCGGTGTGTATGCCGGTTGCGGGGGTGACGGAGGTCATCACCGACGATCGCTGCGGCATATTGATACGGGACACACAAGACACTCTTGAGCAAACGCTTGAAAAGGCGCTTGAGGAGGCGCTTGCACGCACCGATCGCGCGGCATGCGCTGAGCGGGCATATGACCATTGCAAACAGAGGTATACCTTTGCCCGCACGGCGGACGAGCTGGAAGCGATTATTCGCCGTATCGGCGGATAATCGCCTGCACCCCCGGAGAAAGGATTCATGAGGATGGAGAAAAAACAGCAGGTGCTGCGAACGGCACTGCGCGCGGCGGCGGTGGTCATCGCCGCGACGGTATCGGCGTTTTGCATGGAAATCGTGCAGCTTCGCACGCAGCCGATTGCATATGAGTATGATTTGCAGGGGGAGATTGTCTCCTTTTCTCCCACAGCCGATATGGCGTTTTTCGGTTGTTCTGTCGAGAACGGCCGGCTGATTCCGAACAGCAAGGATCCGAATTGCATCATGGATACGGCACAGGCGGGCGAGCTGACCTCTGTGCAGCTGTTGCTGTCGGAGCCGCTGGACGCTTCGGGCAATATACAGCTGTTTTATGCGGCGCAGCCGGGCGCTTTTTCCGAATCCGATTCGCAGACCGTTATGGTCGCGCCCGGGCAGACAAAGGTCAGCTTTTCCGTTCCGACAGGGGCGTATGCACAGCTTCGCATGGACATCAATGTGGAGGCGGCTGTCGGCGCGGTGGCGTGCAGTGCACAGCCGTTTGTGAAAACGGCGATCGTCGAGTCGGTTCATGTCGGCAGGGTGGTATGGGTCGCGCTGGTGCTGGCGGTGCTGTTCGGCCTGCTGACGGCGGCGCGCGTCGGACGGCGCGCGGTGCGCAAGCTGCACGACCTGTGTACGGCTATTGCCGCCGACCCGAAGTCGGCGCTGATACAGGTTGGGCTGTTTGTCGGCAGTGCGCTGGCGCTTCTTTTGCTTTTGCGGCTGATTTTGCCCAAGCTCGGCGTGATGTTCGATTGGCCGGTCAAGGTATGGGCCGTGACGGCGGCGGCCGTGTTCGGACTGATGGTCGCCTGCCGTCGCACAATGGGAAGAAAGCCGGAAGTGCTGTTTCTCGTTATGTCGCTGGCGGCGGGGTCGCTGTTCGCGGTGTTTATGCCGAGCGCCCTGACCAACAGCTGGGACGAAGTGTATCATTATAAAAACGCGCTGAATGTGTCCTATGTGGATGAGGTGCGGTATACGGCGGTCGATTATTACCAAATGCAGCACCGCGATCCGTACGAATACGATATGGACGCGTTGGCGGCACAGCATGAGGCGCAGGACGAAGAGTATCGGCAGGGTGCGGTGACCGTCAACGAAGCCCCTTTTAAAATTCAGAATATATGGGCGATTCCGAGCGCACTCGGCCTGTTTTTGGCGCGGGCGCTGGGCCTGCCGTATTATATGATGCTGATTTTCGGGCGCTGGGGCAATTTGATCGCCTATTCGCTGGTCGGCTTTTTGGCGGTGCGGCGGCTCAAATCGGGCAAAATGATACTGGCGGCGGTGCTGCTTGCTCCGACCAATTTGTTTATGGCGAGCGCGTTCAGCTATGACCCGTGGGTCACGGTGTGGGCGGCGCTGGGACTGAGCTGCTTCTTCCGCGAATGGCAGGAGCCGAACGCGCCGCTGCGCTGGCAGAATGCGGCGCTGATGATCGCATCGCTGACGATCGCCTGCCCGCCGAAGGCCATCTATTTTCCGCTGCTTTGTGTTTTGTTTTTCCTGCCGAAATCCAAATTTTCCGACAAACGGGCGCGGTACGCCTATTATACGGTGATCGCGCTGGCGATGCTGCTGCTCCTATGGTCGTTTGCGGCGCCGTTTTTCTCGGACATGAGCAGCCGCAGCGATATGCGCGGGGGCAGCGATGTCAATGCGGGCGAGCAGGTCGCCTTTATTTTGGGACATCCCTTCGCCTATATCAAGCTGCTGCTCAAATTCCTGATGCAGTATTTGAATCCGGCGGATGCGAGCAAATATCTTGTCAACCTTGCCTATCACGGGATGGCACCGCACGGCGCGGCCTATATTGCGCTGCTGGCCGTTGCCGCGTTTACCGACAAATCGGCGTGTGACCGCTGCTTGCAAAACAAATGGGGACTGCGCGCGGCGGTGTACGGCACCTTGTTTGTGACGATCGCGCTGGCGGCGACATCGCTGTATGTCAGCTTTACATCGGTGGCGAGCAACACGGTCGCCGGTATGCAGCCGCGCTATATCCTGCCGATTTTGTTCCCGGCACTGCTGCTGCTCGGCTCGAGCCGAGTCCAAAATCGTATGAACCGCTCATGGTATAACGGGCTGCTGTTCGGCGTGATCGGGATGGTAGTATTTTCGGGCATACTGTATAACTGTGTTGCCTTGTATGAACTTGCATAAGAGAAAGGATCGTGAAGTATGAGCCGCTGTCAGGACACAAAGCGCAAAATGTCATCGCGGTTGTCGGAGCTGTATAAAAAATATCGGCTTGTCATCGGACTGGCGGCGATGACAGCGGTCCTGTTGCTGATATTTGCGGTGATTTATCGGTGCAATATTGCCGGCAATGCCGCCGGGCGTTTTTATGCTTCCACCGCCTCTTTAAACGGGGAACAAACGCTTGTGCTTGCAGACGGGCAAACGGTTTGTCAGACCTTTGCCGCCAACGATGCGATGACCTCCGTCGAGCTGTATGCCGCCGGGCAGCCGGATACCCGCCCGACCGTCGGCACACTGACTTTAAGGCTGTATGACAGCGACGGGAATGCGCTGCAGGTCTGCAAGCTCGAAGGGGAGGCGCTCGCGGAGGAAAAGCTGATATTTCCGTTTTCACAGGCGCTTCTCGGCGCGCGGGGAAAGACCTTTACGCTGGAGCTTACACCGCTTTTTCCGCAGGGCGGACAGCTTGCGCTGTACACCTCCGTGAACAATGTTTACGGGCAGGGCGAGCTGACCGTCGGCGGTGAGCAAACGGGAACGGATTTGAAATTTGCCGTCTATTCGCCGATGGCGACGATGGTAAAATGGATGTTTTTCGCGTTTGCCGTGTTTATGACGGCGGGCGCGGCGCTGCTTTATTGGCTGGCACTGATCAGGCGGGTCAAGCTGCACCGGCTGTTTGCCGTATCGGCGTTGATCCTCGGAGCGGCGGCGTCGGCGATTATTTCGCCGTATAAGGTCGCCGATGAGGAAACCCATTTTCAGACGGCGTACCGCTATTCCAATGTGATGCTCGGGGCGGCTCCCTTTGAAGTCGGGGAGGGCGACATGATGATGCGGGCGTGCGACACGGCCCGCACGCCGCTCGTTTACAGTCCGTCCGGCGATGCGGCATATCCCAAGGCCTCTGTCAGCGCGTGGGGCGCTTGCGCAAACGGCCTGTTTGCGCCTTGCGGGGATGAGACGATGGTCACCGTGAAAGGTGCCAACGCCGGCAATATTTGTCAGTATATTCCCGCGGCGCTCGGCATTTCTCTGGGGCGTCTGCTGCATCTGAATGCGGTCGGCGTGCTGTATCTCGGGCGTTTGTTGAATTTGCTTGTGTTTGTCCTGCTGGGGACATTGGCCGTTCGCTTTGCGCCGTTTGCCAAACCGATGTTTTTCTCGGTCGGCACACTGCTCATGACCGTTCATCAGGGAATGAGCCTGTCATACGATGCGCTGATCAACGGACTTGCCTTTCTGTTTACGGCGCTGTGCCTCTATCTGGCATATGAAAAGAAGCCCCATTTTGCGGGCGCGGTGATTGGGCTTTGCGTGACGGCGGCACTGCTTGCCGGCGCCAAAGCGGGGGTGTATATCTTCCTTGTGGGACTGCTGCTGCCGGTCCTCAGGAGAAAATCCATGCCGCTGAAAAAGCGGTGGCTGGCAGCGGGAGCGGTCATCGGTTCCATGCTGCTGGCGCTGATTATTTTCAACCTTACGAAGGTGCTGGCAGTGGCAGGTCAGACCGAAAGCGTCGATCAAACCATCTCTCTTTCGTTTGTGTTTGAGCATCCTAAAACCTTTGTGCAAATGCTGATCAACTCGTTTATTTCGCTGAAGTCATGGTATATGAATACCATGCTCGGCTCCTCTCTTTGCTGGCTCAATATGGGAACGGAATCGTTCTATTTGACCGTGACGGCGATTCTGCTGGTACTCAGCTCCATGATGCAGACGGGAGAAAAGCCGGTGCTGCGGCGTACGGATAAAGGGATGCTGCTGGCGATCGTTATGGCGTCGACATTGGCGCTGTTCCTCGCGTCTCTGACATGGACGCCGATCGGAAGCAGCACGATACAAGGAATTCAGGGGCGCTATTTCCTGCCGCTTTTGCCGCTGCTGATGCTGGTGCTGCGAACGCCTCGTATCCGCGTACAGGCCGGCTTTGAGCGCTCACTCATGACGGCGCAGCATCTCACGGTAATGATGCTGCTTTGCAACTGCTTTATGGCAATCATCACATTTTGATAAGGGGCGAGAAAAGGAATGCTCGGCGAACAAAGTATCAATCCGCAGCCGCGTCTGCTGATCATTATTCCCGCATATAACGAGGCGGACAATATCTGCCGTGTGGTGGATGACCTGATTGAGCATTATCCGCAGTTTGATTATATCGTTGTCAACGACGGCTCAAGGGACGAAACGGCGGAGCTTTGCCGCAAGCACGGCTACCGTCTGCTGGATCTGCCTGTCAACCTCGGACTGGAGGGGGCGTTTCAGGCCGGCATGCGCTATGCGCGCGCCATGGACTATGATTACGCCATCCAATTTGACGGGGACGGGCAGCACGATCCCGCCTATATTTCGGATATGCTGACAAAAGCGCAGGAAACGCAGGCGGATATCGTCATCGGCTCGCGCTTTAAGACGAAAAAAAAGCCCCGCAGTATGCGGATGCTCGGCAATGATATTATCGAGCTGGCGGTGACGCTTACGACCCGCCATCGCCTGACCGACCCCACCTCGGGTATGCGCCTGTTCAGCCGCCGCATGATCCGCTGTTTCTCTTCCCAGACGGATTACGGACCGGAGCCGGACGCGGTGGCATTCCTCATTCGCTGCGGCGCACGGGTGGAGGAAATACAGGTCGCAATGCGCGAGCGCATTGCGGGAGAGAGCTATCTCAACTGGTCTCACGCCATTTCGTATATGATGCGTATGACCATGTCGATTTTGTTTTTTCAGTGGTTTCGGCGAAAGATCCGGCTGGAAAAGAAACCTGCCGACAAAACCGCCTCAGACGCATAAAAGACAGCGAAGGCGCTTTGGCGCCGCTTTAGAAAGGGTGTAGAAAATATGTCGCCGGCACTGAGAATATTGTTGATTGTCGGAGCGGTCGTCACCTGTGTGTTTGTACTGCGCAAGATGCGCCGCTCACAGATGCTGATGGCAGACAGCATCTTTTGGATTATTATGTCTCTGCTGCTTGTCGTGATCAGCATCTTCCCCGGTATCGCGGGAATGGTGTCTGTGTGGATCGGCGTGGAGTCGCCCTCCAATTTTGTCTTTTTGGTCATGATTTTCATTTTGCTGGTCAAGCTGTTTTCGCTGTCAGCGCAGGTGTCGCAGCTCAAAACAAAGCTGCGCACCATGGTGGAGGAATACGCGGTGCGCGCCGCGGAGCAGCCGCAGGAAGAGGCAAAGACGCAGGAGCAGGCCGACAAAGACTAAAACCGGCGGCGTACCGCAACCGTATGCAATGAAAAAACGGCAGAAACGCGGTGCGTTCCTGCCGTTTGAGAGTGTCAAAAAACAATCTTTTCTCTCCCTATTATACAGGGGAAAGGCATTGATACGCTGCAAACCCCTTGGCTCCCTCTGACGAGGGAGCTGTCACCGCAGGTGACTGAGGGAGAGAATAATAACATTCTGTATTCATCGGAAATAAGTAATAATCAGGTATATTTTCTCTCCCTCCTACTCCCTCATCAGAGGGAGGCAGGCGTCAACCCCACCGTCACGGCTTGACGCCGTGCCACCTCCCCTTACACAGGGGAGGCGGTGGTATGCCACAAAATCCTTTTACAGCGCGTTTTTTGATAAGCTGAAACGGCAGAAACGCGGTGCGTTCCTGCCGTTTGTGTGTTTGCGTATATGTCAAAAAATACATTTGAAAAAAGCGGTGAAAAGGGATCATTCGATCATGGCCGTGACCAGCTCCAGCAGCGCATGCTGCTTTTCCGGAGTCAGCTGTCGGTAACACTCGATGAGGCGGCCTTCCTCCCGGGTCAGGCCGGAGTCGCGCAAGGCGGCGAACGGGGTGGGATCGTCCTCGCCTCCGAGCAAATAGTCGGTGCTGACATGGAAAATAGCGGCAAGCTCGCTTAAGGTGGTCAGTCCGGGCGTGGAGGTGCCTGTTTCGTAGCAGGTATAGGTGGAGCGGGAAACATGCAGCTTTTCCGCCATGTCCGCCTGTGTCAGGCGCTGCTTCTTTCGCAGGGCGATCAGCCGAAGGCTGAATAAAGAACGGTTCGGATTATTCATAAGCACTCCTTTTATATGACAGGAATGGGATCGCCTTGCCCGTTTCGGCAGACCGCCGTCAGACCGATCTGTCTGTTTGCTCCCTGTGAAGCGGTACGACGGAAAACAGAGAAAGGCGAAACGAAATCACCTGCTTTGACGCGCCGCTTCGCGCCGACGGTGCGGGTCGTGTAAAGCGTCATTAGTGTGCGGCTTTTATCGACCGATATACCCAATATAGTCAGTATAACAATTGAAAACGGGCATTTCCACACATTGTGTCGATTGATGACGCAGTTGTGAATATAATTCACAAGTCGGCATAAAATCCGGGTTGTCTTCGGCAATGTGTGTCCGATTTTTTCGGCATAGGCTGTTTTTTGAGCGCAGGGCAGAAAAAATGCTTTGACTCTTGCCAAACGCCCGAAAATATTGTATACTTTCTTTCGGGACAATAGAAAAAGCCGTGAATTGTCCGTTAAACCGACGCGTGCTTTGGGGCATACGGGCGGATTGGTCCTGTGCGACGGGACGCCGTGAACCATGTCAGGCGGGGAACCGAGCAGCATTAAGCGGTCGCTCCCGTGCGCCGCAGGGAACCTGTCCGTCCGTATACCCGAGAGCGCGCGTTGTTTTTTGAAGGCTGTCCGATACGCGGACAGCCGCAGTTTGTCAGGTGTCGGCGGGGTCGTATCGAAGCCCGCCGAAAAAAAGGAGGTGTCGGCGAAAAATGTATCAGGTGCTTTACCGCAAATGGCGTCCGAAAACCTTTTCGGAGGTGTGCGGGCAGCCGCATATTACGAAGGCGCTGCAAAATGAAATTCGCCAAAACCGCCCCGCGCATGCCTATCTGTTTGTCGGCTCGCGCGGAACGGGCAAGACCTCCTGCGCCAAAATTTTGGCGAAAGCGGTCAACTGCCTTCATCCGAAGGACGGCGATCCCTGTAATGCGTGCGATAACTGCCGCGGCATCGACGACGGCTCCGTTCTCGATGTGATGGAGATCGACGCCGCCTCCAACAACGGCGTGGACAGCATCCGCGATCTGCGTGAGGCGGTCAATTTTACGCCTGCCGTCGCCAAATATCGGGTATATATTATCGACGAGGTGCATATGCTTTCGGACGGTGCGTTCAACGCCCTGCTGAAAACGCTGGAGGAGCCGCCGGCCCATGTGATTTTTATTTTGGCGACAACAGAAGCGCACAAGCTGCCCGCCACCATTCTGTCGCGCTGCCAGCGCTTTGATTTTGCCCGCATTGCCCCCGAGGACATCGCGGCACGCCTGCAAACGGTGGCGAACGGCGAGGGCTTTTCGCTGACCGACGGCGCGGCGATGCTGCTTGCGCGCCTTTCCGACGGCGCGATGCGCGACGCGCTGTCGCTGACCGATCAGTGCCTGTCGCGCTCAAGAGACATCACCGAGCAAACCGTGGCCGAAGCCACCGGCCTTGCGGGACGGGAGCATCTGTATGCGCTTTCAAAGGCGGTGCGGGAGCATGACAGCAGCGCGCTGCTTTGTGAAATCGACCGCTTGTATAACGCGTCGCAGGACATGGCGCGGCTGTGCGCCGAATGGCTGGAATTTTACCGCGAGCTGATGCTGTGCAAAAGCGTGGCAAAGCCGGAAAATATGATCGTGGCAACCAATGAGGAAATGACTCGCCTCAAAGCGGAGGCGGCGCTTTATGAGCTGCCGGCCGTGATTCACGCAATGGAGGTCTTGCAAAGCGCCTGTGTGCGGCTGTCGAGCGGCGGCGACCGCCGCCTGGAAACGGAAATGGCGGCGCTGAAACTGTGTATGCCGTCGCTGGATACCTCGACCGATGCGCTGCTGCGCCGCATGGATGCGCTGGAAAACGCGCTGCGCCGCTTGTCTGCGGGGCTTCCCGCCGCGTCTGAGCCGACGGAAAAGCCGACACCCGCTATGAAACAGACAAGCGCTGAGCCCGCGCATCCCGGTGCGCCGCATTTTGTCGGCGGTTCGCCGGATACAGCGGCCTATGCAGCGTCTTCCAAAGAAGAGGAGCCAACCGCATTTCCCGCAAATGAGCCGCCCGCCGAAAACGGCGAAAACGCTGTCAATGGCGAAGGCACTGTCAACGGCGAAGGCACTGCCAACAGCGAAGGTATTGCCGGGGACAAGGGAGAAAAACCGTTTGAGGCGTGGAAGGATGTGCTGGCCTGCCTGAAGGAGTCGTGCGCGCCGCTTTACGGCGTGCTGGAGGGCTCTGACGCATCGGTCAGTGAAACCCACATCATTATTTACACGGATAATCCGCTCTTTCGGGAGCTGATTAAAAGCGGTGCCAACAAAACGGCGCTGCTCGGGACCGTCGCACAGGTCACCGGCCGCCGCTACCGCATCGGCGCAAGGGTGAGGCGGCCCGACGCCCAATGCAAGACGGATGATCCGCTGGCAGCCCTGCTGCGGCAGGGCGAAGAGGGCGGCATACCCATTACAAGGCGCACATAAAAAGGCGTCCGTACACAAAAGTGAAACAGGAACATAAAACAGGCGCGCCGCAGAGGCTGCGCCCAAAAAAAGAATGGAGTGGTACGATGAAAGCACGGTTGCCAAAGGGCGTTGGAGGCGGACCGGGAAATATGCAGAGCATGCTCCGTCAGGCGCAAAAGATGCAGGAGGATGTCGCCGCAAAGCAGGAGGAGCTGGAGGCGCGCGAATATACCGCCACGGCGGGCGGCGGAATGGTCAAGGCCGTTGTCGACGGCAAGCATTTGATAAAGCAGCTTGAGATTTCGCCGGAAGCGGTCGATCCCGAGGATGTGGAAATGCTCGCCGATTTGGTGACCGCCGCCGTCAACGAGGCGATCCGCACCGCGGCCAGCACCGCCGAGGAAGAGCTTGGCGCCATCACCGGCAGCATGAATATGCCCGGGTTGTTCTGATTTCGTGTTCTATAGATAAAAGGAGAGACCGCCATGGCATATCAGATTGCCCTGCTGGAAAATCTCATCGAACAGCTGGAACGCCTGCCGTCTATCGGGCATAAGTCCGCTCAGCGGTTGGCGTTTCATTTGCTGCGGGCGCCCGCCGCACAGGCAAATGCCCTTGTGGACGCCATCACCGAGGCACGCGAAAAGATTCGGGAGTGCAGCGTCTGCTGCAATTTGGCTGAGGGGGCGCTTTGCCCCGTTTGCGCGGCTGACAACCGCGACCGCCACACCATTTGTGTGGTGGAGCAGCCGCAGGATGTCGCCGCTTTTGAGCGCACCCGCGAATATCACGGGCTGTATCATGTGCTGCACGGGACGATTTCGCCGATGGACGGCATCGGCCCCGATCAGCTGCGGATTCGGCAATTGCTGATGCGCGTGGCAAACGAGGATATCACCGAGGTCATTATGGCGACCAACCCGACCGTGGAGGGCGAAGCGACGGCGATGTATATCGGCAAGCTGCTCGCGCCCTTTTCCATCCGCGTCACCCGCCTTGCCTACGGCATTCCGGTCGGCGGCGATTTGGAATATGCGGACGAGATCACCCTGCGTCATTCACTGGAAGGGCGAAATGCCCTTTGACCGCGAAAGCCCTTTTTCGGGAAGGAGGAATTGACCGATGCCGAAGGAAACCACCAAAACCATTGCCCAAAATAAAAAAGCGCACCACGATTACTTTGTCGAGGAGTCGATGGAGGCGGGGATCGAGCTGTGCGGAACAGAGGTCAAAGCCCTCCGCCGCGGGACGGTCAATTTGAAAGACGCCTGGTGCAGCATTGTCGACGGCGAGCTGTTTGTGAACGGGATGCACATCAGCCCGTATGAGCAGGGCAATATTTTTAACCGCGACCCGATGCGGGTGCGGCGGCTGCTGATGCATAAGCGGGAGATCAACCGCTTGTTCGGGGTGGTCAAGCAGCAGGGCTATTCGCTGATCCCGCTGTCTCTTTATTTCAAAGGCTCGCGCGTGAAGGTGCAGGTCGGTCTGTGCCGCGGCAAAAAGCTCTATGACAAGCGCGAGGACGCCGCCCGCCGCGATATGAAGCGCGAGGCGGAGCGCGCCATGAAAGAGCGAAATGCGGGGTAATATCGAATAAAACAGGAGTGCCCGATGCGGCACGGGAGACGCCCCGTGTCGTTTATGCGGGCACTTTGTCTTGTTTTGTCATATGCCGAAAAAACCACCAAAAAATGCGTTTTGATACGGTCGGATTTTGGAACAGGTACACGGGATTTTTCCTTGCAATTTAAGAAGCGGTGTGCTATGATAGGGCACGACAACAGATGTCACTTGGCTGTTATCACAGACGGTCGGGTGATATTTTTTGCGTAGGACCGGAGGCGAAAAACCATGACCATTGCTCAGATAGTTGCCGTCGTCATCTTTGTGGCGATGTTCTTATTGATCATCACCGAAAAGATCGAGCGGCATGTGATTACGCTGATCAGCGCGCTGGCGACGCTGCTCATCGTATTCGGGATGTGTATGCAAAGCGGCGATGCGATCCTGAGCACACTCAATGTCAACTCGATCATCACACCCGAATTTTGGTATCATAAGGGCTCGGAAGCCGCCTCGTCAGGCGGCATCAACTGGGAGACAATCCTTTTCATCGCCGGTATGATGGTGATGGTGGAGGGCATGGCGCGCGTCGGGTTTTTCCGTTGGCTTTGTATGTGCATTGCCAAGCTGGTTCACTATAAAACCATTCCGATTTTTATCACCTTTATGATCATGTCGGCGGTACTCGCCATGTTTATTGACAGCATTACCGTCATTTTGTTTTTGGCGGCGGTCACGGTGGAGCTGGCGCATTTGCTCAAATTCAACCCCGTCCCGATGATTCTCTCGGAGATTTTCTGTGCCAACCTCGGCGGCTCCGCCACGATGTGCGGCGATCCGCCCAACATCATCATCGGCACGGCGCTCGGCTATTCGTTCACCGATTTTATCACCAATACCGGCGTGATGGCGGGCATTTCGCTGGTGGCGGTTATCTTCTTCTTTTATTTTGCATTCCGAAAAGAGCTTCGTCAGCAAACCGGCACGCCCGTTTCGCCCGCCGACTGCCCGAAGCCGTCGGAGGCGATCACCGACAAGGTCGGTTTTGCCGTCAGCACGCTGATTTTTCTGTGCGCGGTCGTGCTGCTGGTGACGCATGCGCAAACGGGCTTGACCGTGGCGTTTATCGGCGTCGTCATCGCGCTTGTCACACTGATCGCATCGGGAAAGCATTGCCTCGAGCTGCTCAAAAAGGTCGACTATAAAACCCTGCTGTTTTTCGTCGGTTTGTTCGTTGTGGTCGGCGGTTTGGAGGAAACGGGCATTCTGGAGATCGTCGCGTCCTTTATCGGCGCTGTCAGCGGCGGCAACGGGATGCTGATGATTGCCATTATCATTTGGGTGTCGGCGATTGCAAGCGCCTTTGTCGATAATATCCCGTTCTCCGCGACGATGATCCCGATTATCCGCACACTCTCCGCTTCGGGCGGACCGGATTTGTCGGTGCTTGCATGGGCACTTTCGATGGGCACCGACATCGGCGGCAGCGCAACCCCGATCGGCGCGTCCGCCAATGTGGTCGGCATTTCGCTCGCCGCAAAAGAAGGGCATCCGATCGGCTGGGGAAAATACTGCGCCAAGGTCGCTCCCGCGACGGTGATCGTGCTCGTCATCTGCACCGTGTTTATCTTTGTCAGATATCCGCTGTGATGTGCGCAGGGCACCTCGCCGGTGCCGCATGTGACGGGACACTTTGAGTAAAGGAGACTGTGTTATATGTCGGAACAACTGATTATTGCCATCAGCCGTGAATTCGGAAGCGGCGGGCATGTCATCGCAGAAACGCTTGCCAAACGGTTCGGGCTGCCGCTGTACGACCGCAACCTGCTTTGGGAGCTTGCCAATGAGCGGAATCTCGATGTTGCGGAGCTTACAAAATACGACGAAGTGCCGAAAAACCGCCTGTTTTCGCGCAATGTGCGCGGCTACAGCAATTCTCCCGAGGAAAACATCGCCAACCTTCAGTTTCAGTATTTGAAGCAAAAGGCGGATCAGGGGGAATCGTTTGTGATTGTCGGCCGCTGCGCCGAAACGGTTCTGAAGGATCATCCCGCGCTGGTCTCGATTTTTGTGCTGGCGGATAAGGAAGCGAAGGTCGAGCGCATTGCACAGTTCAATTCGCTGTCAAGCGAAGAAGCGGCGCAGCTGATTCATCGGCAGAACAAGCTGCGCAAGTCGTATCATAACTACTATTGTCTGCAAAAATGGGGCGACTCGCGCGCCTATGATATTTCCGTCAACAGCTCGCGCCTCGGCATCGGGCGCACGGCGGATTTTCTCGAGCAATATATCCGTATGCGCCGCGACACACACATGTAACGCGCCGCCCGGCCAGACGGCGTCTCATCGGACTCACCCTTTTGGGGCGGGTCCGTTTTTTGTTTTTTGAAAATCCTCTCCAAAACGAGGGCCTTTGCTTGCAAAAAAAGGTATAAAATATCTTTTTTTTATAAAAAATCGCCGAAAAACATCAAAACCTGCGGAATTTTAATTGAAAAAAAGTAATGACTGTTATATAATAAATCATATATCTGTGATGGAAAGGGGTCTGTCCGATGACAAGTCCCTGCCGTCCGGATTTTGAGGTTTGAATTTTGATCGAGGGAGGAACCGTTACTATGCAGAAAAAGAGGAGTACGCTTCCGTTCAAGGGCACTCCTGAGCAGGAAGAGAAGCTGATGGCCGTTATCGCCGCAAACAAGGACGATCCGAGCTGCCTGATGCGTGTCATGCAGGAGGCACAGGAGATTTATGGCTATCTGCCGTTTGAGGTGCAGGAAAAGATCGCCGACGGAATGGGCGTGCCGGTGGAAAAGGTGTACGGCGTTGCGACCTTCTATGCGCAGTTCTCGCTGTCTCCGAAGGGAGAGTATAACATTTCGGTGTGCCTTGGTACCGCTTGCTATGTCAAGGGCTCGGGCGATATCTTCAACAAGCTTTCCGAGCAGTTGGGGATCGGTGCGGACGAATGCACGGCGGACGGGCGTTTTTCGCTGACGGCGTGCCGCTGCATCGGCGCGTGCGGTCTGGCACCTGTTCTGACCGTCAATGACGATGTATACGGTCGTCTGACGGTGGACGATGTGCCGCAAATCCTTGCCAAATATCGTTGAATACATCTTTTGCGCGTGTCAGCGCGCGCCGATAAGAGGAACAAAGGCTATGAAAATTTCTCGTATTCAGGAGCTGCTGGAAGCGGAGCTTCTTTGCTGTGAGGACAGCCTTGACAAAGAGGTCAATTCCGCGTGCGGCAGCGATATGATGAGCGATGTTCTCGCGTATGTGAAGGATCAGGCGGTTTTGCTCACGGGGCTTGTCAATGCGCAGGTCATCCGCACGGCACAGATGATGGATATGATCTGCATTGTGTTTGTGCGCACCAAGCGCCCCACCGACGAAATGCTCTCTCTTGCAAAAGAGGCGGGAATCGCGGTGATGGTGACCGACAAGCGGATGTATGAGGCTTGCGGACTGCTCTATCAGGCGGGGCTCGGAAACGGCGGGGAACGCGTATGAGTGAAACATTGCGTTTTCATTTTGATGTGGATGGAGACAATTTTACATCAGCCGGTCAGGCCTCGGTACAGGTCAAGAAGAACCTGCGGGAGCTTGGCGTTTCGCCGGAAATCATCCGCCGTGTGTCCATCGCCATGTATGAGGGCGAAATCAACATGGTGATCCACGCGGGCGGCGGCTGTGCCGATGTGGTGGTGGATGAGCAGGGTGTGGAAATCATCCTGTCGGACACCGGCCCCGGCATCGCCAACATCGAGCTTGCCATGCAGGAGGGCTTTTCCACTGCGCCGGATAATGTGCGCTCGCTCGGCTTCGGAGCGGGCATGGGGCTTCCGAATATGAAGCGCTATACCGACGCTATGGATATTCGCTCCGAGCTTGGAAAAGGAACCACCATTGTGATGCGTGTCAATTTTGACCCGCAGGATATGCTGTGACAAAGCCGTACGGCTTGTTACGCAGTGTACGATGACATATACGGCTTTTGACTGTAAGGAAATACGGATATGAGTACTTATGAACATTCTGTTTGTTTGGATATATCCAAATGCAACGGGTGCACCACCTGTTTAAAGCATTGTCCGACGGAGGCAATCCGTATTCGGGACCGGCACGCGGTCATCAATGCAGACAGATGCATCGACTGCGGCCAGTGTATACGGGTTTGCCCGCATCAGGCGAAAAAAGCGAATTACAGCAAGCTGGAAGCGATGGATCGCTTCAAATGGAAGATCGCGCTGCCCGCGCCCACGCTTTACGGGCAGTTTGATAATCTGGATGATGTCGATTATGTGCTGCAAGGGCTG
>JBJEIR010000203.1:0-6775 GCA_051877215.1 Acutalibacteraceae bacterium | reverse complement strand
GACAAACCACTGCTATTCTCTCCCTCAGTCACCTTCGGTGACAGCTCCCTCGTCAAAGGGAGCCAAGGGGTTTGCAGCGTATCAATTCCTTTCCCCCCTGTGTAATGGGGAGAGAAAAGATTGTTTTTTGACACTCTCAAGAGCCTTAAAAGGTTCTTTAAGCGGCTGTTTGCCGCACATCCTGAAAAAGAGGGGGTACCGAATATGGCAAAGGAATTCAAACGCTGGAATCTGATCGAAGCCTTGCTGTCGCTGCTGTTCGGTCTGCTGCTGATCATCTTTCCGCAGGAAATGCGGGAGATCGTGTGTTGTTTGCTCGGGGCTGCCGTCATCCTGCTCGGCGTGATGCGCCTGGTTATCTATTTTCGCACAAGCGTCGCCGCTGTGGCCGGATATGATTTTGCGCTCGGCATATGTCTGCTGGCGGCGGGAATCTGTGTGCTCATCTGGCGCAAGGAGCTGGCGGTATTTCTCGCGTTGCTGCTCGGCGGCACGGTGATCGTGCGCGGCATTATCAACTGGCAGCGCGCGGTCGATCTGATTCGTCTGCACTGTGCGGATTGGTGGATCGCCGTAGTCGTGGGCGCGGTGGATGTGGCCTTTGGCATTGTGGTGCTTTGCCTGCGTGAGCAGGGCTTTATTTTCATGCTGGCGGGGGCGGCGCTGATCGTCAGCGCGGTAGGACAGATATTTGCGGCGATATTCATCGGAAATATGCTCAAAAAGCTGGAGCAATCGGCCGGGCTGGTTGAATCCACGGCCGATGATGAATAATCGGAAAGCCAATACGCACAAGCGCCCCAATCTGTTACAGGCCGATTGAGGCGCTCTCTTTTCAATGTCCGCGACACGCCGTTATGGCCGCGGTGACGACCGCGATATACCCGAGCTGTCAATTATTTGAATAGAAGAGGATGGACACGGTTGGAGGAAAAACGCAGGTTAAAGGTATCCGCCGCGCTGATTCGGGACGGCAGACGCTTTTTGATTTGTCAGCGCCCCGAGACAAAAGCACGGGGCCTTTTATGGGAATTTGTCGGCGGCAAGCAGGAGACCGGCGAGAGCGCACAGCAGGCGCTTGTGCGCGAATGCCGAGAGGAGCTGGGCATAGAGGTCTCGGTGGGAAATGTCTATATGCAGGTCGTGCATGAATATCCGGACGCCGTGGTGCAGCTCACGCTTTTTGAAGCGCGTATTGCACAAGGTGTGCCGCAGCTGCGGGAGCATCGCGGCATCTGCTGGATTTTGCCTCAGGATATTCCGCGCTTTGCATTTTGTCCCGCGGATGAAGAGATTCTCCAAGCGCTGCAAAAGGAGGCGCGTGCGCGATGAAGGATGTGGAAAAGCGGCTGCGTGAGCGGCTGTTTGCTATGCAGGATCCCGCCTACCGCGATTTTCAATCCCGCCTGATCCCGACGGTGGCGTTTGACAATATCATCGGCGTGCGCACGCCTGCGCTGCGCCGCTTTGCCAAAGAGCTGGCAGGCGAAAGCGACGCAGAGGCCTTTTGCGCCTGTCTGCCGCACCGCTATTATGAGGAGAATACGCTGCACGCCTTTTTGATTGAGCCGATACGCGACTATGATGCCCTCATACAAGCGCTTGACACATTTTTGCCGTATGTGGACAATTGGGCGACCTGCGACAGCCTGTCTCCCGTGCTGTTTCGCCGGCGCCCTGACTGCCTGCTTGATGACATCGACCGATGGATGGCAAGCGAGCATCCCTTTGCGGTGCGCTTTGGAATCGGCATGCTGATGAAATGGTATCTCGACGACGGCGTATTTGAACCGCGCTTTTTGGAAAAAACGGCGGCGGTGCGTTCGTCGGCCTATTATGTCAACATGATGGTCGCGTGGTATTTTGCGACCGCGCTTGCCAAGCAATACGATGCGGCGCTGCCGTTTCTCGAGCGGGCCCGGCTCCCTTTTTGGACGCATAACAAAGCCGTTCAAAAGGCGCTGGAAAGCAACCGCATTTGTGCATCGCAAAAAGCGTATCTGAGAACGCTGCGGCGCGGAAAAAACCGACATAACGGAGATGACCCCGGTTGAAACGAACAACGCTATGCCTGCCCGCCGAAGCGGTGTATGTGGCGGCCAATTTATTGCTTTCGCTGGCAGTGGCGATGATTTCCGCCACCGACTTCGGCGTATCCATGGTGGTGGCGCCCGCGTACATTCTCCATTTAAAAACGGAGATATTCACCTTCGGGCAGTGCGAATATATGATTCAGGCGCTGCTGTTTGCGGTGTTCTGTCTGCTTATGAGACAGGTGAAGGCGGTGTATTTCAGCTCGTTTCTGACCTGCCTGATTTACGGCGCCATGCTGGATTTTTGGCGATGGGCGGTGCCGCACTTCAACCCGTCGGTCACGCCGCCCGGCTGTTTGCCGCTTGCACTGCGCGTGGTATATTTTGTGCTCGGTATGCTGCTCACGGCGCTTTCAATCGCACTGCTTTTCAGGACCTACCTTTACCCGCAGGTGTATGATTTCTTTGTCAAAGGTGTCAGCGAGCGCTTTTCGTTCAATCGGACGGTCGTCAAAATCAGCTTTGACGCGTCCTGCCTGGCGGTTTCCTGCCTGATGACCCTCTTGTTTTTCGGCACATTTCGCGGCATCGGTGTGGGAACGGTCGTGATGACCTGTTTGAACGGCCTGCTGATCGGTCTGTGCGGAAAACTGCTTGATCGGTTTGTGACGGTTCGCCCGCTCCTGCCGCGCTTCGCCGCCGCGTTTGATTTGAAAAAATAGGGGATACTTATCTTATAAAAAGGAGGAATGACCATGATTTGTCCGAAATGCGGACGGCAGCTGAGGGACACGGCGTCTATCTGTTCCTACTGCGGGTGTATGCTTGAAAAGGAAAATCGGCGTCCGTCCCAAGCCGTGGCAGACAAAACAAGGACCGCCGCATCGAGAAAAAGGAGAAAACAGAAAAAGACATTTCCGTTTGTTGCCGTCGGTGTGGTGCTGGCGGTGGTGGTTGTCGCCCTGCTGATATGGGCGGCGTTTCGCACGCCGTCGCAGGGTGGAAACGGAAATACCTTTGTGACCACAACGCCTCTCGAAACCACGGCCGCGACCGCCACGACGACCGCCCCCCCGACGACCACGACCGTAAAGCTGCCGGAGGATCCTTCCGTGCAGCCGCCCGGCTATAACAAAACGGCGCAGCCGCAGGAGATAGGATATGTGCTGGTTGTGGGGGACAGCGCGTTTGAATATTACAACTATGTGGACAGTCTTGCCTCGACCTATACCGCCGCTGTCAACAGCACCGCCGCAAAGCTCGGCGGTACCGCGACGGTCTATGATATGATCATACCGACCAGCATGGACATCTGCTTGGATGCTTCCGTCAGAGAGGGGATTGGGGTTTCCGATCAGCGCGAAGCGATCGATACGATGTATGCACAGCTTTCTTCCGGTGTGAAAGCGGTCGGCGTGTTTGATGCGCTGTATCAAAGCAACGCGCAGAACGATTACTGCTATTTCCGCACCGACCATCACTGGACGGCGCTCGGCGCTTATCGCGCGTATGAGCAGTTTGCCCTGGCGAAAGGGATCACGGCAACGCCGCTGTCCTCGTTTGTCGAGCACCGCTTTCCGGGATATCT
Organism: Acutalibacteraceae bacterium; assembly: GCA_051877215.1. Lineage (GTDB taxonomy): Bacteria > Bacillota > Clostridia > Oscillospirales > Acutalibacteraceae > RGIG1959. Next base: position 3,154 of record JBJEIR010000203.1, on the reverse strand, counting down.
GGGATATTTTTACTACTGCACGGATTATCTTTCCGCGCTGAGCGACAATCCGGATGTGGTCATTGCGTATGAGCCGAAGCAGACCAATACCATCACCGTGACGGATATGAACGGTGCCACCTATGACACCGACATCATCGTGGATAAAAGCGATTCGGATTATGACACGAAATACCTCACCTTTATCGGCGGCGATACGGCGCTCGGCGTGATTCACAATCCCGAGCGCTCGGACGGCTCGGCGTGCGTGCTTGTGAAAGAATCGTTCGGCAATGCGTTTGCGCCGTTTTTGGTCGCGCATTATCAGACGGTGTATGTCGTTGATTACCGCTATTTTGCCAATGTGTACAGCGGCAGCCTTGCCGATTTTGTGCGCGAAAAGGGCGCGCAGGATGTGATCTTTCTCAACAACACCTCCGCCACGCGAAATGAAGACCTGATGCAGTCGCTTTCGGCGCTGTGCGGATGATAAACCCGTCAAAAAAACCTGCCGCAAAACGGTTTGCGGCAGGTTTTTTTTCGATTTTACGGCGCCCGTGCGGGAAGATGACGGCGATAAAGGCGGTTTACTTTAAATATGCTGTGCCAAATAGAGCGCCCCGCTCACCGATTCGGTCTTTTCATGGATGATCTCACAGCGCGGGAACCGCTCTAAGAGCTTATGAATAAACAGATGGCGCGTCAGCTCGACCTTGGTCAGCACCGCGCCCGTCATGCCGACGGAAAAGGTATGGTACAGCATCACCTGCCTGGCGGCGGATGCGACCAGCTCCACAAGCGCGTCCATGCCGTCGTCCACCACCTTGAGCGCAAGCGGATCCCGCTCCTCTGCCGCTTTGGATACAAGCGGGAAATAGGCGGCGATGGCTTGCTGATTGGGGCAAAGATAAATCTCGCTGATCAGCTCGAGCGGCGTTTGCACGCCGAAGGCGTCCATCAGGCGTTGGAGCAGCAGCGTTCCTTGGCTTGCGCGCCCGTCAATGGTGCGGCAAACGGCGCGCATCGCGTCGCTGACCATGGCGTAGCCGCTGCCCTCGTCCGAAAAAAGATGTCCCCATCCGCCGACGCGGCAAACCGTTCCATCGGCGTTTTTAGCCCAACAGATTGAGCCGGTCCCCGACGCAATGACCACGCCCGGGCGTTCCCCGAGAACGGCATAGAGGGAGGCATAGCCGTCGTTGACCACCTTTACATTGTCACAGCCGGACGCATCGCGCAGAATTTGCTCAAAAAAGAGAAAATCCTCTTCCTTGTCCGGTCCTGCCGCACCCATGCAGACGCCTTTGAGAACGGCGTCTGACGGCAGTGCGTTTTTGGCCTTTTCAATCAGTCCGCGCACCACCTGCTCCGCCGCAGCGGGGGTGGCTGTATACGGATTGGAGCCGCCCGCGAGACCTTCAAAAAGAACCCCGCCGTCAGCGGTTGCCGCTTGCAGCAGTGTTTTGCTTCCGCCGCCGTCGATGCCGATATAACAGTCCATTACCCATTCCTCCTCAAAAGAGCCGATAGGCTGCCGCCGCATGCCGAGAGCCGCGCCGCAGCTTCATCGGCACTGCATGTTAAGCATATCATGGCAAGCGCTGTTTTCACATGGTTTTTGCAGGCAGCCATCGCCTGTCGGGCGGTATCGTCATCGGCTCCCGTCAGCTCGGTAATCATGCGGATACTGCGCGCCATCATTTTGTCGTTGATGGCCGTGATTTCCACCATGCGGTTGCCGTATACCTTTCCGAGCCGCAGCATAACAGCGGTCGAAAGCATATTCAGCGCCAGTTTTTGCACCGTACCTGCCTTCATGCGTGTGGAGCCCTCGATGGCTTCGGCACCCGTATCAATAAAAATTTCCCGCTCTGCGGCTGTGCCGAGCAATGAGCGGGGAGCGTTGACAACAGCCGCCGTAAACGCCTGCCGCTTACGGGCTTCTCTAACCGCTTCGACGGTATAGGGAGTACGCCCCGAGGCGGCAACGCCCACCACGGCGTCGCCCGAACCGATGGCGTGCAGTTCGATATCGCGGCGCGCGCCGTCGCGGTCATCCTCATCTCCGAGGCGCGCGTCCGGCAGCGTCGCATACCCGCCCGGCACGATCGCCTGTACAAGGGTCGGCTCCACACCGTAGGTTGCGGGCAGCTCGGAGGCATCCAGCACGGCAATGCGCCCGCTGGTTCCGGCGCCCACATAAAAAAGCCGTCCGCCGTTTTGCAGTCTTTCGGCGATGCAATCCGCCGCTTCGGCAAGTGCCGGCAGCGCCTCGTCCATCGCTTCGACCGCGCGCCTGTCCTCCTCGTGAATCAGGCGCATGGCCGTCAGCGTGTCGACACGGTCGATGTGATGAGTGCGCGGGTTGTTCTGCTCCGTCGGCAGACGCGAGATGCTTTGTTCCATAAAAACTCCCTTTGCCCGTCTAAAATCCCTAAAAAACATATTTTTTCGCTGTCAGTATAGCACATGGGACGCGTGGGCGCAAGCCGGAAAGCTATTTTATTTTTCAATATATCAATATATATTAAGAGAATATATAAGAGGCGCCGAAGGTTGCCAAATGCCGCTTGCTTTGGTATACTGCTTCATATCGGTGATTAAAAATGCAGACCGATTGGATACCGTATAAAGGAGAGAGCGCTTGATGGGACCGTTTGAATATGTCGTCGCACAAATCGACGGGGATTATGCGCATTTGCGGCGCATAGATGCCCCCGAAGGAGAGGCACTGTTGGTTGCGCGGGCGCTGCTTCCGTTTGAGACAGACGAAGGCAGCCGCCTGCGGTATGAATATGGCTCCTATACGCTTTTATGAGCGGCTCTTATAAGACAAACGGCGCGCAGAGGCTTTTTTGTCGAGAGGCCTCTTGAAATTTTCTTTGAAAACCTCTTGACAAGTCAGGACGGAACGGCTATAATAAAGCCTGTCGCCGAAATGCGGCGGCAGGCTTTATGGCCTAGTTACGGATTAAGCTGTAAAAAGCTCCGTCTCGGATCGCCCGGCCGTGTAAAAATCTTCGGGCAGCTTCTTATGCGGATATGGCGGAATTGGCAGACGCGTTAGATTCAGGTTCTAATGATCGCAAGGTCGTGGAGGTTCAAGTCCTCTTATCCGCACCAAAAAATCTCGTTCTTCGGAACGAGATTTTTTTATTCAAGCCGACAGGCTTGG
>JBJEIR010000202.1:0-27775 GCA_051877215.1 Acutalibacteraceae bacterium | reverse complement strand
CAGACGGAAGAACAGCGGATGACCGTAGTCGGCAACCTGCTGCGCAAATTTCTTGAGCACATCGTCCTGCTTGCCGCGATAGATGTCCAGCATCGGGCTGTACTGCGTCTGATCGCCGTTGTTGTTGGTGGTATACTGATACGAAATCTGCATCATGCGGCCGCTGTCTGCAACCTTATTGCAGAACTCGGTCGGGAAGTCGGTCCCGAAGTGGACGTACTGCGAGATGACCGGGAATTCATAGTCGAGCTTCTTCTCGATCATCGGAATGGTGATATCCCAGCCGTTCGACTCAATGCGCGGGACAAACAGACCCCACTGCACATAGTCCTGTGTCTTGAGCGCTTCATAATACGCGGTCGTCTCTTCGTTCCAGTTCGGATTGTTCTCGCAGGGATAGGTGATGGTATCCAGCGCCGCACCCTTGTCGTAAATGCCCTGGAAGCTCATATACACCTTCGAGAAATCACGGTCGTCGACCGCCTTAAACATCAGGTGATACGAGGCGTTCAGCTCATTATAATAATCGACATAGGTGTAATAGCACTTGGTGCCCTCCGGGCAGCCCTCCAGCTTGACGCGGTAGACCTGCGCCTTCCAATCCTCGTCGATATCCACCGTCTTCATGGCTTCCACAACGGATACATTGTTGTTTTTCTGGAAGTCCTCATTGATCACCACATTGTAAATGGTGGTCAGGTAGGTTTCCATACTCTCATATCTCTTGGCGGCGTCGGTCTCGTTGGTGGCGATCAGACTCGCCTCGTCGGAATCATACCGTACGCGCACCGTGCTCATGGAATAGTCCGGCTTCCAATCCTGCGGGATGTCGAGAATATACCCGTCGGGATAGTTGACCACCCGCTTGATGTCGCCGGAATAATAAATTTTCTTATTATCCTTGACCTGTACATACTTGTCGCTGGTCGTGCGCACACCGTTCTCATAGAACTCCATCTTGGTGATCTCGCCGAGGCCCTTGATCTCGGTCGCCTTGATCAGGTTCTCACGCACAGCCGTCAGCTCTTCCTCGGTGCCGACCTCTGTCGGGCCGTTGTTCGTCGGCTCGTCGGTCGGTTGGTCGCCGCCGCAGGCAGACAAACAGCCCATCAACATCACGACGGCCATGCAGACAGCCAACAGGCGCCAAATGGATTTTTTCATCGTAAGTCCTCCCTTTTATTTCGGGATCCCGTCGCCGGACAATGCCTATACGGCGATTTTTGCTTCCCGCCGCCGCAGCAAACACTGTCTGCGAAAACAAACGCCGACCGCGATCCCCTATTGCCCTTTTGCCGAGCTCGTCGGCAAATACAGTTTATAGGAATGGCTCTTTGCCACTCTATACCAAAATAATACCCGTCTGTCGCCCGATTGTCAATCCCCGATAAACAGACCGCCGCGCGCAATCATTTCCTCGCGCACCGCAAAGCCGTCCAGCTCTCGGGCTGCACAGCCCTTATCCAGGATCATCGAGGCGGCAATTCCCGCCGCTTCGCCGAGAGCGCGGCACACAAGCTGGATACGGATGGACGACTGCGCCTCAAACGACGCGGAGATGCACCGTCCCGCCACCAGCATATTGTCGATGCCCAGCGGCACAAGACAGCGGTAAGGAACCTCATAATATTCCCCCGCCTCCAGCGGCCGCGGATGTACAAGGCCGTTTGCCTGATGCACATCAATCGGATAGGCGGACTGCGCGATCCCGTCCTCAAATTTACGGCGCGCGTTGTAATCGTCCACCGTCATATAATATTCTCCGCGAATGCGGCGGCTTTCCCGAATGCCGGGAAGCTCCGCAAAAGAGAGAATATAGCTGTTTTCAAACCCGCCGAGATGCTTCTTGAAAAAGGAGTGAATCCGCTGTGCCGCCGCACGGCAGTCGATCACCGCCTGCGTCACCGTCCACGCGTCGGTCGCGTCATGCTGACGAACGGCTTCGGGACAGTTGAAATACATCACGCCGTCGCCGAACGCCGGCGCGGTAAACGCCTGAAAATAGGTTCCGTCCTCATACAGCAGCTCGCCGTCCGCAACCCCTTTATAAAAAAGCTGCGTAAGCGGTGTTTCGTTACAATTCCAAACCGTCGAAATTTCCACAATCGAAGCATTCACATCGACCCATTCGCCGATCGCCTGCAGCGACTCCTTCAGCCGCGGAATATCAATGCCTCCCACGGCAAAACGAAGCGACATGTCCTGATTTTTTCCGCCGTTATTCGGGTCGCCTGTCTCATAGGGGCAGCCGGTCATAAACGCCACCTGTGCGTCTCCCGTCGCATCGATCACAAAAGGCGTTTCCACCCGCAAAAGGCCATTCAGCGTCTGCAAAAACACCGCGCTGACACGCGCCTGTTCCTTCTGCGCACCGCAAAAAGCCGCGCCGTATAACAGCTCCACTCCGGCCTCACGGCAAAGCTCCTCAAGCGAGAGCCGCAGCATGGTCGGAGAAAACAGCGTCTTCATATGACCCGGCCAAGCGGAACAGGTAAAGCCCTGTTTCTCCAATCGCTCCTGCAAATGTTGGCTGACCGAGGAATTATGCACGCCGTCAACGCGCAGCGTCATCAGCGGCGTCACCTGTGCAAGTGTCGCCGACCCTCCGAGCGCATACGCCCGTTCGGCAATCAGCACCTTCTTGCCGCTTTCCGCCGCCGCAACCGCCGCCATCACGCCGGCCGTGCCGCCGCCGATTACGACAACATCATATTGTTTTTGGCAGCGTATATACGGTAAACTTGTGTATTCCTGCACCGTTTGCGTGCCGTTTCCGTCTCCCGGTATCTGTTCTGTCGCCATAGGACCTCGCGCCCTCCTGTATTTTTGCACAGTCCGAAACCGTTTTCGGAGCTGTCTCTCATTCGACCGTTTCCGCCGACCGGGCGAAATCGGTCATATCTGTTAAAAGGGTCAGCAGAGGAGCCGTTTGCAACCGAAAAAACCTGTACACAAAAGAACGTCCGCACCCACGCACACAAGGACATTTGCACCCGCACACAACAGCATCCACGCCCGTACACAACAGCGTCTGCACCCAAACGCCCAAGAGCCGTTCGCACCCACACACAACAGCATCCACGCCCGTACACAACAGCGCCCGCACCCAAATGCCCAAGAGCTGTCCGCACCCGCACACACAACAGCGTCCGCGCCCAAATGCCCAAGAGCCGTCCGCACCCACACACACAACAGCGTCCGTACCCGCACACACAGCGGCGTATACCGCTTTGGCGACAGGCCTTGAAAGGCCCCTGTCTGTCGACCGCTTTGACACTGTCAGCGGCGTGATGCCTTCGGCGTTTTCAAGGCTCCGATCTGTGACGGTTTCAGCGCTTGATGCGCAGCCTTTTCCACACGCGGCCGGTTTAAGAAGGAAAGGACGCCGCCGCACCTTCATGCGGCGGCGTCCGTCAATTCTTCTCTCACAGCACGGTTATCAAAACGCGCTGTTATGTATTGCTTATTGCTGTGCGGGCGGGTTGCCGTCCTTCTTCTTCTTGCTCATGACCACAACGACAACGACGATTGCCGCAATCACAACCACCGCTACCACAACGATGATGATGATCGTGGTCATATCCATGCCGCCGGCAGACGCATTCGCCTTGGTGGTGGTGGTCGCCTTGGTCGCGTCGGTGTCAGCATCGGCGTCCGCATCCGCGTCCACGTCAGCATCGGCGTCGGCATCGGCATCGGCGTCGCCGTCAGCGGCACCCAGCTCATAATAGTCGTCGCCGTAAACCAGACCCATATCCATCAGGTCGCACTTTTCGCCGTTGGTGTCCTCAGCCGAGCTGATGAACAGGCTGTTCATGGTCACCGAGGCCTCTGTGGTACCCACAACAAAGATGGCCACCTGCGGCACAAAGGTCTTGTTCATCTTCTGCAGCGCAGACATCTGGGTGGAATGAGGATCGGCGCTGTCCGCCGCGATCGCCGCGATGGTATCGACTAGATTGAGCGAGCCCTTGTAAGTGCCCGCAACGCCGTCTTCATCGGTGTTGCCGAGCGTCGCGGTGCCGGCAGCGGCGCAGATCGCCTTGCCGAGCTTGAGTTCCAGACCGTCACCGAATATCAGGTCGATCATCCAGTTCTCGGTTGCGGTAAAGTCATAGTACAGGGTGTTGGCCGTGCTCAGATCGATAGCAGGCGAATTTTCGAGATACAGGGTACGGATACGCGGCCAATAGAAATCCTTGCCGTCCGCACCGGTACGCTTTAAGGTCAGCGCGCCGTTTGCATCAAACTCGGTGGAGATGTGTGCTTCCATCGCATCGGGGTTGGACTCCGCCTCGTTAAAGCGCTGGCAAACGCCCTCGCCGCAATCCACTTCCCACATGTCATCATAGCCGTTGTTGCGGGTCATGTCTGCCGGGAACCAGCGAATACCCTCAACCGACTCCTTGGCTTCATCGGCCGATACCGTCATGCCCATCATCGAAAAGCCGGCGAGCACCGCCAAACACATGACGACGGACAAAACCTTCTTTGCCATTTTCATTTTGAGTTGCCTCCTCTTTCGTGTGTAGCTGTCATTTGGGGACAGAAAGGTTATATCCACTTGTATTTGTACGCCGCGCACTGCCAAAACAGTACTCTTTGCCGTCACAAATACATCGGTGGCAAAAGAAAATTATTGCTGTGCGCCGTCCTTCTTCTTCTTGCTCATGACCACAACGACAACAACGATCGCCGCAATCACGACCACCGCTACCACAACGATGATGATGATCGTGGTCATATCCATGCCGCCGGCAGACGCATTCGCCTTGGTGGTGGTGGTCGCCTTGGTCGCGTCGGTGTCAGCATCGGCGTCCGCATCCGCGTCCACGTCAGCATCGGCGTCGGCATCGGCATCGGCGTCGCCGTCAGCGGCACCCAGCTCATAATAGTCGTCGCCGTAAACCAGACCCATATCCATCAGGTCGCACTTTTCGCCGTTGGTGTCCTCAGCCGAGCTGATGAACAGGCTGTTCATGGTCACCGAGGCCTCTGTGGTACCCACAACAAAGATGGCCACCTGCGGCACAAAGGTCTTGTTCATCTTCTGCAGCGCAGACATCTGGGTGGAATGAGGATCGGCGCTGTCCGCCGCGATCGCCGCGATGGTATCGACTAGATTGAGCGAGCCCTTGTAAGTGCCCGCAACGCCGTCTTCATCGGTGTTGCCGAGCGTCGCGGTGCCGGCAGCGGCGCAGATCGCCTTGCCGAGCTTGAGCTCCAGACCGTCGCCGAACTGCAGATCGATCATCCAGTTCTCAGACGCGGTAAAGTCATAGTACAGGGTGTTGGCCGTGCTCAGATCAATAGCAGGCATATTTTCGAGATACAGGGTACGGATACGCGGCCAGTACATATCGCCGCCGTCCGCGCCGGTGCGCTTTAAGGTCAGCGCGCCGTTTGCATCATATTCGGTGGAGAGATAGGCATCAAGCGCATCGGGGTTGGACTCCGCCTCGTTGAAGCGCTGATACATATTGTCGCCCGCTTCCACTTCCCACATGTCATCAAAGCCGTTGTTGCGCTCCATATCCGCCGGGAACCAGCGAATACCCTCGACCGACTCCTTGGCTTCATCAGCCGACACAGCCATGCCCATCATTGAAAAACCGGCGAGCATCGCCAAACACAGGATGACGGACAAAACCTTCTTTGCCATTTTCATTTTGATTTGCCTCCTTAAACATATAACTCAAAAATCACCCCAAAAATTGGGTTATCCGACAATACCGGTACGCTCAATACTCTGTACAAAATACTTCTGCAGGTAGATGTACAGCAGCAGCGGCGGAATGATAAAGAGCAGTGCCGCCGAGAACACAACGACCGTTTCTCCCAGTCCGCCCTCGGTTTTGACCACATTGGTCATCTGACTCACGATACGCTTGACAACCGCGATCTTGGTCGAAAGCATTGTGCGTCCGCTCATCATCATCTGTGCGAAATAGTAATCGTTCCAATACCAAACGATGGAGAAGAGCGTGACGACCAGGAACGGAGCACCCGCATTCGGAATCATAACCTGAAGGAATGTGCGTGCTTCGGAGCAGCCGTCTACACGGGCCGCATCCTCCAGCTCTTTCGGCATGCCCTTAAAGAACTGCATGAACACGATGATAAACAGGCCCGAACGAAGTCCTGCGCCGAGTGCCGCCGATACATAATAGCACCATTCCGTACCGGTCAAATTCAGCGTCACATTTTCGAGCGGAACGCCGAACATGGAGATCATGTTGCCGATATTCAGCGGCGAAAAATACCGCATCTGGGTAAACAGCGGAATGATATAGGTCTGCATCGGCACAACGATCGTCAAAATCGCGATCGCCGAGCAAAGCCCGGACATTTTCAAGCGATACCGCGCAAGCGCATAGCCCGCCATGGAGCAGGATATCAGCGACAGCAGGGTGCTGATAATCACCACGCGCGTGGTAAAAATGACCGTTTTCGGGTATTCCAGCATTTCCCATGCAAGCTGCAGGTTTTCCCATGTGATGCCGCTGGGGATCCACACAATACTCGGGTTGCTCATATCCGCCGCCGGACGGAGCGCCCGGGACGCCATAATCAGGATCGGATACAGCAGCACATACGCCATACCGATGATGAACGCGTAGCGGAAAATGGAATACAGCACATGCGGCACATGCTGTTTAAGTTGATAAGAGGCGGATTTCAGACGGGATTCCCGTCCGAATGTCTCAGAAGCCGGCTTACTCATATTCCTCTCCCCTTTCTCAACCGTTATGGAAGACGCGTTTGCCGAATATGGCCGCGATCAATCCGAGTATCGCGCCGACGATAACAAAGTATATGATCGCTTCTGCCGAAGCATAACCGTACTTCATTTCGCTCGAATAGGACATGATACTCGCCATGACCGGGTTGGTCATATCCGTAAAGCTGTCTATGATGGTGTACAAAACAACGATAAAAATGGTGGGGGATGTAACCGGCACCGTCACCTTCCAAAACGCATCCCACGAGTTGGCGCCTTCAATGGCACACACCTCGTAATACGAAGCGGGAACACTCTGCAGTGCGCTCAGGAAAAGCAATATCTGCAAACCGGATTTCCACGAAAGGTCAAATACCTGCGATGTGACCGTCGCAAAGGTCTCAACAATATTGCCCGGCATTCCCAGCTGATATAGGAATGTGGTGATCGAGCCCGTCTGGAAAATGGCGCTCGAGCCGCCGCCCATTCCGTTGCTGATAAACAGGTCCTCATTGATGATCTTCAGCACCATGGAGGAAGCGACAATCACCGGCAGGAAGAACAGCGCACGCGCGAACAGGCGTCCGGGGAATTTTTCGTTGAGGATGAGTGCCACAAAGAACGAGAAGATGGTGATAATCGGAACATTCACAACCAACTGTCCGAGACTGCTCGCAAGATTTTGCAGAAAATCGGGGTCTTGCGTAAAAATGTAATTATAGTTGGTGATGCCGATCCATTTGACGCTCAATCCGTTTGCCAGACTGATTTGACTGAAAGAATAGTAAATCGAGGAGAAAAACGGAATGATAAAGAAGCTGATCATGCCGAAAATCCAAGGAAGCAGGAATACATAGCCCGCCCACTTGGTCTTGCGCTCCAGCGACATCGAGCCGCGGGGTCTGCGCTCCGGCTTCGGAGGCTTTGCTTTCCGTGCTTTTTTTTCGGAAGGGATTGCGGCGGCCGCTTCGGGCGCCGTCTGCGTCATTTGTGTATTCATTCTTCCCCCTCCTTTCACTGGATCACATAGTCCATAGCGCCGATCGTCACACCGTCAACCGTGGCCGATTCATCGCCGTAGTTGACATAGACCTTTGCGCCGTTGGAATATGCGGTGACCGCTACATCGCCGCTGCGGCTGTGCGCGCTGATCGTCGAATCGCCGACCGCCTCGCCCAGCTGAGCAAACGCCTTGTACCGTTCCTTGATCTGATCCTTAAAGGTCTCATATTTTGCGGAATAGAGATAGGTCAGATCGGTGGTAAGAAGCACCTCGCTGTCTGCCTCCATGAGTGCATATTTCATATCGGTTCCGAATTCCAGATGCTGCAGGAAGGCCTTTTCCGATACATCCGTAATATTCATGCTCTCACCGGCAATGTTTTTCATGCCGCGCAGCACCGTCTGCAGGAACGGAATGTCCTCATCGAACAAAATGCTCTTGCTGCTGCAAACCGGAATGTTGACCATGTAGTCCGCATACTCAAAGAGGTAGGCGTTCGGATTGCTGAAGGTCAGCTCTGCACTCTCCGAAAGCTTTTCCATCACTTCACGCTGTGCGCCTACGGTGCGTTCTCTCTGATAGCCGCCGGGCGCCAGATCGGAATACAGCTCCATCGCATCATCATCAAAATACAGCGCACTGTAATTGTAGTTGGTGATGGCGTTGAGCAAAGACTCCGTCGCGGTGGAATACTTCTGCGGATCAATCAGATAATACGGCTTTTTCGCTGTATTCTGAATGTTACTGTTGAGCGAGAACGGATACACCTCAATGGGAGAGATGTTGATGGCATCCGCCACATCCCAGAAGGTCGAATACCCGTTGCCGCCGCTCGGCAGGGTGACAAAATCAGCCGCCATCGCCATACCGATGCTGTTGTCCTTCGTGTAGGAAAGCAGCGAAGCAAGATCGGACTTTCCGCCCAGTGAATTGGAAGGCGACAATTTGATCTGTGCATCTCTGGCGAAAAAGTCATCGGAATAATTCACATACATGGCGCTGATATTATCGACGCCGCCCGCTTTCAGATCCGCCAAAATATCGGCGGCCTGATTGAAGGAGGTCAGGGTCTCACGCGCCGTGTACAGGATACCGACAAAGGATTTCGTTTTGTTGACACCGCCGTAGAACTCCGCATAGAATTGATCGGTGATGGCGTCCTTTGTCAGCCAGCCGCGCTTTGTGAGCAAGTCGCGGTACAAGCCGGCCAGCTCCACATAGGTCGTCTGATCGTTGTCGGTGAAATGGAATTCCACCGTGTAGGTCTCGTTGCTGACAACATCCTGCGCGTTATACAGCGCGTTGGAAACCGTGGTGCTGATCTGACCCATCAGCGGAATTTCATAATAAATACGATAAACCGCATTGGTGTACAGAATGTTATAAGCGCCGACCAGACGGTTGCCGGAGGCGGCCGCCTTGACGGTTGCCATTTCCGAGCCGGAGGTGATCTCCGCAAGGAACCCGTAGCCGTTCTTTACCATGCCGTACACCGGCAGCGTAATGGTCTCCTCGCGGGAGGTCCTCGTTTCGGCTTCGGTCAAGGTGGCAAGGTCTTTTCCGTATACCGACTTCTTATACATCATGCCGTCGACATTTTTATTGTTGTTGAAATTGACGATGGCACCGGAGCCGTCCGGAATGACAAGATAGCCTTCGTCATTTTCGCCCGCCGTTCCGAAGTACATGAGGAAGTCCATGTTATTCACATAGTTGGTGGATTCCTCTTTGATCTCGGAGAACAAAATCTCCGCCTTCAGTCCTTCCTCCGAGATCGTAAACTGCACCGGAACGGTGATCTTCATTTCCTTGAAGTTGTAGTCGATGCGCAACCCATCTTTCAGTATTTTCACATCGGCACTGTTTTTCATGACGCTCGCGGAGTAGCTGTTCGTCTCTTTTACCTTCAAAGAAGCATTGGTATAGGTCAGATGCAGGATCGAGCGGATATCCGTCTTGGCAATGCCCTGCACATAGGGGTCGTCATCGACGGAGATCGGCGGGTTGGAATACCATTCCTGTCCGGTACGCTTATCCGTCAGGCGGATAAAGGTCGTACCCGGGTCATACGCAAGAGAGAAATTCTTGTTTGAAGCGACCTCCTCAAATGCATAGACCTGCTTCTCGTCGTCCTCAGACACATCCTCTGCAAGCGCGGTATCCTCTGTATCCTCCGCATCCTCTGAGATGGCCGTGATGTCCGCAACATCGTCTTCGCCCTCCGCATAAACTACGGAAAACGCTGTCAGCATGAGGACAACACAGAGCAGCACTGCTAAAATTCGCTTTTTCATGTGTTTCCCTCCTTAAAACCCGACGGCCATTCTGTACATAAGCTCGGTATAAATGCTCTCGACGAAGGAGCAGCACTGGACAAACAGATTGAACATCAGGAATATAATAAACAGCACAGCGAGCATACCGATGATGGTGACGAAAATCGACACGATATTTCGTTTAACGGTATACATATGCAGCCCTTGTAAGGCAAAGAACACCATAACCAGTGCCCAGCCCTGTCCGATGATCATCAAATACCACAGGAAGGTCGATTCCTCCAGGGTAAACACATTGGAGAACAGGGTGTAGAGGAAACAGGTAACGGAATACGGAATCGTCGCATACGCGAGATAAATCCATACCTCCTTAAATTTACCTTTTCCTTCAAAGAAGGTCGCCATCAGCCAGTTGACGAGCACAAACAGCGTAAAGCCGCCGAGCACCGCGCAAACCGTAATCAGCATGTTGTAGCTCTGTGCGCTCGTACCGTTGAAAATAAATCCACTGTACAGAGACATGATCACCGAGCTGAAGAAGAAGAAGAAAACGGCGATATTGGCAATGGTGAGCGAATACTTCTTGTTGTAACGCATTTCCTGATACCCGTCGATCGGGTGGAGAAGCGTATGGAACATATACTTGATCTTGCCCGATTCGTCAAGAACCAGCTTTTTCTTTTTGACAATTCCTTTATAGCGAAGGAATTTGAGCACAAGCATCAGCACCACAAGCGCGATGACAACAATCAAAATCGGAATCGTCAGGTCGCGCATCACCTCGCCGCGGTACATCTTAAAGGCCATCGAATAATCTTCCTGATCGTGTGCCAGATAGAAAGAATTCATAGCGGCCTTATAATCCCGCTGCATATACTGCGCTTTGCCGATGCCCTGATAACCGAACTCATAGTTCATACATTCGGTTACGACCGCCCGGAACGGCTCGAGCGAAGCCTCATAATCTCCTTCGGAATAATAGGTTTCGCCGAGGCGAACATTTTTGCCGAAGGTCGTGGGCGTCATGACGGTGACCGTTGCATACACCGTATCCAGCACCAAAATCTGCTCGCCCCACGCCTCGACATCCGAGCCGCCGGAAAAGGTTCCCTGTTGGTTGCCCTGTCCGCCGAAAACATACATCAGCTCGCCTTCGGGCGTATACTGGAACAAGCGCTGCCAGGTCGAGTCAAAGACCGTGATGAATCCAAGCTCATCAACAGTGATCGCGTTGAAGTTGGTGCGTCTGCTCTGACCGCCGACATTGCTCAGGCTTCGGTCGCCGAAAATGCCGGTATAGTCGAGCACGTTTTTACTTTTACAGTTGATCTTGCGGATGAGCTCCTGCATATCGTCGGTCGTGCCGCGCACGCCGTAAATAAAGGCGCCGTCGCTGTCAATGCAGAAATTGCTGTACTCCATCGGCAGAACCTTTTGGATTCTGTCGAGCTGTTCATCGGTCATGAACCATTTCCAAAACTGCATCGCGATGACATCCGCCGTTACGGTGACATCGTTGCTGCCGAAATAACCGAGGAATTCTTCTCCCTGCGGAGCGCTCGGGTCCAGCATGATAAATCCGCGGTAGTCGTTTTCCACCCGCACATAGATGATACCGAGATGATCGGTCAGCACCTCCGTCGGGAGATATCTCTCATCCTCATAGGTGATCATCGGGGACTGCGGTTTGCCGTAGGATTTCATGATTTTTCCGTTGGCATCGAAGATATAAACCATGTGAGCGCTTCGGTCGGTTACATAAATCAGCGCGTTATCGTCCACCCACAGGCCCTTCGGTTCAATAAAGGAAAAACCGGAACCGTCCTCGTTGGTGAAAAACATTTCGCGTACAAACTGATACTGACTGTTAAGAATCACAAGGCGCGTGGTATAGCCGTCCTCGTTTTGCTCATGTCCCGTATCAAGAATATACAGCTCATTGTTATGGATGGTCATATCCTGCGGTGTTTTCATATCAAGGCCCTGTCCCGCGATGGTTTTCACCTCGTAGGGATCGGGAATTTCCTGCGCCGTACCGCTGTAATTATAGACATAGGATTTTCCTGTGCCCTGTGCGGCTGCGGGAACCGAGAGGATCATGAGCAGCACCAGCAAGATCGCCGCAAAGGCTTTGCATTTTTTCATGTTGCTCTCCCCCCTTAATCCTTAATACCGGAGTGCGCCATCGTCTCCATAACATTGCTCTGGGAGATAATGAACACCAAAATAGGCGGTATCATCAGTATGATGGCGGCAGCCGAGCCGACGCCCGCACGGGCGATACCGGCGGTTGCTACCTGACTCATCGCGGCGGGCAGGGTCTTCCACGCCTCGTTGTAAATGACATTTGCACCGGTTGTATTCCAGACCGCCTGAAACTGGAAGATCATCATGGTGAAAATGGCGGGCTTGAGGTTGGGAAGCACGATGCTCCGCCAAATGCGAAATTCGCCTGCGCCGTCAATACGCCCGGATTCCAAAACCGCATTCGGAAGCGTTTCCATATATTGTACACACAGGAACACGCCCGTTGTGCTGGCAAGTGTCGGAAGCAATACGCCCAGCGGATTGTCGACCAAGCCGAGATAAGCAAGGATGATGTACTGCGGGATTGCCGTAATAGCCGGCGTAAACATCAGCGCGAGAGTAATGGTCTCGTTCATCATTTTCTTGCCGGGAAATTCGTGCTTGGCAAGCGGATAGGCCGCCAGCGTCGCAATCACCAAATACACAAAGGTGGAAACCAATGAGATAAACAAGCTGTTAAACAGATATCTCTCAAAGGAGATCCACATATTGGAAATAACCAAGCCGAGTTGTCGGAAATTCTCCCAGGTCGGATTGTTCGGGAAAATCGGGGGCGGGAACAGGAAGAATTCCTCCGGCGGTTTGAATGCCGATGAAATGGCATACACAAGCGGGAACGCCATAAAGGTGCCCAGAAGGATCAGCAGCAATGCCAGCATAATGGTGCCGCCGACCGAACGCTGCTGCTTTTTGGGAGCGGCAAACTCCATTTGCTTTTTTTGTCGTTTCGTAGCCATCTATTCTTCCCCCTTTCTACCATTTCAATAGCTTGAAGATCAGCTTTTTGCTCAATACGATGAGGATGAATAAAACGACGCCGATACAACACGCGTAGCCCATTTCATATCGTACCGAACCGTAGTCGGTGATGTAGTTCAGCATGGTCATGGTCGAATAGTTGACCGATTGATAACCGCCTGTCAAGTCCTGTGAAACCTGTCCGCAGGAGAAGGAGGAAGCGATCTGCATAACCGCGCCGAACAGCATCATGCTCTTCATGTTCGGGATGGTGATGTACCACAGCTCCTGGAAACGGTTTTTAATACCGTCGATGGCGCCCGCTTCATACTGCGAGGCGTCCACGCCCTGAAAACCGGCGATAAAGGACAGGAAGCTGATACCCAGCGACAACCACAACTGAACGACCATGACGATCGCCATGTTGTAATTGGGATCGGTCAGCCACAGAAGCGGCTCCCGAATGATGCCGAGCTGTAAGAGTGCCGCGTTGACGATACCGTAGGAGTCGCCGGAAAACAGATATGTCCAAATGAAATAGACATTGGCGGAAACCGACGGCGCATAAAACACAATCGTCATAAAAACGCGCAGTTTCTTGGGCATCTCATTGATGACCCACGCCATAAAGAAGGAGAAAAGATAACTCAGCGGTCCGCACACAAATGCGAGAATCATTGTATTTTTAAATGCAATGAGGAAAATATCGTCTTGGAACAGCCGCGTGTAGTTAGCAATTCCGAGGAAGGTCGGCGCTTCCAGCATATTAAAGTTTGTAAAGCTCAGCGCGATTGCCGCCAAAACCGGCAAAACGGTGAAGACAAAGAAACAAATCATGAACGGCAGTACCATCAGATACGACACGCTCGATTTGCGCATCCGCCGTCCGAGCGAATGCTCATTTGTGATCTTCATATTTTCATGCCCCCTTTTCTCTCAATATATTTAATCGGAGAATTCCTCGATCTTTCTTGTCAGTTCCAAATTGATTTGTTCACTCCAATACAGAAGCTGCTCTGTCGGATTTTTGGAATTCAAAACAGAGGTCATGAACGCACTGTTGATGGCTCTGGATGTGAAATAACTGCCGGGAAGCTGTTCGACAAACACAAGGCTTTCCATCTGCTCATTCAGAGAAGCCAGCTGTGTATCATCCCACGGAAGCTGCTCCATCGAATCGACATTCGCCGTCGCATACCGGCCTCCGGAACCGAGCACAGCCTCGATACGGGTACCGAAATCGGCCTGCGTATCGGTGCTGACCCACCATTTCAGGAATTCCCAGCCTGCTTCGGGATCGCTGATTCCCTTGAACATCACGGACGCCGTCTCGGTCGCGGCCTGGTCGTTGTTGATCGTTCCGTCCTCCTGCAGCACGCCGGGGATCGGATACATCTCCCACAGTCCGTCCAGTTCGGGAATACTGAGAGAGAAGGTGTTATACATGGTATAGTCCGCGAGCAGAATGGGCATCTCACCGGTACGGAAACGGCTCATTGCGTCGTATTCCTGCGGGAAGAGATAGTCCGAATACAGCTCGACCGACATATTGAACGCTTTGTAGGCAACCTGCGTGTCAAGGGCGGTTGCCGTCAGGTCGTCGTTATAAATCTGACCGCCCATCTGATAAAGCAGATTGGTGAAAATGTTGGACGCATTCATCGCAGAGATCTGGTTCATGTTGCCGATACCGATCTGCATATTGTTGCGGCTGACGACCGGGTAAACTTCTGTCAAAAGCTGATCCCATGTCTTGGGGATTTCCAGTCCGAGCTCGTCAAGAATATCGGTACGCACAAACATCATTTGATAGGTCATTGTCTCCGGCAAGGCATATACCCCGCCTTTATACTCAAACGGGATCATCGCACCGTCGACAAAATTCGCCGCCACCTCATCATAATCGTCAAAAGAAGACAGATCATAAAGCGCGTTACGCATGGCAAAGTTAACCGGATCCGTCACCGCACGGGTCAGTGCAATATCCGGTCCCTTTCCGGCGAGTGTCGCTTCGATAATGGCGCCGGTGACCAGCTCCAGGTTGACGCCGATGCCGGTGCTGGGCGTAAAGCTGGAGGTAATTTGCTGTTTAAGGACATTCGCCTGATCGCGGCCGGACTGAATCCAAACCTTGATGGAACGTCCTTCACCGCTCTCGGTCGATCCCATGGAGGAATAATCCTCTGTAAAGGACGCCACGAAACGGTTATAGGAGTGCGCCATACTCTCACCGAAATTGGCTTCCGCGCGCGGCGCTTCGCCGTTTTCGCCAAAGAGCTCAATTCGGTCGATTTCGAGCGGCTGCTCGCAGAACATCGAGATCCACGAACCGACCGTACTGATGTTGCTCTTGAAAGCGCTTAAACGGTCGCTCTTGGCGATGTTGGCGGGCTTTTCAATCATCTGATCCATCTGACGGGTGATGTTCTGAATCTTCGCAATCAGCGAGCTGTTTTCGCCGTACTTTTCAGAAATCTCATCGGAAATGTCTTTCAGACGGTTATTGGCTTTTGTCAGATCGCTGACAAGCGTCGGGATCTGTTCATCAATGCTGTAATCTCGATAGTCGTCGGGGGAGCTGCCGGTGATCATGATGATCTGACGGTAAATATTGTTCATCTCAAGAACCGACTGCTGCAGCTCTTCCGCGATATGAGCGGATTCGCCCAACACGACCTCAAGAGCGATCTCGTTATGACCTTCCTCAAGGTAAATATAGAACGCCTCTCCCTCGTTGTCGGCAAAGGTGAGCGTCTGCCACTGGTTGCTGTAGGCAAATTGCAGACGGTTGGCCTCTTCAAAGGGAATTTCGCCGTTGACATAGAGGCGGCGGTGCGCGCTGACACCGTCATATACATTCTGACGGAAGCGGATGGCCAAGCGGTAAAGCCCCGCCTGCGGCACATCGTCGATCTCCCAGTACACCGTTTCTCCGGTCAGCTTCCAGTTGGCGCCGCCGAAGGTGTTCAGCTTGATCTTCGCCGGGCTGTACGGCTGTGTCAGCGGATTGGTAATATCGTTTTGTGCAATCAGATACATTTCGGATTTATAGACGGCAGCCTCGCCCTGCAGGACAAGGTTGTCGCCGTCATATTTGGCAGCGGAGCTGTGTGCATCCAGATAGTCCGTGTAATCGGAAAGCTCCGCCGCGCAGGAAAAGACCACATTTCTCAGCGACACCTCAGCCGTGGTCATCGCCAGCGTCAGCGTATGCTGACCCGCGCTCAGATAAAAGGTGAGGGGGCTGGAATAGTAGCCTTCTTTATCATAGAGAGTATACGACCGCCAGATGCTCGCTTCAACCTGTTTCGGGTTGACATCATCGCCGTTCGCATCCTCAACGATTTCGGTTTCATTTGTCCACATGCGGCTGAGCGTGAGAGACGCCGCCTCGGTGAACGGAAGCTTGCCGTCGATTTTTACATCGTATTTGGTGTTTTTGTTGCCGCTGACAATGTAAAAATAGTCAAATGACAGCGTATAATAGCCCTCTTCCTTCACGGTAAAGGGCAGCACAAATTCATTGGCACCGTTGACCTCTACAGCGTCCTGTGCCAATATGATCGGATCGGCATCAATATCCGTTTCATCATATTCAAACAAGTAGTCTTCGTACGAGGGAACACCCGTATTCTCGTCCGTATCCTCCGCCGGTTCTTCAGCGATATCCTCCGCTGCCGGTTCTTCGGCGATATCCTCCGCCGAATCCTCCGAGGTGAGCAGCGGCTCCTCCGAAACAAGGGCCGGCTCGTCCTCTCCCACCGCCGCGGCAGACATCGCCGGCATGGCGGCCACTGTCAACAGCACTGCCATGATGCACGCTAAAAGGCGAATTCTTTTCATGAATCCTGTCACCCTTTCTGGGATTTCACCGCGTACACAGGGGCAGAAAAATCTGCCCCTGTGTACGGGTAAAAGTATTGCTTAAGAATTACTCGGCGGAAGCTGCGGCTTCTTCCGCAGCCTGTTCTTTTTTCGCTTCTACTTCAGCGGCTGTTTCTTCAACCATTTGGTTGAATTCATCAAACTCTGCCTCAAGCGCGCTCTTCTGAGCGTCAAAAATCGCCTGTACGGAATCCTGTGCGTCATTGTAATACATCGCGGGAACAATGTACGCGTCAATGATGCCGAGGTAGCAGTCACCGATGCCGCGGATCATTTCCATGACGATCGGATCGTCCTTTGTCTCCTCGATCATCGCCTTTTCTTCGTCCGTGAGGTTGAGGTCGGTCCATGTGTTGCCTTCCTGCGCCTTGGAGATGTTACGGCTCACGAGCGTTTCCAAACGGATGTAGGCCGCCGCGCCGATCGGGTTGGGAGCCGCAGAGGAGATGGAATAGGCCCAGCAGGATGCGGTCGCGATCGACTGTGTCTCACCGTTGGGATCGAACACCGGGATCGGCGCAATGCCGAAGCTGTCGCCCTGCTGTTTCTTCGCCTTGTCGGAAACTCTCTTATAACCGGCGAGATCGGTCATGACCATCGCGTCCGTGCCGGCCGGGAACAGGGAGCCCCACTGCTGCAGGTCGTCGTTGGTGTTGCGCGCCGCATGCTCAACCTGATAAAGGTTGTAAACCTCGGTCATATAGCGCATGTACTTCGGATCGTCGATCGCGAGGGCGACCGTGCCGTCATCCTGCAGCTGTGCCATCGGATACGGCGCAAAGTACGGGAACAGACCCCAGCCGGTAAAGCCGAATTCCTCGGTGCCGTTTGTCATCGCTTTCGCGGTCTTGACAAACTGCGTCCAATTCCATTTGCCTTCCTGCCACAGCTCGAGCGGGTTCTTCTGACCGGCCTGCTCAAACTTGGTCTTGTTGTAAACAATGTAGTTCTTGTTGGCCTTCTCCAGCGTGATCGCACCGTGGCTCTCGCCGCCCCACTGGAAGAACTGCTTCATCAGATCGAGATTATACAGATTTTCTTCCGGATTGTTGGGGTTTTTGGCGTCGAGCTGCAGATACGCCGCATAGTCCTCAATGGACGCGGTCAAACCGGCGGCGTTCCATTTCGGATAGGTCAGGTCATAGTTGGCGGGAATAATGTCGGGAGCCGTACCGGACGCCGTCTGGGTCGCCAGATAGTCCGTCTGCTGCTCGTCCGAAATGGTGGTGATGGTCACATCGCCTTCCTTGGACGCATACGCGTCACGCCAAATCAACGTCGCCTGATACTGCGCAAACGGATCTTCCGGATCATTGTTTGTTTCCAAATACGCCCAGTCGATGCTCATCATGATGTTGACCGTCGCGTTATCAAGCTCGGGAAGCATGATTCCGTCGCTGTACTCACCGGTAGCTTCAATGCTGAAATAATTGGGATCAGTGGGATCTGCCTGAGAAGCGCCCCCACCGCCATTACACGCTGTCATGGACAGCAGCATTGCCACGGCAATTATCGCGCACAATACTCTTTTCAAGGTGTGTCACTCTCCTTTTTGTATTTACATTAAAAGGCATCGCCTTTAAATGTCCGTTTTGAGCGGTGTCTCACCGCACTGCCCCTGCTGCGCTTCTTTGGCGCAAAGGGCCTGAAACTCGGCCGGCGACATCCCGACCGATTTTTTAAAGCTGTTGGAAAAAGACTGCACCGACATATAGTTGAGGCGGGCGGCCACCTGGGAGACATTCATGCGTCCCGTGCGCAGCAGCCATTTTGCTTCTTCCATCTTCTTTTTGATGATATAGCCGCCGATCGTCATGTCCATCTTTTCCTTAAATATATGGGCAAGATAGGTATAACTGTAGCCGAGCTGTTTGGCCACGGCACGAATATCCGAAATATCGCGGTAATGCTGATCGATGTACCGCATCACGGTGTAGGCGGCGCTGCCCATCCGATTTTCTCCGTTTTGGGCAAGCGGTGCGCCGACCTCCCGATTTTCAAAGGCGCGGCAGGTGTTGATAATAATCTGTTCGGTGTACGCCCCCACCATGGCCGTATAAAAATCGTTTTTGGTCTGCAGCTCATTGAAAATGCTGGAAAAGGGCGCCAACATATCCTTGTTCTGAATCGTACAGGCGCTTTTCCATTCGCGGTAAAAGCGCTCGATTTCCGGATCTGCCGATTGTTTTCCCGAAAAGGTAAAGGCCAGATAGCAAAAGCGAAGCGGCGTTCCCAAATCCGCACGAATGGCGTGCAGCTGTCCCGGCTTGTTGATAAAAATCGCGTTTTCTGATACCGGATAACTCTTTCCGTCGGTGATAAAGGTTCCCTTGCCCGTCACAATGTAGGAAATTTCAAACTCGTTTTGACGGTGCTCCGCAATCCGGAATCCGGCTTCGCAAAACAGCTCGCCCACCTGATGCAGCTCGACAAAATTGAATTTCAGCGGATTGGCAAAATACTCATTATCATATTCATACCGCTTTCCGAAAATAAGGCGGTTTGCCATGCTTTTTCTGCCTTTCTACACAGATTTCCCGTCCGGTTTGCTCTTTTTCCCGCAAAATGGGACAATTAGACAATATACCATGCTCTTATGATATACGGATTTATCATTTTGTACAATACACAAAAATGTTTATTGTGTTAATCAAATATGTTCTAACAGACAAAATTTGACTTGTTTTCTGACGGTTATTAACGATATGGCCATAATTTATTTATGAAATATGGTTATTATGACGAACTTGTGCCGAACTCATGTTCGTCATAATGCCGAAGCCCCCAAAAACGGCCGTAATTTATTGGGCGATTTTACCATTTCCGCGGCCGTATTTCAGCACAACGACCACCACCGCCGCAACAGCGGCAAGGACGATCACGCCGCCGATAATCAGCGCAAGCACGGGCACGCTCAGTCCGCCCGCTTGCGGCTGTCGCACCAGCAAGACGCTGTTTCCGACCGCTCTCTCCTCGCTGGGGGTGTTGGCATTGACAAACGCCCCCTGCCCGTCGGTCACGCAAAGTGCGGTGGAGCCGCCGCCGTCAAGCAGTATCGCATAGCGGCACTGCATATCCTGTGCCATGTACCGCGCCATCTCATTCGCTGTCAGGCCGTGGCTTTCCTCGCTGCGGCCGTCAACCGCCGCCAGCACCAGTGTGCCGTCCTCCCGCACCCCGAGAGCGGAGCGCGGCTGTACCTTTGCGAAGGTATCGGTTTTATAGTTGCGCTCGACGATTTCGCCGTCTTTCACCAATATCGAATTACCGCCCACGGCAAATACGGCGTCATTCCACGCTTCCTCCTCGAACGAAAAGGAAAATTCCACCGTGTCCCCGACCGAAGCCGCCAAATCGTCATACCGCATGGCGTGCGCCGACAGCACAACCGTTCCGTCCTCCAGCGGAGAATCGTTATCCTCATTGACGGCGATCACCTCGCCCTTCGCGGTCGTACCGGCGCGCACCGCTCCCTCCCCGAGACGCACGATCAGCTCGATGCCGGTGGTGTTTGTGCCGGTTGAGACGCCGTAATCGGGCGTATACAGGCAAAGCTGTCCGCCCTCCCACGATTCGCGGGTGCGGTTGATGCGGTCGATTGCATACGTCGAACCGTTCAAGGTATAGGTCATTTGCAGGTGCGGATTTTCGCCCGCCAGCACCGTGCCGTCGGCGGTCAGCCCCAGCGCATCCGCATAATATTCGTCATCCTGCGGCTCGATGGGATTCGTCAAAAGGCGCCCCTGCGAAATCGACATACCGAGCGGAATGCCCGTCTGAAACGAAAAATGGTCTCCGTTGATCCCCGCGACAACCTCTCCCGCAGCGCCGCTTTCCCGCATCGCCTCGGCCGCTTCCGCCACGAGCGCCTTTTTGGCGACCGTGCCGCCGAGAACAAGGCCGTAGCCCTTTTGGGGCTGTGCAACAACCGTGGTGATCACCTGCACGCCGTGCTCGCTTTGCGCCTGCGAAACGCACAGGGAGGCGCCGTCTGACAATGATGAGGAGGTCTGCTCCGTGACATCCGTCAATAAAGAAGCCGACGCCGTCACACACAGTGTCATGGCGGCGGCAACGGACAGAGCCGCACAAAGCAACCGATTTTTCCGCTTCATATGCCGATCACTCTCACTTTATTTTTTCTTTATTTTTGAAACCCTCCCGGTTGTCCGGGAGCCGCTTTTATTTTAACAAATTTTCCCTGCCAAAACAAGCCGTTTCACCGATTTCTTTGCTTTTTTGACACAGGCGCTTCGCCTGCCGCGCGCACGCAATCCGTTCAAAGTATTCGGCAGACGGTTTGACCTTCGGCACATAAACCGGCACATCAGCCATACGCGGTATATAATCTCTCGTATATAATCTGTAGTAATAATATAAACAGACCTATACATAATGCCGCAGAATATGCTATACTTGGTATCATCTTATTGACAGGAGGATTCTTTTATGCCGGATATGCTGGTACGACTGTATGATTTGGACCGTTACGATGACGGAAAAGCGGCGCTGGAGGCGGAAAACATCCGCATTGTTGCCGCGATGGCGCCCAATCTGACAGCCATCCGCCAATGGATTGAAGACCATTTCAGTCGGGGCTGGGCGGACGAAGCAACCAAAGCGATTCTCGCCTCCCCCTCCAAATGCTTTCTCGCCGTGCGGGACGGTGCCATTCTGGGCTTTGCCTGCTACGACGCCACCGCCAAAGGCTTTT
This sequence comes from Acutalibacteraceae bacterium, assembly GCA_051877215.1. Classification (GTDB taxonomy): domain Bacteria; phylum Bacillota; class Clostridia; order Oscillospirales; family Acutalibacteraceae; genus RGIG1959. The sequence goes on along the minus strand of JBJEIR010000202.1, from coordinate 6,131 downwards.
TCGGTCCGACCGGCGTGGATGACAGCCTGCGCAAAAAGGGCATCGGCAAGGCGCTTTTGATGCACACGCTGCGCGAAATGTACTATCACGGCTATCCCTACGGCGTCATCGGCGGCGTAGGGCCTGTCGAGTTTTATGCCCGCTGCTGCGGCGCGACGCTCATTGACCGAAGCGACCCCGGGTATTACCGCAATATGTTGTAACGCCCACGCTCGGTCTGACGGTGCCGACACGCCCCGATTGCCGTATACTCTCATGCAAAGCACCCCGCCGCGATTCGACAAACGAATCGCGGCGGGGTGTTCTTTCAGCCTACGGCGGCCGCAGCGAGGCGGCCTTTGCATAAAAGGAGCTTACTCCTCATCCTCTTTGTACTGTTCGATGACCTTTTGTGCCACGGCGGCGGGCGCCTCCTCATAGCGCTCAAAGGCCAGCTCAAACGAGCCGCGTCCCTGCGTCAGCGAGCGCAGCATCGTCGCATAATCGGCCATCTCGGCCATCGGGACCTCCGCTTCCACACAGGTCAGTCCGTCCTCGGTCGGCTCCATGCCGAGCACACGGCCGCGCCGTTTATTGACATCGCCCATGATGTCTCCCGTATAGTCGCCCGGCACATTCACGCGCAGCGTACCGAACGGCTCAAGCAAAACCGGGGACGCCTGCGGAATACCCGCTTTATACGCGAGAGAGGCTGCGGTTTTAAAGGCCATTTCCGACGAATCGACGGGGTGATAAGAGCCGTCGACCAGCGTCGCTTTCAAGCCGACCATCGGGAAGCCCGCCAGCACGCCCTTTTGGGCGCTGTCGCGCAGTCCCTTTTCCACGGCAGGGAAAAAGTTCTTCGGCACCGCGCCGCCGAATACCTTCTCTTCAAAGACCAGGCTCTCCTCGTCGCACGGCTCAAACTCAATCCACACATCGCCGAACTGACCGTGACCGCCCGACTGCTTTTTATGCCGTCCCTGCACCTTGACCTTCTTTCGGATGGTCTCACGATAGGGGACGCGCGGCGGCGCATATACCAGCTCGACGCCGAATTTGTTGCGCAGCTTGGAGGCGACCACATCGAGATGCTGCTCTCCGAGGCCGGACAGGATGGACTCCTTTGTCTCGGCATTGTATTCATACCGAATGGTCGGGTCCTCCTCTGCCAGCCTTGCAAGACCCTGCGCGAGCTTTTCCTCGTCGCCCTTTTTGGACGGTGTCACCGCCATTGACAGGCAGGGGCGTTCAAACGCCACCGGCGGCAGCACAACAGGGCGGGCAGGCGAACAGAGCGTGTCGCCGGTGTTGACCGACGCGAGCTTTGCCACCGCGCCGATGTCGCCCGCCGGCACACACGGCGTCTCCGTCTGTTTTTTGCCGCAGACGGTGTATAGCTTGCCGATCTTCTCGGAAGCGCCCGTGCGCATATTCAGAAGGGTCATGTCCGGCGTCACCTTGCCGCTGACCACCTTGAAATAGACGAGCTTGCCGACAAACGGATCGACCACGGTTTTAAACACAATCGCCGCCGTTTGCGCATTTTCATTGACGGTCAGCGTCACCTCGTTTCCGTCCGGATCGACGCCCGTCTCCCCGGCGACGGTCTCCGCCCACGGCGCAAGCCATGTCAGGCCGCTTAAAAGCTGATCAATCCCCTCCAGCTCCTGCGCCGAGCCGCAGAACACAGGGGCGATCTCGCCCTTGCGGACGCCGCTTGCCAATCCGAGGATCAGCTCATCCGGCGTAAACTCAATGCCGGAGAAATATTTTTCCATCAGCTCCTCGCTCGTCTCCGCGACCGCCTCATACATCGCGGTGCGCAAGCCGTCAAGGCGATGCCCCATATCGGGAATCGGCACATCGACCGCTTTGCCGCCTTCATAGCGATAGGCGCGGTATTCGAGCAGGTTGATGTAGCATTTCACCTGATGCTCTTCGACATACGGCACGACCACCGGGCAGACCATCGGTCCGAAGGTCGCCTTCAGCTCCTCAAAAACCTTATAAAAATCGGCGCTTTCCCGATCGAGCTTATTGATAAAAAACAGCTTGGCAATGCCCTTCTTCGAAGCGGCATGAAACGCCTTTTCCGCTCCGACGGTGACGCCGCTCTTGCCGGAAATGACAATCAGCGCACTGCCCGCCGCGCGCATTCCTTCACTCAGCCCGCCCGAAAAATCAAACAGACCGGGCGTGTCGAGCAGATTCATTTTGGTGTCCTTCCATTCGACAGGCACCACCGCCGTCGAGACGGACGCTTTGCGGCGAACCTCCTCGGGGTCAAAATCGGAAACCGTGTTGCCGTCCGCCACACGCCCGAGCCGATCCGGGTGGACGGTCAGATAATACGCCGCCTCGGTCAGAGAGGTTTTGCCCGATCCCGCGTGTCCGGCCACCACGATGTTCCGAATATTTTTCGCTGTATATTGTTTCATATCCATTGCTCCTTCCCGCCGCCTGTAACGAAGCGGTTCGTCCGACGCGCAAACGCGGTCGCTTTTTCGATCATTTTGCCGTAAAAATACACAAAATGTTTTCGTAGGCGGCGTTCTCTTTTGATAATTATATACGATTGCTGCCGACTTTTCAACCTCTATTTTTATCTTTTTTAAAAAAATCACCCTTGCCGCCTGAGCGGCAGGGGTGATTTTTGGCAAAACCGTATAAAATGGCGGCGTCGTTTTTTACGCTTTGAAGCAACGGGGGATGAGCAGACTGAGCAAGCCGACCCCGCACATATACCCGATCAAGGCCGTCGGCGAAAGGACCAATCCCGTCGTCGCGCTGACAAACGCGGAAAAGGCCATGCCGAGAATGCCGCCGACAATCTGCAAAATGACCGCCGCACGGCCGCCGCGCAGCAGGCGGCTGCTTTGTACAAGCCCCGCCATCCGGCCGACCGCCCGGCCGTTGGAGGCCAGCAGCGCCTCAGCGCGTTGTCCGCTTTCCTCCGCGACAAGCGTTTCGTAGGTGCGCCCGTCTGAGGCGGACATCACCTGCACATACTGCGCATCCAGCCCCATCACCTCGCACACGCGTGCGACGCTGATATTCGGGTCGCAGGTGCGAATGAGCAAAGAAATCTTTTCGCGCTGTAACGCCAAAAGCTGGTCGCAAACCGTCTTTTCCGCCAAATAGCTGACAACAAACATCGCCGACAGCTCGCCGCCCGTGCTCAGATAGACCGCACAGCGCCCGTTTTTGGTATAGCGCTCCTCGTAATCGCGCGGCGGAACCTCCACGCCGTGATTTTCCAGCAAACGGCGATTGCCGACCAATACGCGGCGGCCGCCGACCCAACCGGAAAGCCCCATATCCTGTTCATATGCCAGGCTGTCCGCCTCCTGCAAAATATCCGTCCGATTTTCGATCACGCGGTGAAAAATCGGAGACAACGGTCCGCCCGCCCCGATCACCACGGCGGCCGCGTCGGTGATCGCCTCATCAATGCGCGTGCCGGAAAAGGTTTTGATGCCGTGCAGCTTCACCTGCTCCGAGGGGAAAATATCCTGCGCGTCCATCACAAGCGCGTGCGGACGGTCGCCGAAATATTCTGCGGACTGCCATCCGCTCAGCATCGCGCCGCGGCGCAGCAGGCGGCTGCACACGCGCGTGATCGGGCGCTGAATCGCAAGCAGTGTCCCCGCCGGCATGGAAAGACACAGCGCCGACATAAAAACAATCGGCGCGACTGACAGCGCGGTTTGCGGCGTCAGCCACGCATATCCGCCCGCGCACAGCAGTGCCACGCCCGTACAAAGCGGCACAAACCACCGCATCGCGCGATCGCCGAAATCCGGCGCGTAGGAACGCTCCAAAAAGCGGCTCAAAAACGATACCTTTTTATAATAGGCCACCTCCGGCACGCCGTCCGCATCGAGCAAGCGGCCCAGCTCGGAAGCGATGCGGTCATCCTCAATATACTGCGCGGCATATTTGGAAATGGTCGATGAGCCCACAAAAGCGAAATTGCGGCAGATGCGCACGGTGCGGGTCTGCCGACCCATCGCGCCGAGCAGCAGCCCGAGGCCGGCAACGGCGGTCAGCAGCGAGGCGCCGCCCTGTGCCACCGTGTCGATTTGGAAAAATTGCCACACCGTATACAAAGCGCCGAACAAAGCGAGAACCGCCGGCGGTGCGTCCGCATCGGAGCGGAAGGTAAAAAAGCCTCTCAGGCCGTTGCCGACAAGGCGGTGATTGATCGCCATCATGCCGAGCAGCAAAACGCCGTTAAAAGCAATCAAAAGCGGCGGTGCAACGACAGAGAGAAGCCCGCAGGAATAGCACACCTGCGCCGCAAACAGCAGCAGCTCCATGACCGCTGTCGCCAGCACGCCGATAAAGCCCATACGGCGGCGGTAGGAGAGCTCCGAACGAATCGCCTCCGCTTCGGCATATTCGTTGAAATCCTCCAGCTCGTCCTCATCTTCCGTTGCTGCCGGTTCTTCGTCCGGCTCGTTTTCTTCTTCCTCTTCTCCCGTCAGCCTAAAGGTGTCCTGTCCGCCCTTTATCAGCTGGAAATCGTTGACTTTTTTCATGCGGCGCGCGCGAAGCTGTTCTTCGAGCGTCTCCTCGTCCGCCTCATCCTGCGCAAACTGTTCAAACACCATCTGCCCGTCAAGCTGTTCCGCAGGGGGCAGCTCCTGCGTATTGTGCGTCTCCTCGCGCGGCGTGACCGACAAAATCCGCGTGCGCGTTTGCGCCGCTTGTTTTGCGGGCGCGGCCGTATTCAGCGGCGTTACGCCGACGGCAGGCACCGCCTTTGCACCGCCGAATTTATCCACCGCGGTAAGCGGTTTTGCTTTTTTGGGTTTTTCACCGGACGCCTCGGGCGGCACGGCAAAGCGCACCGTCGACCGTTCGGCCGGATTCGCTGCCGGCGCCGTCGGTTTTACCGGCATCGGCGCCTTCGGCGGCGCGGCGGTTTTGGGCGCGGAAAACGTTTCCGCGGCGGACTGTGCGGGTCCGCGGGACGCCTGCTGTTTTTTTAATTCATATTCAAGCAAAATGTCATCGACGGAATATGTCTCCTTAGCCACTGTCTGCCCATCCCTTCTCTGCTCAATCGCCTTTTGTCGGTCACACCGACGGATTGCGCGCGGCCACGCCGCCGCGCTGACGCGCCGCCTCATACAAGAGCACGCCGCACGCAACAGATGCGTTGAGCGAATTCACCTGTCCCGCCATCGGCAGCGACAGCACAAAATCGCATTGTTCGCGCACAAGCCGCGAAAGCCCGCGCCCCTCGGACCCGATGACCAACGCCGCCGCGCCCGTGAGATCGGCTTTGCACCACGGCTCGCCGTCCATATCCAGCCCGTATATCCAAACACCCTGTTTTTTCAGCTCACGCAGTGTGTCCGCGATGTTGGCGACCCGTGCAACCGGCATATATTCGATCGCCCCGGCGGACGCCTTATAAACCGCCGCCGTCAGCCCGGCGCTGCGGCGCTTGGGAATGATGACGCCGTGTGCGCCGACGGCCTCCGCCGTTCGCACCACCGCTCCGAGATTATGCGGATCCTCCAGCCCGTCGCACACAACGAGAAACGGCGCTTCTCCCCGCTCCTTCGCCGCAGCCAGCAGCTCCTCCACCGTGGCATACGGCTTACAGGCCGCGATGGCCGCCAGCCCCTGATGGTGCGTTCCGCACATCGCATCCAGCTTGCGGCTGTCCACCTCTTTGATGGGAATACCGCGCTCGCGCGCCTTGGCGATAAGCACCGACGCACTGCCGCCGCGTTCTCCGCGCGCCACAAGCAGGCGGTCGATTGCCCGTCCCGCGCGCAGTGCCTCCGAAACGGCGTTGCGCCCCGCAATCACATCCTCCGAGCGCGTGCCAAGCTCCTCTTTTTCGGTTGTTTCTCTGTTTTGACGCATATATTCGGGATTCTCCTGTTTTTCCGCATTTTACGGTGCTTTCTTGTTGAAAATAAGCCTATATATAGACAGTATAGCATATTTCGGCGAAAAGGGAAAGCCCCGCCGCCGATTTTCTTGCGACTTTCCGTTTTCCTGTTTTTGCTGTATTACAGAGGGGAGGCGTTGGCGCGGGGCTGTTCTTAGGCCCCCTCTGACGAAAGATTTGGTACGGCGTCCTTTCCCTTGGCTCCCTCTGACGAAAGATTTGGTGCGGCGTCCTTTCC
>JBJEIR010000201.1:0-6837 GCA_051877215.1 Acutalibacteraceae bacterium | reverse complement strand
GCGGATTTTTTTCATTTCTCAAAAAAACCAGTTCGTCCTGTTCGCCCCACTGCACCTCCAGCAGACGGTGAATCGTTTTGGCCTCATATCCGGTCAATTCACTCATTCGCTGCGCCGCCCGTCCCGTCGGAGCGGCCAACAGCACCTTTTCACCGTAGCTTTCCAGCAATGTCAAAATCCCTTTTAATGCCGTGGTTTTTCCTGTTCCGGGGCCTCCTGTTAAAATGAGAGACCCGCCGCTGACCGCCTGCAAAATAGCCTGCCGCTGCGCGGATTCATAGACAATTCCGCTGTTGCTCTCCAGCGCGTCGATACGCGCCTCCACTTCCTCCTTCGGGGAAGCGGAAGGCATCTCGGCATAAAAGTGCATACGGGCGGCAATATAACGCTCTGCCCGATACATGGCAGGAAGAAACCAAAACACCTCTTCGGGCGTGTCCATGCGCTGAATATCCAGCGCGAATTCCAGCTCGGAAAGCTGCTGTGTGACCGCCTCTTCAGGCACGCCGAGCATAGAGGCGGTCGTCGGCACCAGCTTGCTCTGCGGCAAGCAGGTGTGGCCGTTTCCCGTGTTATGCCGCAGCACAAACACAATGCCGGCCGCAATACGCCGCGGGTCATCCGCAGGGCACTGCATATCCTGTGCGATGGCGTCTGCCCTGTCAAAGCCGATTCGCAGTCCGCTCATACACAAAACATACGGATTTGCCCGAACGGTATCGACCGTTTTCATCCCCCAGCGCTTGAAGCAGCGCACCGCTTCGGAGGCCGTCAAGCCGTACCCCGCAAACGCCAGCATAATCTCGCGCAATCCGAATTGAGCGGCGAACTCCTCTCCGAGCTCCTTCGCTTTTTTATCGGATATTCCTCTGATTTCCGAAAGGCGCTGCGGCTCTTTTTCCATAACGGTCAGCGCCTCTTCACCGAATGCCTGCACAATTCTCATCGCAATGGAAGAACCGATGCCTTTGACAGCGCCTGAAGCAAGATAACGGTAAATAGCAGTGGTGTCCGTCGGCAGATAGCGTTCACAGGTTTTCACGCGAAACTGCCGTCCGAAAGTGGCGTGCTCCGTCCAATTTCCGTGCAGACGCACGGTTTCGCCCGCCGCAACCGTCGGAAGCTCCCCGACCGCTTTTTGTATCCCGTCATTTTCGGTTTCCACATCCAAAACGGTCCAGCCGTTTTCCTGATTGCGAAACACAATACGGTCGACACTTCCGCAAAGTTCCTCCCATTGCTGCTCCATCCGATTTCACCCGAATCCCGCTTTTTTCCTTTATTATACCCCACTTATATCCTCTGCGCAAGCATCCGTCAGGGCTTTTTTCAATCGGTCTCCGTCCAGAATTTCTCCTCCCGTTTTACTCATCAGCAGTTCTGCGATTCGGCGTGTTTCCCCATCCATTCCGAGATCGAGCACCGCTAAAGTCGGCGCTTTTTTATGTATGACCAGCCGTCCGACCAGGGTGTGTGCAAAACGGATTTGTTGTTCGGCATCCTGCGCGTGCCCTTTGAACGGAAGCAACAGATACAGCCGCTGCTTTTCGGGACGCAAAAGCCGAAAAGCCAACCCCACAGCCGCCTGCGCCGCGCCGTACAGGGCAAGCAGCAGTACAATCACAAGCGCTATCGCTTCTCCCGGCGTCATGATTGTTTCCCCCTTTTTAAAAAAATTTGTTATCACGCCAGTATATGGCCGTATAGCGCTCTTTGCCCGTAAAAGCAAAAATTTTCCCGGCAAAAAGCCTGCTTTTTGCCGGGAATCGGTACTTTTTATGATTCTGTTAAAAAGAAAGTCACGGTGCGATTTCAAGCGCAAGGCGCAGCATATCCTCAAATCCCGTCTGCCGTTCTTGCGCGGACAACTCCCCTTTTTGAAAAAGATGGTCGGATACGGTGAGAAGCGTCAGTGCCCTCTTCCCCGCTGCCGCCGCATTCATATAAAGCGCCGCAGCCTCCATATCGACTGCCAGCACGCCCATCTCCCTCCAGCGCTCGGCGGCGCCTTTGTCGGCATTGTAAAACGCATCGGTGGAGAGAACATTCCCCACCCGAAAAGACAGCTTTTTCCTTTCTGCCGCCTGCGCAGCGCGCAGCAGCAGAGAAAAATCCGCAATCGGCGCAAAGCTGCCCGCAAGCTGATATTGTGCGGCGTAATTGGAATCGGTGCAAGCGCCCATGGCCAAAACAATATCCCGCAAGGTCACATCATCGGCAAGCGCTCCTGCGGAGCCGACCCGCAAAATGGTATCCACATCGTAAAAATGATAAAGCTCATACGAATAAATGCCGATAGACGGCATTCCCATACCGTGCCCCATGACCGACACGCGTTTCCCTTCATACAAGCCCGTATAACCGAGCATTCCGCGCACGGTGTTGAAGCATACCACATCACTCAAAAAGGTCTCGGCAATCCATTTGGCTCTGAGCGGATCCCCCGGCATCAAAACGGTTTTGGCAATCTCTCCCGCGCTTGCGGCATTATGCGGTGTACTCACAGCGGCATTTTCCTTTCTATGTGATGTATCAATCGGCGCAAAGCGTTTCGGTGTCGCTCTTTGCATTCGATCGGCGTCTTATACACAGGTACCGATTGTATTGTACTTCAAACGCAGGGAAAAATCAATGAGCCTCTCTGATTTTATAAGCCGTTTTGAAAAAGAAACTTCGCACGATCGGACCGTGACCTGCCGAGATTTTCCCTTAGCTCACATCGGCCGTTTTATGCGCTATGCCGTTTGCAGAATGGCGGAAAAATTTTCAATTTCGACATATTCCACAGCGGTATTTATGATATACTTTAGTATATATTATTATTTTATGTTTTGAATCTTTATGTTTGAAGAGAAAGGATGCGTGATCGAGTATGGGCAATCCGAATTACTCCGATATTACCCCGGCGGTTCGCCAGCTGACTGACGACTGCCTTAAGCACAGCCGTATCGACCCCGCGTTATATCAAACCTATCAGGTCAAGAGAGGACTTCGTGATGTCAACGGACGCGGCGTTTTGACAGGTCTTACCGAAATTTCCGAGATCCAGTCTTCTGTTGAAATCAACGGTGAGACAGTCGCGTGCGACGGCAAGCTGTACTATCGCGGCATTGATATTGAAGATTTGGTAAACGGTTTTGTCACGGACGGCCGTCCCGGCTTTGAAGAGACCGCTTTTCTGCTGCTTTGCGGGCATCTTCCCACGCAAACAGAGCTGGAAAATTTTCAAAAGACCCTCGCTGACTATCGCACACTGCCGACCAATTTTGTGCGCGATATCATTCTGAAAGCTCCGAGCGCCGATATGATGAACACATTGGCACGCAGCGTGCTGACCCTGTATGCTTACGATGACAACGCAAACGACATCAGCATCGAAAATGTCATGCGGCAATGCTTACAGCTTATCTCCCTTTTCCCGATGCTGTCGGTATATGCGTATCAGGCCTATAACCATTACCAGCTGGGGCACAGCCTGTTTATTCACAATCCGCTCCCGAATCTTTCCACAGCGGAAAACATCCTGCATATTCTGCGGCCGGACAGCCAGTATACCGAGCTGGAAGCGCGAATTCTCGATATTGCGCTTGTGCTGCACGCCGAGCACGGCGGAGGCAACAATTCCACCTTTACAACCCATGTGGTCTCCTCTTCGGGAACAGACACCTATTCGGTCGTTGCCGCTTCGCTCGGGTCCTTAAAGGGGCCGAAGCACGGCGGCGCCAACATCAAGGTCGTGCAGATGTTTGAAGACATGAAAAACAAAGTTCACGACTGGACGGACGAGGACGAAATCGCCGCATATCTTCGCGCGCTGCTGCATAAAGAAGCGTTTGATAAAGCCGGTCTCATTTACGGTATGGGGCATGCGGTCTACTCTCTTTCAGATCCGCGCGCCCGCATTTTCAGCCGCTTTGTCAAAAAGCTGTCCGAAGAGAAGGGCATGCAGGAGGAATATGCTCTCTACTCCTCCGTTGAACACCTCGCCCCGAAAATCATTGCCGAAGAGCGCAAGATGTATAAAGGCGTCAGCGCCAACATTGATTTTTACAGCGGTTTTGTATATCGCATGCTGGGATTGCCGCTTGAGCTGTACACCCCGATTTTTGCCATTGCGCGCATTGCCGGCTGGAGTGCTCACCGCATCGAAGAATTGATTAACGCCGGCAAAATCATTCGCCCCGCATATAAAAGCGTGAATCCTCGCTGCCCGTATATCCCGATGGATAAGCGTTAATGCTTGACGAATTTTCTCTGTTTGTGCTATACTGAAAGCAAAGCTTTTAGGAGGTTGATATGTGATGCATTCATTTGCCGCACAGCGTGCTTTTTTTCGCACAACCGCACTGCTTCTCTCTTTATTTTTACTGATATTCTCTCTGCCCTTCGCCTTCCCGTTTGCATCGGCGTTATCCGAGGAAGATTTCACATATGAAGTTTCCGAGGACGGCGCATTTGTAACCGTTACGGGCTATACCGGCAGCGACCTTGATGTGACCGTTGCGGACACCATTGCCGGACTGCCCGTAAAAGCAATCGGCAGCAATGCGTTTGACGGGATGTATTCTCTGACTTCTGTCACGCTTCCGAGCGGTCTTGAAGCGATCGAATCCTGCGCATTTCGTTCCTGTGCCGGAATCACGGAGATCACCATTCCGACTTCTGTCACAAAAATTGCGGAATCGGCTTTTTACAACTGCCTGAAGCTGGCAAATATTTCAATCGGCCGTCACACCTATGATATCGGTTATCAGGCGTTTCACAACACGGCGTGGTATAATCAGCAGCCGAACGGAACCGTATATCTCGGCCGCACACTGTATGCTTATAAAGGCACTATGGCAGCGGATACCGAGCTGACAGTCGAACCGGGAACCGCCTCTGTCACGGCATATGCCCTTTCCGGATATACCCAATTAAAGGCCGTCTACCTGCCGGTCGGTCTGCGGCAGATCGGCGCATGGGCCTTTATGAACTGTTCGGGACTGGTGAGCGTCCGTATCCCCGCAACCACTACGCAAATCGGCGTCAGCGCATTTGAAAACTGTCCGATTGTTACCATCGTCGGAGCAAACGACTCTTATGCGCAAACCTATGCAAACGAAAACACCTTGCTGTTCCGGCGCGATACCGGTTTGGAATTTCTCATCGGCGACATGAACGGCGACGGCGTGTTCTCCAGTATTGATTTGCGTATTCTGATGCAATGTTGCCTCAATTCCGACCTCATTCTCAATCAGGACTATTTTATGGGATGTGAACTCAACGACGACGGCTTGGTCAACTCCGCCGATTGCCGTATATTGCTCAAACGGCTCGTACAGCCAAGTTGACAGGATTTGTACATGATGCTTTATAAATCAAAATAAGCCAAACGGGCTGCTCCGTGTATACGGAGCAGCCCGTTTTATCGTTTTCTCAACGCTTGCTTTATATCATTTGATCAAAGGTAATGGTATCCAGCTTTTGCACCACCATGGCGGTAACATCGTCGAAAACGGAGTGAAAGGGACACGCAATGGCCTCTTTACAGGTACAATCATACTCTTCATCCAAGCAGCGGCTGAAGCGATACGGCCCTTCTACCGCTTCGATGACCTGTCGCAATGTGATTTCCCCCGGTAAGCGGGTCAGCGTATAACCGCCGTGAGAGCCTTTATACGAACGGGCAATATCCGCCGAGACCAGCTTGCGCATGATTTTAAGCGTAAAGCGAAGTGAGACGCAGCTGGTATCGGCAAGCGTTTTGGCATCCACTCGTTTGTCAAACGATTGTGCCAACGCACGCACAATACGCACCGCATAGTCCGATTCAAGATTGATATGCAATCCGTGCACCTCCTCGACAGCATCCGGCAAAAGCGCCTCTTTGGTTACAGCAAAAGCATTTACAGCGTGTCAATCAAATAAAATCCTTCAGCTTTTTCAGACGGCTCGGATGACGCAGCTTACGCAGTGCCTTTGCTTCGATTTGACGAATGCGTTCACGCGTAACCTCAAATTCCTTGCCCACTTCCTCCAATGTGTGCGGATGGCCGTCCTCCAGCCCATAGCGCAAAATCAGCACCTTTGCTTCACGCGGCGTCAGCGTGGAAAGCACCTCCGCAATCTGTTCCTTGAGCAAGGTGTGCGACGCGGCATCCGCCGGCGCAGGCGCTTCGTCGTCGGGGATAAAATCTCCCAAGTGACTGTCTTCCTCCTCGCCGATCGGCGTTTCCAGCGAAACGGGTTCCTGCGCAACGCGCATGATCTCGCGCACCTTTTCAACCGGCATATCCAGTTCGGTCGCAATCTCCTCCGCCGTCGGCTCATGCCCGTTTTTATGCAGAAGCTGACTGCTTACCTTTTTGACCTTATTGATGGTCTCCACCATATGAACCGGAATACGAATCGTGCGCGCCTGATCGGCAATCGCGCGGGTGATGGCCTGACGAATCCACCAGGTAGCATAGGTCGAAAATTTGAAGCCTTTTGTATAATCGAACTTTTCAACCGCTTTGATCAGGCCGAGATTCCCCTCCTGAATCAGGTCGAGAAATTGCATTCCGCGGCCTACATAGCGCTTGGCGATGCTGACCACCAGACGGAGATTCGCCTCTGACAAACGCTTTTTCGCCTGTTCGTCATTGTTGCTGATGCGAATGGCAAGCTCAATTTCCTCCTCGGAGGTTAAAAGCGGCACCCGACCGATCTCTTTCAGATATACTTTTACGGGATCATCAATGGCAATCGCATCGTTGCTTTCGGCCGCCGCACCGCTGATTTCGGGCGTGTCGAGCACCAAATTGATATCATTGATGGAAACCTCAAGATCGTCAATAACCTCCACATTGTTGG
>JBJEIR010000200.1:0-6869 GCA_051877215.1 Acutalibacteraceae bacterium | reverse complement strand
GAGGCAGGTTCTTAGGCCCTCTCTGACGAGGGGGAGGGAGGCAGGTGTCAACCCCACCGTCACGGCTTGATGCCGTGCCACCTCCCCTTACACAGGCGAGGCTTTGGTGTGCCGCCTTTCCCTTGGCTCCCTCTGATGAGGGAGCTGGGCAGGTGACTGAGGGAGAGAATAATAACATTCTGTCTTTATCGGAAACAGGTAAAAATCCGCTGTGTTTTCTCTCCCTTTTCCCTCATCAGAGGGAGTCGGGCTATCAACGCCTGCCCTTGTGTAAGGAGAGGGAAAAGATTGTTTTTTGACACGCTCGCGCCGTTTTATTTCAAAGCGGCTTCGCCGCCGGCGACGAGCCGATAAATATCGCTTTTTCTCACGCCGCTTTGCGCGGCGGCGCGCTTGGCCGCTTCGGAAGCGGACAGGCCGTCGGCGATATACGCTTTTGCCAGCTCTGCCGCCTCGTTCGGAGAACCTGCGGCCGCCTTTTTTTCGGGGGCGCCGCCGACAATCAGCACAAATTCGCCGCGCGGGGTTTCGGTCTCATACCGCGTCACCGCTTCGCGCAGGGTGGTGGTGATAACCTCCTCGTGCAGCTTGGTCAGCTCGCGGCACAGCGCCAACGGGCGGTCGCCGAGCGTGTCGAGCAAATCGCGCAGGGTATACGGCAGCTTGTGCGGCGCCTCATAAAACACCATCGTGCGCGGCTCGTTTTTGAGCGATTGCAAATGCTCGCGGCGGCTGCGCTTGGCGACGCTTAAAAAGCCCTCAAAGGTAAAGCGTCCGCAGGGAAGCCCCGACAGCGCAAGGGCGGTGATGACCGCACTCGGGCCGGGCACACAGCAAACGGGGATGCCGCGCGCGCGGCACAGACGCACCAAATCCTCCCCGGGGTCGGAGATGGCGGGCATGCCCGCGTCGGACACGAGAACACAATGCTCCCCCGCCTCCATACGGCGGCAAAGCACCTCGCCCTTGTCCCGCTTGTTGTGTTCAAAGTAGCTGACAAGCGGTTTTTTGATTTCCAAATGATTGAGCAGCCGCAGCGTCACGCGGGTGTCCTCCGCGGCAATAAAATCACAGCTTCGCAGCGCCTCTTTCGCGCGCTCGGATAAATCGGACAAATTGCCGATGGGTGTTCCCACCAGCGTGAGTGTTCCGCTCAACGGGCGTTCCTCCTTTTTTCTCAGCCGTCCGCCCTGCGGCAGACAAGGCACACCCAGCCGCGGCAGAAACGGCGTTCGCTGACGCAAAAGCCGCACGCCGAAAGCGCGTCAAGCACCTCGGCTTCGCGGGTGTCGATGATTCCCGAGACGATGTATACGCCGTCCTTTTTGACAAACGGGCGCACAGCGGGGGAGAGCGCGATGATCGCGTCGGCGACGATGTTGGCTGCGACCACATCGAACTGTCCGCTCACCTTTTCCACCAAATCGCCCAAAGCGACGGTATAGCGCGGCGCGGTCAATCCGTTGCGCGCGCCGTTTTCCACGGCGGTTTTGACCGCCAGCTCGTCGATGTCCACCGCCAGCGCGCGGTCTGCGCCGAGCAGCAGCGCGGCGATGGACAAAATGCCGCTGCCGCAGCCGACATCCAGCATGGCGGTGTCGGGGGTGATTTCCTGCTCAATGGCTTCGAGCACCAGGCGGGTGGTTTCGTGACTGCCCGTGCCGAACGCCATGCCGGGGTCGATGGAAAGCACCGTGCGGTGCTCGGGGTTGTCAGCGGTCTCCCAGGTCGGGCAGATCAGCAGCTTTTTGCCGACGGAAAGCGGCTTGAAAAACCGCTTCCAGTTGTTTGCCCAGTCCTGCTCGCGGACGGTGGCGGTCAGCACCTTGTTTTCAATGCCCGCCGCCGCAAGCCGCTCGGATAAAAAGCTCAGCGCTTCGGCGGGGTTGTCCTCGGGAGAAAGATATACATGAATCAGGCTGTGCGTGCGGTCCTTTTGCAGCAGCTCCTCGTCAATCAGGTCGATGTGCGCAATTTCCCGCGCCCCCTGCTCCAAATCGCTGTAATCCTCGATGTACAGCCCGTAGGGAACGAGCATATTCGCGATGTCCGCCGCGCGGTCGGTGTCCGCGCACGAAACGGTGATACATACCTCTGTCCATTGGTCGTTCATAACGGTTGCGCTCCTTACAGACGCCTTAAAAAAGCGGTCGCGGCGTCTTATTTTGCAAATATCAGTTGTCGAGATAGGCGGCCATTTTGGAGCAGTCGAGCTGTGAAAAGCGCTCCATAAACCCGCGAAGCCGAGCGGCGATGAGGCGGCAGCCGCCCGCTTGGTTGCTCTCGATATTCATCGGCATGACGGGGTCGTGCACCGACAGGCGCAGCAGCGCCCAGCCGTCGCCCTGCGTTTCGTCAAAGGAAATACGCACCCCTTCAAAGCTGTCGTCCGCGACCGCAAAGCCGCTTTCGCGCGCAAAGCGCTCCAGCTCTTTGAGCACCTGCGTGCCGTAGGGGCGAAAATCCCGCTCTTTGATGGCAAAGCGCAGCTCCACCCCTTCCGCCGGTTCGGCCAGCGGCGCGATCAGGTCTTCAAGGGAGCGGCCTTCGGCGCGAAGCTGCGCCGCCTTGATGATGATGCGGGTGATGAGATAGGCGCCGTCGTCGAGAAAATAGTTTTCCCGCAGCGCCGCGTGACCGGAGGTCTCGATGGCGAGCGGTGCGCGCCGCCCTTCGTTTTCGAGGCGGATGGCCTCGTTGATGACATTTTTATAGCCGCGTTTAAAGCGGTGGTGTCTGCCGCCGAGCGTCTGTTCAATGAAGCGTTTGAGCCCGTCGGAGGTCACCGAATCGGTGACGACGGTGCCGCCCGGCTCGTTTTCAAGCGCGATCGCCGCGGCGAGCGCCACAAGGCGGTTGCGGTTGATTTCGCGGCCGTCGGCGCCGACGCAGCCTGCGCGGTCGACATCGGTGTCAAAGATGACGCCGAGATCGGCCTTTGCCGCGACGGTGGCGGCGCAAACCGAGCGCATGGCGTCTTCGTTTTCCGGATTCGGAATGTGGTTTGGGAAACGGCCGTCCGGCTCTAAAAACTGACTGCCCGAGATGTCCGCACCGAGCGGGGCGAGCACCTGCTCGGCATAAAAGCCGCCCGCGCCGTTGCCTGCGTCGACGACAATATGAAAGCCAAGCAGCGGATGAGCAAAATCGTCGGCATTCACGCCGTTTTGAATGAGATCGCGCAGGCGTTTGGCATAGCGCGGCATATAGTCGGTGGGGATGACCGCGCCCGCGTCGCCTGCGGCGGCAAAGCCGCCCGCTTCACAGCGCGCGAGAATATCCGCGATATCCTCGCTTTCCAAGCCGCCGCTCGGACGGAAAAATTTCAGACCGTTGCGGTGATAGGGGTGATGGCTGGCGGTGAGCTGCACCGCGCCGTCGCACGGCAGATCCAGCGTAGACATAAACATGGCGGGCGTGGAGCACAGTCCGCATTCATAGACGGTCACGCCGCTTTCACAAAGCCCTTTGCACACGGCGTTTGCCATACGCGGCCCCGACAGACGGCTGTCCCGTCCCACCGAAATGCGAAGCGCGGACGGCTCTTTCCCCGTTTTGTCGGAGAGCCACGCGGCAAACGCCTTTGCCATCGTTTCGACCGCTTCGTCGGTCAGGTCGAGCGGTTCGCCGTCAACACCCTCGATGGCGACGCCACGGATGTCGGTTCCGCTTTTAAAATGTTTCCAGTCCGTCATGTTGTTTTTCCTCCTGAAAAAAGCCGCCCGGCGCGGGGCTTGTCCCGCAGTGTCGCCGCAGCGGCGGGTATGAAAAATTTGTTGTTTACAAAATGTGTTCGAGCAGTGTCTTAAGGCCGATCAAAATCAGGATGACGCCGCCCGTCACCGCCGCTTTTCGCTCAAAACGGCGGCCGTATTTGTTGCCGACGGTCACGCCGACAACCGAAAGAGCAAAGGTGATCGCGCCGATGAGCGATACCGATAACACAATATCGGTGTCGGGCAGCAGCGCAAGGGTGATGCCCACCGCCAGCGCGTCGATGCTGGTCGCGAGCGAAAGCAGCGTCAGCTCACGCAGGCAAAGGCGGTCGAAAGGGGCGCTTTCCTCTTTGTCAAAGGCGGCGTCAACGATCATGTTGCCGCCGATGACGGCGAGCAGACAAAAGGCGACCCAGTGGTCAAACGCGGCGATCGCGGCCGCGAACTGCCTTGCCAGCAGCCAGCCGACAAGCGGCATCAGCGCCTGAAAGCCGCCGAAAAAGCCGCCGATAAGCAGCGCCTGCCGAACAGACAGGCGGCGCATACCAAGCCCCTTACACACCGCGACGGCAAACGCGTCCATCGACAGTCCTGCCGCGATGAGCAGCAGCTCCCAAAGCGTCATGTTGTCCGCTCCCTTTCCTTTTGGCAAACGGGCGGGACTGCTCCCGCCCGTTGAAGGCCTTTTGAGAGAAGCGGACGCGGCCCTTTGTCAAAGAGCGGCGCGTATCATTCCCACAAGGACGCGGGGTATTTCCCCTCGTCTACCATGCGGCGGATCGCGTTTATCACGGCGTCGCGATCCTCTTTATAGGTCATGCCGTACCATTTATCCTGTGTGCGCAGCACGGTGGTGTCCGCGATTCCCTCATTCATCATACTATCCACCGCAAAGGGCAAATAGAACTCCGCTTTTTGCGGATTGGCCTGCGGGTCGCGCTGCAGATTTTCCAAAAACGCGGCAAACAGCGACTTGAAATGCGCGGGTGTGCCGGCGGGGAAGCCCCAGCAGTTCATCGAAACGGGCGCGCCCTGCGGCAGCACCGTCCAGGTGCTGCCCTCGTCCTCGGTAAAGGCGGCTTTGCCGTCGCGCCATTCGATGTGCGTTCTCTCGGTGATATCGGTCAGCAGACCGTTTTCGTCGGTCACGCATACGCCGCGGGAGACATACCCGTTTTCGGTCAGGGTGTTTTCAAGCACATAGCCCACCATGGCAAAATGGAGCTTGTCCTCCTGCTGGCTGCTGCGGAAAAAATCGGCGAGAAGAGAAAAACAGGTTTGACCGTAATAATCATCCGCGTTGATGACGGCAAAGGGGGTGTCCACCACGCCGTCACAGCACAAAATGGCGTGACCGGTGCCCCACGGCTTTTCGCGTCCTTCGGGGACAGAGAAGCCCTCGGGCAGACAGTCGAGCTCCTGATAGACATATTCGACGGGAATAT
This sequence comes from Acutalibacteraceae bacterium, assembly GCA_051877215.1. Taxonomy (GTDB): domain Bacteria; phylum Bacillota; class Clostridia; order Oscillospirales; family Acutalibacteraceae; genus RGIG1959. The sequence goes on along the minus strand of JBJEIR010000200.1, from coordinate 1,708 downwards.
GCGCCGCGATGCGGTCGCCGATGTGCTCCTTGAAATCCTTTTCAATGGCGTGCTTGATGATAAAGACCACCTTGCCGAAGCCCGCCTGCACCGCGTCATAAATCGCATATTCGATCAGCTTTTCGCCGTTCGGTCCGACGGGCGTGATTTGTTTCAGCCCGCCGAAGCGGCTGCCCATACCGGCAGCCATGATGACAAGGGTCGGTTTTTTCTCGCTCATACAAAACAGTCCTTCTTTTTTAAATTCGGGAAACCAAAGCGGCGCCGTCGCAAAAAGATACGCAGACTTTAGGAAAAATCGGATAAAACGGTTGCGTTCAAAAAAAAATATGTGTATAATAAAACTATACTCTATTTTGGCGGCGGTGCTGCTTTACCCGGCTCAACGCAAGAGCCGCATCTTTATTATACACGGAGGAAAGAAAAATGGCAATACTTATTACCGGCGGCTGCGGATATATCGGCAGCCATACCTGCGTGGAAATGCTGGCGGCAGGTTACGACATCGTGGTCGTGGACAACTACTACAACAGCAAGCCCGAGGCGCTGACCCGGGTAAAGGAGCTGTCCGGCAAGGAGTTTCCTTTTTATGAGTGCGATATCCGCGACCGCGAGGGGCTTCGCCGCGTATTTTCGGAAAACAAAATCGAGGCGGTCATTCATTTTGCCGGGCTCAAGGCCGTCGGCGAATCGGTGCACAAGCCGCTGGAGTATTACGACAACAACGTCAACGGCACCTTGGTGCTTTGCGATGTGATGCGCGACGCGGGCTGCAAATGCATCATTTTCAGCTCCTCCGCCACGGTTTACGGCATGAACAATGTCTCGCCGCTCAACGAAACCATGAAAACCGGCGCGGTCACCAACCCCTACGGGCGCACCAAATATGTGATTGAGGAAATTCTCAAGGATGTGTGCGCGTCCGATCCCGCATGGAGCGCCGTGCTGCTTCGCTATTTCAACCCCATCGGCGCGCATAAGAGCGGGCGCATCGGCGAGGACCCGAACGGCATCCCAAACAACCTGATGCCGTTTGTCTCGCAGGTGGCGATCGGCAAGCTGCCGCAGCTCGCCGTGTTCGGCGACGATTATGACACGCCCGACGGCACCGGCGTGCGCGATTATATCCATGTGGTGGATCTCGCCCGTGGCCATGTCAAGGCGGTGGCGTATGCGCTTTCCCATACGGGTGCGGAGCCGATCAATCTCGGCACCGGCGTCGGCTACAGCGTGCTCGATATCGTCAAGACCTTTGAGAAAACGAATCATGTGCCCGTTCCTTACCGCATCGCGCCCCGCCGCGAGGGGGATATTGCGACCTGCTATTCCGACCCCGCCAAGGCAAAGGCACTGCTCGGCTGGCAGGCGGAGCTGACACTCGAAGATATGTGCCGGGATTCTTGGCGCTGGCAGTCGCAAAATCCGAGGGGCTACGACGCATAAGCTTTTCGCACAGGGTTTCCTTTTTTAAACGCACGGCTTTTCTCGGCTACCATCACCCCGCACCGACAGTCCGGTCGGTGCGGGGTGTTTTTTTGTGCGCTGCTTTTTCCCGGCGAAAAACCTGTTGTACCGGAGCCTCCCCTGTGTAATGGGGAAAGGGCAGGGTTGACAACACGGCATTTGTGTCCGCCGATGCCTCCCCTGTGTAATGGGGAGGTGGCACGGCGTCAAGCCGTGACGGTGGGGTTGACGCCTGCCTCCCTCT
>JBJEIR010000199.1:0-6870 GCA_051877215.1 Acutalibacteraceae bacterium | reverse complement strand
TGCTTGAGCTTGCGGGTGTGCCGCTTCGTGCGGCAGAGCGCGACGAACGCTTTCCGCTTGTCATCGGCGGCGGCCCGTGCGCGTGCAATCCGGAGCCGCTCGCGGACTTTTTCGACCTCTTTATTCTGGGAGAGGGAGAAGAAGTCAATGTCGAGCTGAACGACCTGTATAAAAAGCATAAAGCGGCCGGCTTTGATAAAGCGGCGTTTTTGCGGGAGGCGTGTCATATCGGCGGCGTGTATGTGCCGTCGCTCTATGAGATCACCTATCATCAGGACGGCACGATCTGCTGCATCACACCGAAGCACGGTGCGCCCGAAACGGTGCAAAAACGCATCGTCAAGGACCTCGATTCCATGTATTTTCCCCCGTATTTTGTCGTCCCGTTTATGGGCATTGTCCATGACCGCGCGATGAGTGAAATTTTTCGCGGCTGTATTCGCGGCTGCCGTTTTTGTCAGGCGGGCTTTATTTACCGCCCGGTGCGCGAAAAATCCATAGATACGATCGACCGGCAAAGCCGGGCACTGTGTGAGAGCACGGGCTATGAGGAGTTTTCCCTTTCATCGCTTTCGACAAGCGATTATACGAAGATCACCGAGCTGCTGCCGAGACTTCTCGAATGGGCGGAGCCGCAGCATACCAATATGTCGCTGCCCTCCCTGCGTGTGGACGGCTTTTCCGAGGAACTGGCGAACAAGCTCAATGTACTGCGGCGCAGCGGGCTGACCTTTGCGCCGGAGGCGGGAACGCAGCGACTGCGCGACGCCATCAATAAAAATGTGTCCGAAGAGGAAATCATGGATACGGTCAATAAGGCATTTCGCGGCGGTTGGTCGGCGGTCAAGCTGTATTTTATGATGGGTCTGCCCACCGAGACGGCAGAGGACATCGTCGGGATTGCTCAGCTTGCGCAGCGGGTGGTGGATATGTATTACCGCAATCCGGACAAGCCGAAGGGGCGCGGGGTGACGGTGTCGGTTTCGGCCTCCTGCTTTGTGCCAAAGCCTTTTACGCCGTTTCAGTGGGAGCCGCAGGACACGATGGAGGAGCTTCACGAAAAGCAGCGATTGCTTTCGTCCTCGGTGACCACCCGAAAAATTTCGCTTAGCTGGCACGACGCACAGACCAGCTTCCTCGAGGGCGTTCTCGCCCGCGGCGACCGCCGCCTGTGCGGCGTCATTGAGGATGCGTTTCACAAGGGCTGTAAGCTCGATGCGTGGTCGGAGCATTTTCACTTTGACACATGGATAGAGACGTTTCGGGAGCATGGCCTTGACCCGGCGTTTTATGCCAACCGTCGCCGTGAAAAGGATGAGGTCTTTCCGTGGGATCACCTGGATTACGGCGTGACCAAGTCGTTTTTGTGGCGCGAAAATCAGAAAGCGCATGAGAGCAAAACGACCCCGAATTGCCGTCAGCAATGCTCCGGGTGCGGAGCAACCTGCTTTAAAGGAGGTGTTTGCTTTGAACGGCGAGTTTGAAACGATACGCGTTTGCTTTTCCAAAACAGGGCGCGCAAAGTATATTTCCCATCTGGATCTCAACCGCACCATGACGCGGGTGCTGCGTCGGGCGCAAATCCCGCTCTGGTATACGGAGGGCTTTAACCGTCACCCGTATATCACCTTTGCCGCGCCCCTGTCGCTCGGTTATGAGGGTATGTGCGAATATATGGATTTTCGCCTTGAGCAGGATATGCCGATGCAAGAGCTTGTACAGCGCTTAAACCACAATATGCCGCAGGGCATTGAGGTACTCTCTGCCGCACCGGCGGCAATGAAGGTAAACCAAATCGCCTGCTCGCGTTGGCGCATGGAGTTGGCGCCCGACAGGGAAGAAGCAGTGCGCTCGCTGCTTGCGGCCGAGAGCGCAGAAGTGCAAAAGCGCACCAAAAAAGGAACCTTCAAGACGGTGGATATCCGCCCGATGATGACCGATGTGACGCTGGAGACGGGGGAGCGGTGTGTGCTGACGCTGACACTGCCGACGGGAGAGGTGTCGGTCAATCCGTCGCTCGTTCTGTCTGCACTCGGCTGCGGGGAGGACGAGGCTTCGTGCCGCGTGACACGCCTTGGAATATTCACCGCCTTAGGGGAACGCTTCTGCTGACAAGCACAAAAACGCAGGAAGCACGGGCTTGTCGGTTCTGTTTTACAAAACGGCTTTCGGCGAAACGGTGTTGGCAACCTGTTTTGCATGGGAGCGTACACAGCTTCAAGCGGCACATTGGATTTTTATTTATGAGTATAAGGGGGTGCAGAAATGTTTCGTAAATGTACAAGTATTATCATGTGCGGAGTATTGCTTGTGATCGGAACGCTGTATCCGTTGCCGACGGATGCCTTGCAGGAGGAGTTGATCAGCGGCAGTGCCGGCGATCAAGCGTCTTGGTCGTTTGAGGCAGAAAGCGGTGTGATGACCTTTTACGGAAAAGGAACCATCAGCGGCAGCTAGGAGGATGAATCCTCTGACGGCACCGCTGCTTTGGAGTATAAAGACCAAGTCAAACACATCGTTATTGAGGATGGAATCACGAACATTGACGATAAAGCTTTTTACAGCTGGAATACGCTGGAAACCGTACAGATGGCGGATATCGTCTGTATGATCGGAAACAGCGCGTTTTCCCTCTGTACTTCTTTGAAAACGGTTGTGTTCTCGTCTGCACTCCGTTTTATCGGTTCATACGCATTTAGATATGCTCCGATCACGGCGATTGATTTGCCGCAATCGTTGCAATGGATCGGAGGATGCGCGTTTGGCGGCAATGCGGCCTCCTATATATTACCATTCCGGCAAATGTCGCTTACATTGGATGGAGCGCTTTCAGAGATACATATAATGACAGGGAAACGATGAAAGCGGTCATTTTCGAGAATGAGTTGACTTCTCCGACCGTTAACATGGGTGATGAGATATGCGAATTCTTTTATGATACCCTGTCGGATGTTGTCTTTGCATCGGCAGATTTTCGCCTTGATTATACAGCCGGTATCACACGCAATGCGGATGCCGTTTACTATGCGCCCGGCGGAGGCTTTGTGGAGAGCTATTGCAAAGAAAACGGACTGCATTTTGTGTCACTCGATACGATTGCGGCAGGGGATATCGATAACAACGGTCTTGATACCTCCGACGCCCGAACGGTTCTGAAGAATGTTATCTCTCCGACATTTGATTCTTCTTTGGAGATGTATATGTCGGATGTCAACGGCGACAAAACCATTTCGACGCAGGATGCCCGTGCTATATTATTAGAAATCGTTTCCCGCCAACCGGAATGATAAATACATATAACTTGCCCATGGTCTATAGCTGCCCACGGTTGTCACGGACAAAATCCGATGAGCTTGTTTTGCCGTGCTTTGACAGATAATTGAAAAAAACACTTGCATATTGCAAATACTTGTGATAGAATATATCGGTATTTGGTTATCCGTGTGGTTTTTGCGCCGCATTGGGGAAGATTGCCAAGCGAAAGCAAGACATGAAAGCGGACAGTCCTCTGCCGGCAAGATGGGCAAGAATGTCTGAGAGAAACAGGAGGAACAAACATGGACGCATTGAAATTGATGACTGCCGACAGCATGAAGGAAACGGTTCCGCAGTTCGCCATCGGCGACACGGTTCGCGTAGAAGTCAAGATTCGCGAGGGCGAGCGCGAAAGATTGCAGGCATTTGAGGGAACCGTCATTGCCAAGCGCGGCAGCGGCGTGGCCGAAACCTTTACGGTTCGCCGTATATCCTACGGTGTCGGCGTAGAACGCGTATTCCCGCTTCACTCCCCGAATGTCGATTCGGTCAAGGTCATTCGCCACGGCAAAGTCCGCCGCAGCAAGCTGTATTATCTGCGCGATCGCGTGGGTAAGGCGGCCAAGGTGAAGGAGCGCCTGTAATAGCAAGCAATTTAAAAAAGGAGGACGAGCAATCGCCCTCCTTTTTTGCGCAGATTTTTTCTTGTACTTTTGCGTGAACAGGTGTTTGGAGGTATGCCGTTCGTTTTCAAAAAATTCATGGATATAGACCTTTTCAATCAAACGGATCTATGCTATACTGACTATATGTTCGGCTTATAAGCCGCAGCAGAAATACCCGTTTCTCTTTTTTGAAAGAAGCGAAGATAAACGGGCAAAATCAGACGAAATACGGCGGGCGCGGCGAGGATGCGACGCTTTGATAAACGGGGGATGACATATGTCAAAGGAAACGGAAGTACTGGAACAAACAAAGCAAAAGTCGGCTGCGCTGGAAAACACCTATGATTGGGTGGAAATGGCTGTTTTTGCCCTTGTGCTGGTGGGGGTGCTGTTTGCATTCTTTATCCGCATCGTCGGAGTGGACGGCGGTTCGATGAACGATACGCTTGCAGACGGAGATCGCCTTGTGCTTTTAAAAGCCTTTTATACCCCGCAGCGGGAGGATATCGTCGTTGTGACCCGTGAAAACGATACGCCGCTTATCAAACGGATTATCGCGGTTGAAGGAGACACGATTGAAATTGATCCGACCGATTACACGGTTATTCTCAACGGGGAAAAGCTCAATGAGCCGTATGTTCACTATCCGACGTTGCTTTTTGATATGACGGGACCGGTCACGGTGCCCGAAGGGTATGTTTTTGTGATGGGAGACCACCGCGACAATTCGCATGACAGCCGCAAAAACGATATCGGGTTGGTCAGCGTCGATCAGGTCATCGGAAAAGCGGTTTGGCGGCTGACGCCGCTGTCCGGCTTCGGCGGCTTGTACGATAATCTTGAGTAGAAACACGGTGCTGTTTCGTGATGTAAAATTTTTCGTCAGGGGAAGAGAGGATCGCCGTGGAGCAAAGCAAACCGATTCAGTGGTTTCCGGGGCATATGGCGAAAACCCGCCGCAAAATAAAAGAAGCGCTCGGCCTTGTGGATATGGTCGTGGAGCTGATAGACGCCCGCATCCCGATTGCCAGCCGCAACCCGGAGCTGGATGCCTTGGCGGCGGGAAAGCCGCGTCTTCTCATTTTGAGCAAATCCGATATGGCGGACGAATCGGCCACTCGCAAATGGGTGGCCTATTTTCAGAGCATCGGCTGTCAGGCGCTCGCCGTGGACTGCAAAAGCGGGCGCGGTATCCAGCGGGTGGATGCGATGATGAAAGAGGTGCTTGCCGACGAGCGGGAAAAATGGGCTCGAAAAGGCATGGTTGGGCGCCCGGTGCGCGCGATGGTGGTGGGAATCCCCAATGTGGGAAAATCCACATTTATCAACCGTTTGGCGGGAGGAACACGCGCAAAGGCGGAGGATCGCCCCGGCGTGACCCGCGGAAATCAGTGGTTTACCCTGCCCTCCGGCACACAGCTTCTCGACACGCCCGGCGTGCTGTGGCCGAAATTTGAAGATCAGCAGGCGGCGCTTCATTTGGCTTTTACGGGAGCGATCCGCGATCAGATTTTAGACTGTGAGGAATTGGCGTGTGAGCTGCTGCGGCTGCTCGCCGCGCATTACCGCCCGTTTTTGATGGAGCGGTATAAGCTCACCGAGCCGATTCCCGAGGACGGCTATGCGCTTCTTGAGGCGGTCGGCCGCCGCCGCGGTATGCTGATTTCCGGCGGAGAGGTCAATACCGAACGCGCGGCCAATGTTGTGCTCGATGAATATCGGGCGGGCAAATGCGGGCGCATCACACTGGAATATCCGGAGGATTTGAAGCAATCGGGGGTGGAAAGCCGGTGACCAACACGGAATTTGACCGACAGTTTCGCCCTGATGACCGCTTTCTCCTCTGCGGAATTGACGAGGCGGGGCGCGGACCGTTTGCGGGTCCCGTCTGTGCGGCGGCTGTGATCTTGCCGCCCGATTTGGAAATCGAAGGGCTCAACGACTCCAAAAAGCTGACCGAAAAGAAAAGAGAGAAGCTTTTTCCGATCATCTGTGAAAAGGCGATCGCGTATCATGTGGCGTTTGGCACAGTGGAGGAAATTGAAGAGCTGAATATTTTACAGGCGACCTTTTTGGCCATGCGCCGCGCCGTCGAAGGCTTACAGATAACGCCCGATTTGATTTTGGTGGACGGGGACAAGTTGCCGCCCGATCTTCCGTCAGCGGCAAAAGCGGTGATAAAGGGGGATGCTCTGTCCGCCTCGGTCGCGGCGGCATCGGTGCTGGCAAAGGTCAGTCGAGACCGCCTGATGATCGAGCTGGATCGACAGTATCCCGCTTACGGTTTTGCGTCGCACAAAGGCTACGGCACGGCCGCTCATTGTGCGGCCATTCTCGAACACGGAGTGTTGCCGTGTCACCGAAAGAGCTTTTTGAAAAAATTGTTTGCCAAGCAGCCCTGAGGGTAAAAATGGCCGCATCGGGGAAAAGAGGGCGGATTTTGCAATAAACAGGGAACCTAACAGATACCATCATCAGATGCGCCGAAGGGGGAATCAGGGATATGGCTGCCGTATCAAGGGGAGCTGCCGGAGAGATCCTCGCGGCGCGTTTTTTGCGTGAAAAAGGCTATTCCATCGTGGCGTCCAATTATCGCTGCCGCTTTGGGGAAATTGACATAATCGCCGCACTCGATCCGTATATTGTTTTCGTGGAGGTCAAAACGCGCGCAAAAGGAGCCATGTTTGCTCCCCGCGAGGCGGTCACCGCTTCAAAACGGCAGCGGCTTTTGCGGACGGCCGCCATGTATCTGCGCGCGTTTCCGACCGATAAGCAGCCGCGCTTTGATGTGGTGGAGGTGTGGGCCGACAGCGGCGTGCCGCTGAAGGCTTTGCAGATCGACCATCTCATCGGCGCATACGAAGCGGGGGATTTGCGTGAAGCTTTTTGATTTGCACTGCGATACGCTGTTTGAATGTGAAAAAAGCGGGCAGTCTCTTTTGACAAATCA
>JBJEIR010000198.1:0-6956 GCA_051877215.1 Acutalibacteraceae bacterium | reverse complement strand
CACAGGGGAGGCATTGGTGCGCCGCCCTTTCCCTTGGCTCCCTCTGATGAGGGAGCTGTCACCGAAGGTGACTGAGGGAGAGAATAAAAACGCTCTGTATTGATCGGAAACAGGGAAAAATTCACTGTGGTTTCTCTCCCTCCTACTCCCTCATCAGAGGGAGGCTTGTTTTTAGAGCCACTCTGACGAGGGGGAGGGGCTTTTGTATCCCCCTTCTCCCCATTACACAGGGGAGGCATTGGTGCGCCGCCCTTTCCCTTGGCTCCCTCTGATGAGGGAGGCTTGTTCTTAGAGCTGCTCTGACGAGGGGGAGGGGCTTTTGTATCCCCCTTCTCCCCATTGCACAGGGGAGGCGTTGGCATGCCGCAAATCTCTCGGCTCCCTTGTGCCAAAACAGGCTTTTTTCGACGGGAAGAAGCGGAGCACAAAATGATATGCTTCTTTGCTCAGTGTCTTCCTTGCCCCTTTTGGGGTTGTCGGGAGCGTTTAAAAAAGTCAGTCGGGCGGTTTACGGTGCGTTTTTTCACGGGCTGTTATAGGATTGCGGATTGGTTGCGGACGGCGGAAAACTATGCTATACTTTTGCCGTGAACATCAGTGAGACGAAGAAGGAGGAGTCATGCGGATGAAACGGATGCTGAGACGGCTTTCGGCTTTCGCGGCGGGACTTTGTCTGTTGCTGACCGCGTGCGCCGCACCGAGCGTACGCCTGACGGCGGGGGATGAGACCGCAGCGGTCGTGCGGGACAAAAGCTGTGCGTATGTGATCGCGTATGCCAAGGCGGCGGCGGATACGGCAAAGCCGCTTGCGCAGATCGTGCAGCGGGAAATAGAGGCGCTCACGGGGGTTTCCCCCGACATTGTCGGGGACAAAGTGACCGCTGACCAAAAAGCCATCGTACTGGGCTTTATGGAGGAGCGCGCGGACAGTGTGGCGGCCTATGACGCTCTGCAAACGGGGGATTATGCGATCGCGGTCGGGCAGCAGGATATCTGCGTGGCCGCGCGGACGGTCGAAACGCTCAAGGAGGCGGTTTCGCTGCTGACCGAGCGGGCGATGAAGGAGGAAAACGGGGTGCTCACGGTGACGGCGTATACCGCGCAGGCCGACGGCGAAGTCGTCGAGGATATTACCGATTATACCATCGTATACGGCGCGGGCAACGACATGGCGGAAAGCGCGGCCTCGTGGCTGCAAAAAAGCATTCGGCGCGTGCTGGGGACGGACCTGGCGCTGACCGACGACAGCGCCGCGCAGAGCGACCGGGAGATTCTGATCGGCGACACCAACCGCCTGACGGTCGCCGATGCGAAAAAGACCTACTCTCTTCGTCTAAAAACGCAGGACTATGTGTTTGTCGGGGAAAAAGAACGGCTGGCGGTGCTCACCGAATCACCGGCGCTCATCGGCGTCGCGGTGGATGCGCTGCTGGCGGATACGACCGACGGCATCCTCTCTGCCGCGCACTTTAGCTGGCGCACGGGGGCGGCGGTCGGCAGCGGCATCAACACGACCGATCGTGCCGACAAGGCGGACGGCGCCGACATCCGCATTCTGTCATGGAATATTCTCAATCCGAAATGGGGCGGCACCGAGGTGACGGAGCGCGTCGGCTATTTTATGCAGAACCTGTATTATTACCGCGCCGATGTGATCGGCCTGCAGGAAGCGGCGCAGCCGTGGCAGGAGCAGCTTTCCGCGCTGCCCGCTCCCTATGCGTTCATCGGGCAGACGACGGACAGCGGTGCGCCCAATATGACCTGTATGCTGTACAACACCGACACCCTCAACCTGGTGGAAAGCGGCACGATTGATATCGAGCCGAAATCCGAGATCCGCGTGATCACCTGGGCGGTGCTGGAGATAAAGGCGAGCGGCAAACGCGTTTTGGTGACCAATACGCACCCCGACGCGAGAGCGGATGTCTGCTCGGAGCATTTGAAAATCTTTCTCGACAAAATGCAGCGGCTGCGCGAAACCCACGACCTGCCGACCCTCAGCGTCGGGGATTTCAATTCGACCGAAACGAGCGCATCGTATAAGGCGGTCGTCGCGGACGGCTTTGTCGACTGTAAGTTTGCCGACGGCGTGACGGTGCTGCGCGACCGGGATTCTTATTTGAAAGGGGATTTCGGCGGCATCGTCACAACGGGAATGGGCTCGCGCGACCATGTGTTTTTCAAAGGGGCGGTGACGCCGCTTGCGTTTAATACGGTAGTGGACAACGGCGTGCGCCTCGTGTCCGATCACCTTCCCGTTTATGCGGATGTGCAAATCGCGTAGGGTGCGAGCGGTTGCATTGGTTGCTTTGGATTTTTTCAGACGGAAAAACACCCCGGCAAAACCCGTTTTCGGGTCTTGTCGGGGTGTTTTCATGTGCCGGCTTCAGTCCAGCTCGAACTGGCCGGTATACAGCTTGTAATAGCGGCCCTTTTGGGCGAGCAGCGCGTCGTGATCGCCGCGTTCGAGGATTTGCCCGTGCTCGATGACCATGATGGCGTTGGAATTGCGCACGGTGGAGAGACGGTGGGCGATGACGAAGGTGGTGCGGTTTTCCATCAGGCGATCCATGCCGTGCTCGATGTGCAGCTCGGTGCGCGTATCGACCGAGCTGGTCGCCTCGTCGAGGATCAGAATGGCGGGGTCGGCGACGGCGGCACGGGCGATGTTCAGCAGCTGGCGCTGCCCCTGCGACAGGTTGCTGCCGTCGCCCTCAAGAAGGGTATCATAGCCGTTTGGCAGCCGCATGATAAACGAGTGGGCGCTGGCGAGCTTGGCGGCCGCGATGCACTCGTCGTCCGTTGCGTCCAGCTTGCCGTAGCGGATGTTCTCCATCACCGTGCCCTCAAACAGGTGCGTGTCCTGCAGCACCATGGCCTGCGCCAGACGCAGATCGTGCAGGGCGATGTCGCGGATGTTGATTCCGTCGATGGTGATTTCGCCCTCTTGAATGTCATAAAAACGGGTGAGCAGATTGGTGATGGTCGTTTTTCCTGCGCCGGTGGAGCCGACAAACGCGATTTTCTGCCCCGGCGTGGCATACAGCGACACATCGTGCAGCACCGTTTTTTCGGGGACATAGCCGAAGGTCACATGGGAAAGCCGCACATCGCCGCGCACCGGACGCATTTTGCCGCGAAAATCCCAAAAATAGGCATTGTCCTGATAGACGAGATGCGCCGCGTCGGGGACATCCGACGGCTCGCTCGCGGTGTCGAGCACGGCAAACACGCGCTCTGCACCCGCCAGCGCCGATTGAATGGCGGTCATTTGGTTGGAAATTTCCGTGATCGGACGGCCGAACTGGCGCGAGAAATTCAAAAACGAGGCGATGTTGCCGAACGAGAAGCTGCCCCCGAGCGCCAGGATACCGCCCACCACCGCCACAATGACATAGCTGAAGGTGCTCATATGCTGCATCAGCGGCATCAAGGTGCCGGACAGGATCTGTGCGCGGGTCGCTTTTTGGCGGAAATTCTCATTGTTTTCCTCAAATTCGGCAAGCGCCTTGTCCTCATGGCAAAACACCTTGACCACCCGTTGTCCTTCGATGGTCTCTTCGATATAGCCGTTGAGTGCGCCGAGAGCCGTCTGCTGCTCGAAGAAATATTTGCGGCTGCGTTTCATGATAAACTGCGCGATAAAGAGCATCAGCGGCACCAAAACCATGGTCAGCAGCGCGAGCAGCGGGGAGAGAATAAACATACTGATGACGGTGCCTACAAGGGAGATGAGGGAGGAAATGATCTGCACCGATGCGTTGTTGAGCGATTCGCTCACCGCGTCCATATCGTTTGAGAAGCGCGACATGATGTCGCCGTGCGCGCTCTGATCGAAAAAGCGCACGGGAAGGGTCATCACATGGTCATACAGCTCCTTGCGCATCTTCAGCACCATGTTCTGCGAAATGCGGATCATGACGCGGCTTTGCACAAAGGTCGCCAGTACGCCTACGAGATAGATGCCGCACAGCGCCAGCATCAGCAGCGGAATGCGCGAGAGCTCTCCGACGGCGACCGTGTCAAAAATGGGGGTGAGCATCCAGGTGGCGGCGAGCTGTGAGCCGGAGGAGATGAGAATAAACACCACCACCATAATGAGCAGGGGGATGTCGCTTTTTAAATAGGAAAGCACGCGTGACAGCGTCTTTTTGGTGTTTTTCGGCTTTTGAAAGCCGCCGTGCGGGCCCTTCGGTCCGCCGGGTCCGTGTCCCATCGGTCCTGGCATTACGCATCCACCCCTTTCTGCTGAGAGGAGACGATCTCCTGATAGATCTCGTTGTCGCGCAGCAGCTCTTCATGCGTGCCGAAGCCCGCCATACGACCCGAATCGAGCACCAAAATGCGGTCGGCGTCGCGCACCGAGCTGATGCGCTGGGCGATGATGAAGACGGTTGTGCCCTTCAAATGCTCGCCAAAGGAGGCGCGGATGCGGCTTTCCGTATCCGAATCGACCGCGCTTGTGGAGTCGTCGAGAATGAGAATCGGCGGCTTTTTCACCATCGCGCGCGCAATGCAAAGGCGCTGCTTCTGACCGCCCGACACATTCACGCCGCCCTGGTCGATGCGGGTATCGTAGCCGTCGGGCAGCGACAGGATGAAATCCTCCGCCTGCGCGTCGCGCGCCGCTTGGCGCACCTGCTCGTCGGTGGCGTTTTCGTTGCCCCAGCGGATATTTTCGGCGATGGTGCCCGAAAACAGCACATTCTTTTGCGGCACCATCCCGATGCCCTCGCGCAGTGTGCGCAGGGAGTAGTCGCGGACATCCACCCCGTCGACGGTCACCGAGCCCTCGGTGACATCATACAGGCGTGGAATGAGGTTGACAAGGGTCGATTTGGCAGAGCCCGTCGCGCCGACGATGGCGATGACCTCGCCGGCGTTGGCGGTAAAGGTGATGTCGTCAAGTGCCTTGTCGGGGGAGGTCTCATGATAGCGGAAGCCGACATGGGAAAAGCAGACGGTCCCGTTTTGAATGGGAGCGGTGATCGCGTCGGGCTTTTCATCGATGGTCGGCTGCTCGCGGAGAACCTCCTTGAGACGGCGGGAGGAGGCGCGCGCACGGGAGAACATGATAATGACCATCGACATCATCATCATGGACATCAGAATGTGCATAATGTAGGTGCTGTAGGACATCAGACCGCCAAGTGAGATGTCCTTGCTTTGCACCATAAACGCGCCCATCCACAAAGCGGCGACGGTGGTGAGATTCATGACCAGCTGCATCAGCGGCATAACGGTCACCATCAGCCCCATCGCCTTGACGGAGATGCTGCAAAGATGCTCCGCCGCGTCGGCAAAGCGCTTTTTCTCGTGCTCCTCGCGCACAAAGGATTTGATGACGCGGATGTTGGTGGTGCTTTCCTGCACGCGGCGATTCAGCCCGTCAATTGCCTTTTGCATCCGTTCAAAAAGCGGAAAGCCCTTTGTGACGACCAGCGCGATCACCACCGCAATCACCGGCACGGCAAAGGCCGTTACAACGGCGAGCCGCGGGCTGATGGACAGCGCATTGATGAGGGCGCCGACGAACATGGCGCAGGTGAAGGTCGCCTGCCGCAGCGTCTGCACAAAGGTGTTTTGCACATTGGTGATGTCGTTTGTCAGGCGCGTGACGAGCGAGGCGGTGGAAAAGCGGTCGATGTTGGCAAAGGAAAACTGCTGCACCTTGGCAAAAACGCCGCTGCGCAGCCGCGAACCGAAGCGAAACGACCCGTTGGTAATCAGGTATACGCCTAAAACGCCGAACACAATGGCGGCGAGCGCGATCAGGCACATGATGCCGCCGTTTTGCCAAATGACAGACATGACCGCGTCCTGGTCGACGGCGGCGCTTTTTTCGGCGTCGTTGATGGCGTTGACGATATTCGCCATGTAATTCGGCTCCAAAATTTCCATGATGCCGCCCGCCGCGATGACCAGCGCGCCGCTTATAAGCCACGGCAGCGTGGGCAGCAGGTACGGCATATAGGAAATTTTGGGCGCCGTTGACTGTTTTTTATGAGCCATAGGGAAATCCGTCCTTTCCGGAAAAAATGCAGTGGTTTAACAGGAGCCCTCTTCCTCGGCACACGACAGCGCGTCCCATGAGCGCTCGAGGCTTTGGGTCATGCGGGTGAGAAGGGACGACAGCGTCTGTACATCGCTGTCGCTGAAATCCGCATACAGCGTGTTGATGAGAAATTCGCGCCCTTTGCGGCAGCGCCGGTCGAGCTCCTCGCCCTTTTCGGTCAGATACAGCCGTGTCAAACGGGCGTCCTTCTCGTCGGGGCGGCGTAAAACCAGTCCCGCCGCCTCCATGCGGCGCACCGATACCGACAGCGTCGCGGCGGAAATGTGCATGCGCTGTGCCAGCTCGCGCTGCGTCAGTCCCGCTTCACGGCAAAGCCAAAACAGAATCTGCGGGTGACCGTTGAACAGTCCGCAGCTTCGAAAATAGCGCTGCATCGTGTTGCGCTGTGTGTGGATAAAATCGTGAAGCTGGTCGTCAAGCGCCTCCTTGGGCGTGGACGGCGCCGGCCGCGGCGGATGACAGCCCCTTTTGGTTTGCGGCATTCCGTATCCCTCCTTCGTTCGTAATCCGTATTTTTATGCACCTTTACTATATACACCCTTGCATTCAACAGTATACCAAATCGTTAGCCGTCTATCAATCGGCAAAGCAACCAATCGTTAGACGGCTAATTATTTAATTTATGGGCAGATTGTCAAAGGGCGCGCGCTGAGTGCATGGCTGCAAACCGTAAAATAAAAGATTCCTGCCCGGCTCCCTTGTGTAAAGAGAGTCGTCTCCGCCGCAAGGAGGAGACGAAGGGATTGTTTTCTTTGTGCCATTTTGCGGCGATAGAGCTGTCGCACCCTCTCCCCATTACACAGGGAGCTTTGGCGTGGAACTGTTCCTTGGCTCCCTCTGATGAGGGAGCTGTCACCGCAGGTGACTGAGGGAGAGAATA
>JBJEIR010000197.1:0-1721 GCA_051877215.1 Acutalibacteraceae bacterium | reverse complement strand
CCGGAATAAGTGGAAAGCGGCGAATCGGACGCACGGTACTGTTTTGCCGTCAGACAGAGGTGCACGGCAACCGATGTTGAACCGTCCTGCTGTGCGCCTGATCCCTCCTGTTCCTGTGCGGCGCAGGGCATTTCCGCGGTATTTTTTCCTGCTTCTCATACGGCGTTACCGCGTTTGTTTCCCACTCCCTGCGTCCGGTGATCACTTACCGCTTCATAGACATGGCTTGCTGTCTCCTTTTGGAATGTTATGTGAAATTTCATTCTAGCAGAGACCGCAAGCCGTGTCTATCTTTATCCATTATTCAATTTGCACAACTCCTTGTGCCTTATCGATGGAAAAAGTTCGCACTTATTTCATTGACAAACGGCGTGAGACGAATTATAATGGAAACAAAAAAAGGAGATTTTGTTTCCGGCATGAAGGACAGAATTATCAGGGAATCGATCGAAAGCCTTCGACAGGAGGGCTTAAAATTCTCTGTAGACACATTGGCCGATAAGCTGAGAATTTCCAAGAAAACCGTCTATAAGTATTTCCGCGATAAGGAAGCGCTTGCTCTGGCTTTATACGAAACGTATTACACCAATGCAACGGAGCGGGCAAAAAAGCTGATCAGCGACCGTGAACCCTCTGTTTATTTGGATTTGCTGCAGTTGTACTTCGATTCCAAGATGATGATTCGCAGCGAGATTTTCAACAAATATAAATTGAACTAGACGATATATTCCTATGCCGCGGAGCGGAACGATGCGCTCTGGAAAACAATTTCCGCCGCTTTTAGCGGCGGAAATTCGCAAGAAGACAGAGAAACGCTAAAAATCATCGTTGATGGCTCGTTTGAAAAGCTTTGCAATGCCGGAATATGTCCCGATGCAGTGTTAGAAAGGCTGGTAAAATTGTTATGATGATCGGACTTCTTCGCATTTTTGTCATCGTATGTGCTGCTTATGTCTGCGGAAAGCTGGTATCCAAGGTAAAGCTGCCCGCCATTCTCGGTTGGCTGATTGCAGGGATCGTTTTTGGACCTTATCTTGCCGAAGTGGTAACGCTTGATATCACAAACGCCTTGTGGTATAAGGTCCTCATAAAGTTCTTTGAATGCTTCGCCGGCGTGATGATCGGGCAGGAGATCATCTTCAAAAAGATTGCATCTTTGGGCAAGCAGATCATCGGAATTACCTTTGTGCAATCGATCGGGACGTTTTTATTTGTATCTGGCGTTTTTGCAATCGTATGTCTGATAGCGGATCTTCCGGTTTATTTGGCGTTTATTTTCGGCGGTATCGCACTGGCGACCGCTCCAGCGCCCGCGCTGTCCATTGTGCATCAATACCATACGAGCGGGCCTGTTACAAAAACACTGATTCCGCTTGCAGCGATAGATGATATCATCGGGGTGATCGTTTTCTTTACGGTGATCTCTATTGTGGGAGGAGCGAACGGAAGTACGCACACCACTGCGTTTGCAATCGCCGGTATGGTTTTGCTCCCGTTTGTCATTGGGATTCTGACCGGTGTGTGTGTGTCATTCTTTATTAAGCACTCGGAAAGCAGCCGCCTGCACTTTGCGCTTCTGCTTCTTTTCCTCTGCATATCAACGATTTGCGGGCTGCTGATCGACGATTATATATTCCATTCATTCAGTCTGAATTATCTGCTGATCGGTATGGCCTTCAGTGCCACGGTTGCCAATATTGTGCCGGAAGAGAAACTCAAGA
>JBJEIR010000196.1:0-1734 GCA_051877215.1 Acutalibacteraceae bacterium | reverse complement strand
GCGGTTTTTGCGGGGCTGTTTGGCTGCAATAAAACGCCGAAGCCTGCGCAGCATGAACTATCCGAGATCAGCGGGGTTTCCCTATCCTGCGGGCACATGGACCGCTCCTATGGCTACTTCTTTTGGGTGCACCGGGAGCAGGACAAATGGTTGTTTAATGCAGAATGCTTCACCCATGACCATGAGGTGGAAACAGTGTTTGAAAACCGCGAAGTCAGCAGCAACGACATGGACGCGCTGTTTGAAATTCTGGAGCAAAGTGACAGCATCGCCTATGTGGAAAATTATAACAAGCCGAAAAAGCTCCCTTTTTTTGAGGTCCTGGATGAGACGACATACAGCTTTTGCCTGACCTTTTCGGACGGAAGCCAGTATGTGACTCTTGACTATCAAAAGGAACTGGAGGAATACTTTTACCGCCTTGCTGAACAATCGAATGAATAACAGGAGATGATCGAATGGCAGTATTACAGGAATATAAATGTCCGTGCTGCGGCGGAGCCATCGCCTTTGACAGCACGCTGCAAAAGATGAAATGTCCGTACTGCGATACGGAATTTGAAATGGAAACGCTGGCCAGCTACGATGACGAGCTGAAAAACGAGCCGGCGGAGGATATGCAATGGGAAAGTGCTGCCGGCGCCGAGTGGCAGGAAAATGAAACACAAGGGTTGCGCTCCTATGTCTGCAAATCCTGCGGTGGCGAGATTGTGGGCGACGAGAATACGGCGGCAACCTCCTGCCCCTTCTGCGGTAATCCCGTGGTGATGATGGGACAGTTCTCGGGCGCCTTAAAGCCGGACTATGTAATTCCCTTCAAGCTGGATAAAAAAGCGGCGAAAGCGGCGCTGAATAAGCATTACGGCGGCAAAAAGCTCCTGCCGAAAGTGTTTAAGGATCAGAATCATATCGATGAGGTCAAGGGCGTGTATGTGCCGTTCTGGATCTTTGACGCCGACGCCGACGCCAACATCCGCTACAAGGCGACCCGTGTGCGTGCCTGGAGCGACAGCAATTACAATTACACGGAAACCAGCTTTTTTTCTGTCACCCGTGGCGGCCATATCGGCTTTGAAAAGGTGCCGGTAGACGGATCAAGCAAAATGGCCGATGATTTAATGGAATCCATCGAGCCGTTTGATTTTTCCGAGGCGGTGGATTTTCAGACGGCATATCTTGCCGGCTATCTGGCAGATAAATACGATGTGGACGCCGAGCAGAGCATCGACCGCGCCAATGCAAGAATCAAGCAGAGCACCGCGGATGCCTTTGCCGCTACAGTGCAGGGCTATACCTCGGTCATGCCGGAGGCGACAAGTATCCGTTTGCAGAACGGGCAGGCAAAATATGCTCTGTATCCCGTGTGGATTTTGAATACCACATGGAAAGACAAAAAGTATACCTTTGCCATGAACGGTCAGACAGGCAAGCTGGTGGGTGATCTACCGCTTGACAAGTCTGCTTACAAAAAGTGGCTGTTCGGCTTAACCGGCATCATAGGCGCTGTGATATTTGCGGCTTCCTATTTGCTGTGGCTGCTGTAAGGGGGTGCGGATAATGAAAAAGAAAATAATCACCGCCTTATTTGCGCTAATCGTTTGCGTCACGATAGCGATTCCCGCCTTTGCTGCCGGTGACCTGCCGCGGCTGGTGGATAACGCTGACCTGCTGAGTGGCGGTGAGGAAAGCGCCCTGCTTGCCAAGCTGAATGCGATCAGCGAACGACAGCAGGCG
>JBJEIR010000195.1:0-1739 GCA_051877215.1 Acutalibacteraceae bacterium | reverse complement strand
GTCGGTTTTGTGTTATTCAAAAAAGCTGAGCTGCTGCGGCTGTTTGATTTCCATTTCATTCTATCAAAATACCGTTGACCGCTCCTCATTTTTGCTCATTTTTTATAACAGTGGCGGCAAAAACAAGCGCTGTGATCTCCGACGCCCCGCCGATCGCAAGCATTTTGGCGCACTCATGCAGGGTGGCGCCGGTTGTCATCACATCGTCCACCAAAAGGATGCGCATGCCGTCGATCTCCTCCCGTATATCAAACGCGCCGAGCAGATTGCCGGTTCGCTCGATCCGAGTCAATTCCTTCTGCGGGCGGGTGGTGAGAACCTTTTGAAGCAGTGTGCGGCACGGGCAGCCGATCATCTTTGCGACCTCCAAAGCCAGCAGTCGACTTTGATTAAAGCCGCGTGCGCGCATCTCCTTTTTCCCCATCGGCACAAAGGTCACCGCATCAAAATCCGTCTGCCCCGCCGCGACAAGCGCTGAAACCATCTCTTGGGCCATTGTTCTCACAACATCCGCGTCATCTTTCTGCTTCAGCCGCAATACCGCACGCTCGGCACACCCCTCATATCGCATGGCGGCAATACATCGGTCAAACGCCATACGATGCTGCCGACAGGTACACAGCTGTCGGCTGCGCCCGCAACAAAAGCAAAGCGGCGCCTCCATCAACGGGCGTTTTTCGGTGCAGGCTTCACAAGCGATTGCCTCCCTTGCAGTCACTCGCCCGCAGTAGGCACAGCGGCGCGGGAAAAAGGCCGCCAGCAAGGCGGACAGCATACGGTTCAAAACGATTCCCCTCCCGATTTCAGCATCGGAAGAAGGCCGGTATAACGAAGCATTTTTCTGTGATTGTCCACCATACGCCGAAGCGTATCGGCACTTCCGACGATAATCAGCAATTTTTTGGCGCGGGTCACCGCAGTATAAAGCAGGTTGCGGTAGCAGAGCTGCGGCTGCAAATGAAAAAGGGGCAAGACCACCGCATCAAATTCGCTTCCCTGACTTTTATGTACCGTCACGGCATAGGCAAGCTCAAGATCTTTTGCATCCTCCGTCGTATAGGTCGCCACGCGATCGTCATAGCGCACCTGCAAGGTCTGCGCCCGAACATCCAGCGCTTCGAGAATACCGATATCCCCGTTGAACACACCGCTTCCCATTTCTCCGTCGTCGCGTGTCCAACAAATATCATAATTGTTGCGGGTATGCATCACCTTATCGCCGCAGCGTAAAACCGCATTTTCAACCGATATTTCCGCTTTATCCGCGCTCGGCGGATTGGCAAGAGACTGCAGCATCCGATTGATGCGAACCGTTCCGAAGGTACCCTTTCTCCCCGGACAAAGCACCTGGAGTCCGTCAAAGAGCGATAACCCGTAACGGTCGGGAAGGCGGTGCATACAAAGCTCCGATACGGTTTGTTCGACCGACTCCTCGTCCGTCCTGTATAAAAAGAAAAAATCTCCGTCTTTATATGAGAGCGTGGGATATGCGCCTGTAACAATACGGTGAGCGCTCTCGACAATACGGCTTTCAAGCGCCTGACGAAATACCTGCGTCAGCTGCACGGTAGGAAGCAGACCGCTGTCAATCAAATCCCCCAGTACGCGCCCTGCGCCGACCGCCGGAAGCTGATCGCCGTCGCCGACCATAATCAAGCGACATCCGAGCGGCAGCGCCCGCAGCAGGTTTTCAAATAAAAGCACATCGACCATCGACAGCTCATCGATCACGACCGTCT
>JBJEIR010000194.1:0-7103 GCA_051877215.1 Acutalibacteraceae bacterium | reverse complement strand
AAAGACACTTAGCAAAGAAGCAGAGCATTTTTGTGCGCTGCTTCTTCCCATCGAAAAAATCTGTTGTACCACCGCCTCCCCTGTGTAATGGGGAGAGAGGGGTTGTAAAAGCTCTATCACCGCAAAATTGCGCAAAGAAAACAATCCCTCAGTCTCCGCCTTACGGCGGATCCAGCTCCCTTTACACAAGGGAGCCGAGGGGAACGGCGGCGTATCAATGCCTTTCCCCTGTGTAAGGAGAGGGAAGATATTGATAGGCCGCAAATTCCTTGGCTCGCCTGTGTAAAGGGAGCCTAAAAACAAGCCTCCCTCTGATGAAGGGAGTAGGAGGGAGAGAAATTGCAGCGGATTATTGCTTATTTCCGATAAATACAGAACATGTTTATTCTCTCCCTCAGTCACCTTCGGTGACAGCTCCCTCATCAGAGGGAGCCAAAGAGATAGCGCCGTACCAAAGCCCCTCGTCAGAGAGGGCCAAAGAACAACGCCGTACCAAAACCTCTCCCCATTATACAGGGGGGAGAAGGCGGTACAACAGGCTTTTTGACAAGATAAAAAAATACGCCGTCATGAAGACAGCGTATTTTTTATTTTGTCGTCAAATCAAATCAGCCGAAATAGCGGTTGAGCAAGCCCTCGAACGCTTTGCCGTGGCGGGCTTCGTCCTTCGCCATCTCATGCACGGTGTCATGAACCGCATCATAGCCGAGCTCCTTCGCTCTCTTGGCAAGCATCATCTTGCCCTCGGTCGCGCCGCATTCGGCTTCTACGCGCATTTCCAGATTCTTCTTCGTGGAGTCGGTCACGACCTCACCGAGCAGCTCCGCGAATTTCGCGGCGTGCTCCGCCTCTTCATAGGCGGCCTTTTCCCAGTACAGGCCGATCTCCGGATAGCCCTCGCGATGCGCTACGCGCGCCATCGCCAAATACATGCCGACCTCACTGCACTCGCCCGCGAAATTGTCGCGCAGACCCTTGACAACCTCTTCATCGAGACCCTTGGCAACGCCGACGCGATGCTCATCCGCCCAGGAGAGCTTGCTGCCGCCTGCCTGAGCAGGAGCCTCTGCCTTGGCTTCGACGGGACCCATATCCTTAAACTTGTCGCCGGGAACCCCGCACAGCGGGCAAACGGCGGGAGCGCTGTCACCCTCATAGACATAACCGCAAACAGGACATACGTACTTGTTCATCATTTATTCCTCCTAAATTAAAAATATATGAGCACAGACACAAAATTGTGCCGTAGGCTGACAAATTTTACCGTGCGACGCGATTTGAATCTCTCTCGGAACGGCAATCGGCGCACACACCGGTGAAAAACACATCCTGCCGTGTCACGAAAAAGCCGTCCGGAACGAGCGGTGCAATCGCATCCTCAGAAAACGGGAAATCAAACAGGCGCCCGCAAACGGTGCATCGACAATGGCCGTGATCGGCATGGTTTCCGTCAAAATGCTGTTCCTGAGAATCAATGGTGACGACGCGGATCAGACCCGCTTTTTCGAGTGTACGCAGCGAATTGTACACCGTGGTGCGGGAAAAGCCGGGATACACGGGAGCAAGCGCTTCATAGATGGTGTCCGCAGCCGGATGCGTGTGGTGGCAAAGCAAATATTCATATACCGCTAACCGCTGCGGCGTGGGACGCACGCCATGCCGCTTCATGACGGCGGCCGCCTGTGCGGTATCCATATTGCTCGCCCTCCTTTTTGAAATGAAATTAAATTTGTAATGATTACAATATTAAATTATCACATTTCAAGCGATATGTCAAGTAAAATCTCCCGTTTTTTGAAAGACAGAGAGGCCAAATCTTGCAGAAAAAGCGGTGCGGCAACAGGCTGCTCTGGGCTTTGCGCGGTTTGTAAAAATCCTCGCCGCAACCGACCTGTAACACCATGTGACGGCTATCAAAGCGGTGCGGCAAGCATGCATCCGTCCGCAAAAAGCGCAATCGGTTTTGGCGGTGCTGCAAATTGTCACAGAATCTTTTCCATGCCGATTTTTTGCGGAGTCAGTCCGCAGTGCTCATAAAACGCGAGCGCCGTTTTGTTGCACGCCCAGACGTTGAGTGTCACATTATAGCACCCGTTTTCTTTGGCAAAATCGCATACATAGCGGTAAAGACCGCTGCCGACATGCTGTCCGCGACAAGTTTCGTCAACACACAAATCATCAATATACAAGGTTTTGATATCGGTCAGGATATGGTCATGCGTATGCTGCTGAAAAGCGCAGAATGCGTATCCGAGCACCTCTTCGTTCGCGTCAACGCACACAAAAATCGGTCGGCTGTCATCGCGAAGCAGTGTTTTCAATTCCTTTTCCGTATACTTTTGCGTTCCCTCTTTAAACAGATCGGGGCGCCCCTCGTGATGGAGCGTGAGCACCTGACGGAGCAGGCGCAAAAGCCCCGCCGTATCTTTTTTCCGTGCGCGCCGAATATCCATTCTGTTGTCATCCCTTTACAAACATGAGCCGCTTTAAGCCGCCCCTTATTTCAATTCCGCAATCGTCACGCCGTTTTCGCCCTCGCCGTAGGTGCCGAGCCGATAGCTTTTGACCGAGGGATGGCGGCGAAGATGCTGCTGCACCGCCGCACGCAGTGTGCCTGTTCCCTTGCCGTGAATAATCACAATTTGCGGCAAACCGGCCATCACCGCGCCGTCAATAAAGCGGTCAAGCGCAAGCAGCGCCTCGTCCGACGCCATTCCGCGCAAATCCACCTGCGTGTCCGCCGAACGCTCGGCACGGGAAATTGTCTGCATTTTCACCTGTCCCCCCGCCGCCTTGCGGGAAGCGGCAGGCGCTTCGATCAGGCGGAGCCTGTCAAGCGGCACCCTTGTGCGGATGATCCCCACCTGTACCTCTACCTGCCCGCTTTGGTCGGGAAGAGACAGCACGGTCGCCTTTTTGTCAATATCAAAGATGAGTACCTCATCCCCCACCTTGAGCGCGCGCGGAAGAGAATAGGCGCCGCCGGTCTTTTTGCGAACGGGGTCGGCGTTTTGGTCCATCTCCTTCAGCCGTTGCCGCAGGGTGCTTTTCGCTTCCTGCGCGGCGGCGGCTCCCTCGCGGCTCCGGCGCCGCAGGGCTTCGAGTTCGTCGAGCAGGCGCTCCGCCTGTATGCGGGCGTTTTCGGTGATGCGCTGTGCCTGTGCAGTCGCATCATCGAGCAGCTTGTCCTGCTCCATGCGCATTTTTGCAAGCTGCTCGCGGGTCTTTCGCCCTTCCTCTTCCGCGAGAAGGCGCATTTCCTGCGCTTTTTTCAGCTCCTTCTCCAACGCCTGCCGCCGCTCTTCAAGGCTGACCACCACTTCCTCCAATCGGCGGTCGTCGCCGTTGACCAGCTCCTGTGCGCGGTCAACGAGCGCCTCGCTCACGCCGAGCTTTCGGGAAATGGCAAACGCATTGGAGCGCCCGGGCACGCCGACCAGCAGCCGATAGGTCGGGCGCAGGGTCGCCACATCAAACTCACAGCTTCCGTTTTCCACCCCGTCGGTGTGAATGGCATACGCCTTCAATTCCGCATAATGCGTCGTCGCGGCGATGCGCGCCCCCTGTGTGCGCAGCTGCTCCAAAACCGCGGTGGCGAGCGCCGCGCCCTCGACGGGATCGGTGCCCGACCCGAGCTCATCGAGCAGCACCAGCGACCGGCTGTCCGCCCGCTTTAAAATATCCACGATGTTGGTCATGTGCGCTGAAAAGGTGGACAGCGACTGCTCGATCGACTGCTCGTCGCCGATATCCGCCAAAATCGCGTCAAATACCGAAAAACGGCTTCCGCTGCCGCAGGGCGGCAGCAGCCCGCACATCACCATTTGCGTGAGAAGCCCCATGGTTTTGAGAGTGACCGTCTTGCCGCCCGTGTTCGGGCCGGTGATGACAAGCGTGTCAAAATCCAGTCCGAGCGTCACATCAATCGGCACGACTTTCTCTTTTTCAATGAGCGGGTGCCGCGCCTTTTTGAGCACCAGCACCCCGTCGTTTGAAACGGTCGGCCGGGTTGCCCCCATCTGATATGCGAGCGCCGCCTTGGCAAAAATCAGGTCAAGCTCCACCAGAATATCATACTCCGCGCTCACCGCATCGGCAAACTCGCCGATCTCCGCACAGAGCGCCGTCAATACGCGCTCGATCTCCGCCTCCTCTTTGGAGGTGAGCACCTTGATCTCATTGTTGGCTTCCACCGCGCCCATCGGCTCCACAAATACGGTAGCGCCCGACGCGGAGGTATCGTGCACCAATCCCGGCACCTCGGCGCGGTATTCGGTCTTCACAGGCACCACAAAACGGCCGCCGCGAATGGTGACGATCGGATCCTGCAAATATTTCTGATAAGCGGGGGAATGCACCATGCGGTCAAGCTGATCGCGCGCCCGCTGAGACGCGGCGCGCATTTTGCGCCGAATATCCGCAAGCGCGGGGGAGGCGGTATCCGCCACCTCTTCTTCCGAAAGAACCGTCATCGAAATGCGGTCCTCCAAATGTCGGTTGGGCATCAGCGCCGCAAAGCGGTCGTCAAGCACCGTTTCCACCCCTGCGCAGTGCTCTCTCCACTCGGACAGCGAGCGGATAACCCGCAGCAGCTCGGCAATATCCAGCAGCTCGCGCAGCGACAGCACCGCGCCCGCCGCCGCGCGGCGAAAGGCGTTTTTCATATTTTTTACGTGGCCGAAGGAAGGCGCGCCGTAGCCCGCCGACAGGCGCACGGCGTCATCCGTCTCCGTCAGCAGCCGTTCCACCTGTGAAAGATACGGCGAAGGGGTCAGCGCGCGTGCCGCCTGTGCCGCGTCCGCACCGGCCGTCTGTGCCGCGAGCATGGCAAGCACCTTGTCAAGCTCCAACGCGGTTGTCATTGTATAGTCCATATGGTATCTCCTGTTATCGGTGCCGTATGTAGAGCACATCAAAATCTCAAAGCATATCAAGGCTGTGATAAAAGTCAAGCGTTTTAAACGAGCGGGACAGCTGACACAGCAAAAAGCGCTCGCTGACGTCACAAAGCGCCCGACAGTCCGCGTCGGGAAGGCGAAACGAAAAGCACCGCTGCGGCTCGGCATACACGATATGCCGCATGGCGGCAAGCACCGAGGCGGACAACGGCAGCGCCCGCTCTCCGACCGTGTTTTGCGGCTCGCGCGGCAGACAGTTTTCACAGCACAGCACCCCGCTTTGCGGCAAAAACCACATAGCTTTCGGCTGCGCGTTTTCGCAGCGGCAGCCCTGCAAATCGGGCATATAGCCCGCCATAGCCAGCAAGCGAAGCTCGGTCACCGCCTTGATATGCTCTTTGTCTTTCTTTTGTTCCAGCAGATGAAGCGCGTTGAGCAAAAGCTGCAAAAACGCAGGCGCCTCCTCTTCTCCGGGAGCAAGCGCGCCGAACAGCTCACAAAAATACTGTGCGAGCGCGACCCGCTCCACCTCCGCCCCCACCGTGAAAAATACCCGCAGCGGAACGGCCGTTTCAATGATGTATTTCTCTCTCCCTTTGATGAGAGAGAGCTGTGAAAACGCGAGCAGCCGCGTGGACGCTCCCGCCCGGCTGTTGACCCGCCGCGCCCCGCGCACAGAGGCGCGGATAACGCCCAGTCGGTCGGTCAGCAGCGTCACAAATCGGTCGGCTTCGCCGACATTATGCTCGCGTATGATCAGTCCCTTTGCCGTTAACGCCATCGGCTGTCTCCTTTTTCTGCTGTGCGGCCGTCTGCTTTGACTGAGACACCGCCTGACGGTAGCGCAGATAATCCTCCACCCGTCCTGTTTGTGCAAATATATTCCACAGTTCCTGATGCTTCACCGTACACACTCCTTTTTATAAACGGCATACCGACAGGGTCCTAAGCGCGGTATCCCTATATAAAAGAGTGTGCGCCGAAGCGTCATTGTCTATACGAAAAGCGCTTCAAAGCGAATAGCCGAAGCCGGTCAAAAGCCCCTGCCGATTACGCCAATCCTCTTTGACCTTGACCCATGTTTTCAAATCAATCTTCACGCCGAGCAGCCCCTCGGCTTCCTGCCGCGCAGCCGCGGAAACGGCTTTCAGGCGCGCGCCGCCCTTTCCGATGAGCATGCCCTTGTGAGACTCTCTCTCACAGTAGATCACGCAGGCGATATGCACGATCGGCTCACCCGAAACGGTCGTTCCCTCGCTGAACTGCTCGGTCACGACGGCGACGCCGTGGGGAACCTCATCCCGCATGGTTTTCAATATCTGCTCTCTGACAAGCTCCGCGACAAGCACCCGTTCGGGCTGATCGCTGACCGTGTCGTCGGGGAAAAAATGCGGGCTTTCCACCGCAAAGCCCTGAAGCTCCGCGACCAGCTCGTCCACCCCGTCGCCCGTCGCCGCACTCAGAGGCAGTACGGCGGAAAAGTCATATTCGTCCTTATACGCGGCAATGCACGCGAGCAGCTCCTCTTTGTTCTTCACGAGATCCGTTTTGTTGATAACCAAGAGAGCCGGCATGCGGCTTTGGCGCATCTGCGCGATCAAGGTCTTTTCCTCTTCCCGCACGCGCGCGTCCGGCTCGACGACCAGCACCGTCGCATCGACGCTTCCCACCGCTTCTCCGATGGATTTCACCATAAAATCCCCGAGCCGCGTGCGCGGGCGGTGAAGCCCCGGCGTGTCGAGAAACACAAACTGTGTTTCCTCCTTGGTCAGCACACCCATAATGCGGGTGCGCGTGGTCTGCGGTTTGTCCGAGACGATGGCGACCTTTTGCCCGACAATGCGGTTTAAGAGCGACGATTTTCCCACATTCGGTCTGCCGACAATGGCGATAAACGCCGCTTTGGAAGCGGCGGGGCTGTGTTCGGTCATATTCATACGGTGTATAACTCCTTCTTGTGTGTTGCGTTTTTCCCTTTTTTCAGTATACCACGCGCCGCGTGCGGTGGCAAGCGCAAATCCGCCCGTCTGCCGCACACGGCCGCAATATTTTCTTCTGCCCGTCAGGTTAAGGCGAGGATAGTCGAAGCCGATATGGTTTAAAACGGTATCTTTTCACCCGAACGGCGTTAAAAACCTCACCATACGACACGCCCTGCAACGGTGAAAAAGGGAAAAGCCGCCGCAAAATCAAGTTTTCGGCATA
>JBJEIR010000193.1:0-7117 GCA_051877215.1 Acutalibacteraceae bacterium | reverse complement strand
TTGCGCGAGGTTTGTAGTGATAGAACTGTCAACCCCTCCGTCACGGCTTGACGCCCTGCCCACCTCCCCTTACACAGGGGAGGCGGTGGCGGGCACAAATGCTGTGGTGTTAATCCCTCTCATCACACAGGGGAGGCGCTGACGGGCGCAAATGTTTCCTTGATCAACCCTTCTCTCCCCGTTACACAGGGCAGGCGTACAGCGGTCAAAGCAATTCGGCGTTTTGTCGGATTGCTTTTTTCTATGCCCCAAAGTGTGCGTAGCGGCGCTTGTATCCGACGGGAAAATATGGTATAGTGAAGAAAATAAACGGAAAAGCAAAAAAGGGGTAAAGGAGCCAATGCCGATTGTCACAAGCATGACCGAGCTGATCGGTCACACACCGCTGTTTGAGCCGCGGCGGTATGCCGAGCGTCACAAGCTTGTCGGGCGGCTGCTGTTAAAGCTGGAAAATCTCAACCCGCTCGGCACCACAAAGGTGCGTGTGGCGCAGGCGATGCTCGACGAAGCGCTTGCCTGCGGGCGGCTGCGCCCGGGCGGCACCGTCATCGAAGCGACCAGCGGCAGCATGGGCGTCGGGCTGGCGTTCGCGTGTGCGGCGCGCGGCTGCAAGGCCGTTTTGACCATGCCCGATGCGGTCAATCCCGAACGGCTTCAGCTTTTGCGCGCGCTCGGCGCGCAGGTGGTGCTGACGCCCGTTCACGAGGGAATGCAGGGGGCGATCCGCCGCGCAGACGAGCTGGCGGCGCAGACGGAGGGCTCGTTTCAGCCGGATCAGTTCCGCAATCCCGAAAATCCCGCCGTGCATCGCCGCACCACCGGCGAGGAAATTTGGGAGCAGACAAACGGACAGGTGGATATTTTTGTGGCGGGCGTCGGTACGGGCGGCACGCTGACCGGCATCGGCGAGGCGCTCAAGGCGCACGATTCTTCCGTACAGATCATGGCGGTGGAGCCGACCGATTCGCCCGTTTTGGCGGGCGGCCGCCCCGCGGCGCATAAATTGCAGGGAATCGGCGCCGGATTTACACCGCCGCTGCTCGACTGCTCATTATATGAAGAGGTGCTGCACGTGCGCACCGATGAAGCGTATGCCGCCTGCCGCGATATGGCGACACAGGAGGGGCTGCTCATCGGCGTGTCGGGCGGCGCGGCGGTTCACGCCGCCATGACCCTCGCGCGCCGCGCGGAAAACCGCGGCAAGACCATCGTCACCGTCATTCCCGATACCGGCGAACGCTATCTTGATAAAAGCTGACAGATAACGAAAACAAAAGAAGACCCCCGACAGAGTCCTTTTTACAGGAAAATCTGTCGGGGGGTTGTTTGTTTATATTCGATTGAAAGAATCACGGACGGCCGGGCTGGAAACCGCCACCGCTGCTGCTGCCGATGGTTGTCACCGAGGAGGAAACGGTCGCGGAGCCGACGCTCGTTCCGCCGCTGTAGTCGCCGGTGTACAAGCCGTCTGTTTCGGTTCCCGAGCAGGTGCCGCCCGTGTAGGCGGTGTAGGTGCTGCCCGATGTGACGGACGGCAGACTGACGACCGCCGACTGATACGATTTTGACGGCTTAAAGGCGAGAAGCGTATTGCCGTTTGCATCTTTGATGCCGACGGTGGTGCCCGCCGAGCGGGAGGAGCTCAGGCGGATGCTCAGGGTATTTTGCGAAGAACTCGTACTAGGCGTCTGCATCATGCCGACACTGCCCACGGCGATCAGCGTCCCGCCTGTGATGAGATAGGTGCCGTCATAGTCAAGCGCGCCGTTGGCGCCGCTTGTCGGGCCGTGAACGATAACGGTGCCGCCGGTCTGGTTGATGTCGCCGTTGGCGTCCAGTCCGTCGCCGTCTGCATATACGGCGAGATAGCCGCCGGTTATGGTGATGGAGCCGGTTGTTTCGCTCTCCATGCCGCCGCCCGCTCCGGGCGCTCCGGGTGCCGAGGGCGTGGAGGTGCTTGATTGCTCGGTGGAAGAGGCGGTCGTGGCGATGCCGGTCATCAGATTGACGACCGTGTCGGCAGTTGCGTCGGACACAATGGCGGTGCCCGCCGCGGTCGCGGAGAAATAGGTGACGCTGTCGCTGTCGCTGAGCTGGAGTGCGCCGAGACAGATGCGGCCTTGTCCGCCCAGTCGGATGATGATGTCCGAGACGGCGGCGGAGCCGTCCGACGGCACGCCGTTTGCGTCAAAGTAGCTCTTCATATCCAGCGCGACAATTTTGCTTTCGTTGGAAGCGGGCAGATAGCCGCCCGCCACATCATCGGCAGTCGCACCGAACGACGCATACCAGTCGGAAGCGAGAGAAAGTGTCCCCGAGGCGCCGGAGGATTGGACATCGAAAACAATGTCAAAGGGTACGGCGCTGTTGTAATCGAGCACCAGATACGGCTGAGCGGCGATGTCAAAGGAGGCGCCGGGCTTGATATGCAGCTCATAGCCCGCGTCGGTGGAGGACTGTACATACAGCAGATTGCTCTCTATATACCAGTAACCGCTGTTGTCGTCTGTTCCGCCGGCGCCGTTGACGCCGTCGTCGGACGCGTACACCCGCGTTTCGCCGCCCGTGACGGTGAGATCCACCGCTTCGAGCGCTTCATAGCTTTTTTCGACGGTGAGAACCGTCGGGTCGTTTATAATCAGCGAGGTATCGGAATGTACGCCGTCGTCCCCCGTGGAGACGGAAAAGCGGCCGCCCGACAGCATGACGGTGCCCGCCGCGTGAATGGCGTCGTCCTTGCAGTCGAGAATGACCGATCCGCCGGTCGTGGTGATGGTGCCGTTGCTCTTGAAGCCTTTATAACTTTCCGTATCGGACGAGCTCGGCGAGGTGCTGCTGCCGCCGCCCGTTTTGACGGTGATATTGCCGCCTTCGACGGTCAGCGCCGTCTCTGCCTGAATGCCGTCGTTGCCGGCGGTGATGTTCAGCGTCCCGTCGGTGACGGTGACATAGCCGCGGGTCGTGTCCTCGATGTTATCCGATTGAATGCCGTCGCCGCCGGCGTTTACGGTGATATCGCCGCCGCTGATGCAGACGGAGTCTTTTCCGTGGATTCCCTGATTGACGGCGGTGATGTTGAGCGTGCCGCCGTTGATTTTGAGATCATCCTTTGAATGGATGCCGTTGTTGTAGTTGGCGTTGACCGTCAGCGCGCCGCTGCCCTCGATCACGAGATCGTCCGCGCTGAACAGGGCGGCCTTCGGCTCATCCGTACCGCTTTCAAGCGTGTAAGAGGCGGCGTCGGTGAGAGAGTTTTCCGTCCCCTCGGCAAGAAGAATGTGCGTGTTGGCGGCGCTCTGAATATACAGCGGCGCACAGGTGTTTGAGGTGATGTGCGCATCCGAGAGGGTCAAATTGACATTTTCCCCCTCTTTGTCCGAGGCGACAAGCAGCTGCCCGTCGGTCATCGTGCCGGTGACGGTGTAGGAGCCGGCGGCGGTCACGGTGATGACATTTCCCGAAACCGTGGCGCCCTCTCCCGTGACGGTCGCCGTCGTGCCGTCAAGCGTGATCAGCGTATCGGCCGATACGACGGGGGAGCCGTTGACGACGGACGGGTCGCTCGAGGAGCCGTTTGATTCGGGCAGATACGCGGGGGCCGTGCCGTCGATGAGCGCTTGCAGCATCAGACGCGCGTCCGAGGTGGAGATGCCGCCGTCACCGTTTACATCGGCAAGCAGCACGACCTGACTGTCCGGGGTGGTTCCGTTGGCGAGCAAAAGCAACAGACGGCGGACATCCGAGGAGGTCAGCACGCCGTTTTGATCGACATCGCCCTGCGGATAAAACACGGCTTCGCCCGTGCCGGTAATGACGATGTCATTGACCGCCGTCTCTCCGCCTGTCGAACCGGCAAGCCCTTCTGTTCCGCCGATCAGCATATCCGAAGCGACCGCCATGCGGATATACAGTGTCTCTGCATTTGAGGCGTCGTCGGGGAGCGGGACGGAAGAAAATGCCTGCTGCATCGTTTTGTTGGTGGTGATGGCATATTCCGCATTGTCAACCGCTTGGAAGGTTGTCCCGTCGGTGCTGTATTGCAGTACAAAATCGCGCGGTCCTTTTTTGGTGCCGCCGAGCTTGGCGCTGAAGCATATGTCGGTGTAACCGACCGTACACACCTGCACCTGAATATACGCGCCGGCCGCCCACGGGTTTTTACTTCCGCCCGTCATGGCGGGCTGTACGGCGCTGTCCGTACCGTAGGTGTACAAATCGCTTGTCCATTCAAGCTTGCGGGCATCGGCCCCGTTGACAGACGCCGTTACAACGGCACTGCCGAGATTGGCGGCGTAGCCGGTCGATTTATCGCCGGCCACATCCGTCCCTGCCGTGCCGCTGCCGTAGCAAAAAAGGGAGATCAGCGTCCCCTCCGCAGAAGAAGCGGAAACGGAGAAAACGCAAAATCCCGTCATGAGCAGGGCAACCGTTGCCAGCACGGCGGTGATTTTTCGTACGCCAAGGCGTATCGCAGACAGAGAACGCATGTATGCATCAGTCCTTTCGTATGAAGAAAAAAACGGGCAGTATAGATTACCGAACTCAGCATATACCTGCTATGTGAAGATTGTGTGAACAAACGGCTGCGGCGTATACATTTTCGGCGAGCTCTCTTTTTTGTGAAAAAGGGGGACAAAAAGCGGCTTGCGGCAATAAAAAACGGTGCGACCCTTTTTTTAAAAGAGTCACACCGCTTAGAGTGTCAAAGAACAATCTTTTCCCGCTCCTTACATAGGGGAAAGGCTTTGGTGGGCGTTGTTCCTTGGCTCCCTCTGATGAGGGAGCTGTCACCGAAGGTGACTGAGGGAGAGAATAAAGACGCTCTACATTTATCGGAAACAGGTAATAATCCGCTACGTTTTCTCTCCCTCCTGCTCCCTCATCAGAGGGAGGCTTGTTCTTAGAGCCATTCTGACGAGGGGGAGGGAGGCAACCGTCAACCCCTCCGTCACGGCTTGACGCCGTGCCCACCTCCCCTTACACAGGGGAGGCGCTGACGGGCGCAAATCCCTTGGTTTCCTTATGCCAAAACAGGCTTTTTCGACGGGAAGAAGCAGAGCGCCAAATGATATGCTTCTTTGCTCAGTGTCTTCCTTGCCCCTTTTTGGGGTTGTCGGGAGCGTTAAAAAAGTCGGTTGGTCGTTTTGCAGTGCGGTTTTTGGGGGCTGTTTGCGCTTTTTACACAAAGGCGTTGGGGGTTTTATGCAAGGCGGGCGGCGATGGCGTCGAGAAATTCCATGCTGTTGACCGCCGTCTTGTGCTCCAGGGTGGAGAGGTTGACAAGGTCCTTGGTCATGACGCCGCTTTCGATGGTGTCGATGGTCGCCTTTTCGAGCCGGTCGGCAAACGCCGACAGCTCGGGCAGGCCGTCCAGCTCGCCGCGCTTGCGCAGCGCGCCCGACCACGCGAAGATGGTCGCCACGGAGTTTGTGGAGGTTTCGCCGCCCTCCAAGTGGCGGTAGTAGTGGCGGGTGACGGTGCCGTGCGCCGCTTCGTATTCGTATTTGCCGTCGGGCGAGACGAGCACGCTGGTCATCATGGCGAGCGAGCCGAACGCGGTCGCGACCATGTCGCTCATCACATCGCCGTCATAGTTTTTGCACGCCCAGATAAAGCCGCCCTGCGAGCGGATGACGCGGGCGACCGCATCGTCGATGAGCGTGTAGAAGAATTCAATGCCTGCCGCCTCGAATTTTTCCTTGTATTCCGCCTCGTAAATTTCGGCAAAGAGGTCCTTAAAGCGGTGGTCATAGACCTTTGAAATGGTATCCTTTGTGGAGAACCACAGATCCTGCTTGGTGTCAAGCGCAAACTGGAAGCAGGCGCGCGCAAAGCTGCCGATGGATGCGTCCGTGTTGTGAACGCCCTGCACGATGCCGCTGCCCGCCGCAAAATCGTGAATGAGTGCGCGGGTCTCGTTGCCGTTCGGGTCGGTCACGACCAACTCCGCCTTGCTGCCGGCGGGCGCCGTCAGCTCGGTGTTTTTGTAAATATCGCCGTAGGCGTGACGGGCGAGGGTGATCGGTTTTTTCCAGGTCGAAACGGTGGGGGTGATGCCTTTGACGAGAACGGGCGCGCGGAATACCGTGCCGTCGAGCATCGCGCGGATGGTGCCGTTGGGGCTCTTCCACATCTGCTTGAGATGATATTCCTCGACGCGCTGGGCGTTCGGGGTGATGGTGGCGCATTTGACGCCGACGCCGTATTTTTTGATGGCGTTGGCGGCGTCGACCGTCACCTGATCGTCGGTCTTGTCGCGGTTTGGAAGACCGAGGTCGTAATATTCGCATTTCAGATCGACAAAGGGCAGCAGCAGCTTTTCCTTGATCGCCTGCCACAAAATACGGGTCATTTCGTCGCCGTCCATTTCGACGAGCGGCGTGGTCATCTGAATTTTCGCCATAAAGCAATCCCTGCCTTTTTCAAAGATAGGAAAAGTATAACATACTTTCCGCTTCTTGTAAAGAAAAAGGCAGGGAGCGTGTGGGGCCGCAAAGCCGTGATGAGCGCATCGGGCAGCGGGCGTGTGCGTCAGGTTTTGGCTTTCGGTTTGGCGATGAATGCGCACAGCACGCCGAAGAAGATCGCCGCCGCAATGCCGCCGGCGGTGCCGGACAGCCCGCCCGTCAGCACCCCGATAAAGCCGCGCTCGGCAACCTCTTTTACCACGCCCTGCGCAAGCGTGTAGCCGAAGCCCGTCAGCGGTACGGTCGCGCCCGCGCCGGCAAAATCGACGAGCGGCTGATACAGTCCGAACGCCGTCAGCACCACGCCGCTGACCACAAACAGCACCAAAATGCGCGCGGGCGTCATCGCGGTGTAATCAATGAGCAGCTGCCCGATCACACAAATCAGTCCGCCTACCACGAACGCCTTGATAAGCATTGTCCAGTCCATCAGGGGAACGCCTCCTTGCCGATAAAGTCAAAAGTAGTATGCGCACATTGGCAAAGGAGTATACAGCGTTTAGTTGCGCGTGTCGAAAGACGATTTTTTACACCATGGCTTGCATAGTGTCTCTTTTTATTTTCGGGTGTTGCACTTCAAATGATATCCTGCCCGGGCTCCCTCTGATGAGGGAGCTGTCACCGCAGGTGACTGAGGGAGAGAATAAAAA
>JBJEIR010000192.1:0-1760 GCA_051877215.1 Acutalibacteraceae bacterium | reverse complement strand
AATCCTTGTCATGGTGGACAATTCACCCTCTGTCATGATTTTACCGACCGGTATACTGGATTTCGTTCAGGATACAAACGATTATTATTTTCCCCCGCTTGTGGGAAGTTACCTGAGACTGCTGCGGGGAGCGGTGTTTTTTCTGACGCTGTTTTTGACGCCGTTTTGGTTTCTTTTGATGCAAAACGAGGGGTGGGTCCCGCAGGGACTTGATTTTTTAAAGGTTGCCGAGCCGAACAGCGTGCCGATTATTGTACAATTGTTGGTTGTGGAATTGATTGTCGATGTCATAAAACTTGCTTCGCTCAACACGCCCAGCGTGCTGAACAATGCGTTCAGTGTGGTAGGAGCGCTGATTTTCGGAGAATTCGCCGTAAAGGCCAATTTGTTTGTGCCGGAAGTGCTGCTATATATGGCGTTTGTGGCGGTATCGGGATTTACGCAGTCCAGTTATGAGCTGGGCTACACCTTTAAACTGTTTCGCATGTTGTTCTTGATTTTGACGGCGCTGTTCAATATTTGGGGATTTATCGGAGGAGTCGTTCTGTTCTTTGTCATGATGGCGGCCGTCAAAACGCCGCTTGGGCACGATTATCTGTATCCGGTTATTCCGTTTAACAAGGTCGCCCTTCGGCGCTTGATTTTCCGCCGTGCAATCAGCCGTCATAATAGTTGAGAAAGCCTTGTTTTTCGGTGTGGTATGTGGTATGATCGAAGCATATCAACCAAGTTGTGCCGCCATATATTTTCAAAAGAAGTGCCGAGAGGAGATCCGAGATGAGCAGAAAACGGCAAATATTGAGCGAGGAGAAAATAGAAAAGGATATCCGGCGCTCCAAGACGATCGGATGGATTGCGATCATTATTTTCGGACTGGCGCTGCTTTTCTTGGTCGGGTCTGTGGCGGTCACTTCATGGCAATATGAACGGCGGCATACTTTTGATTCGGAAGCGTGGATGACAGGCGGCGAGCGGGTGCACGGGGAGATGCTCGAGAGCCTTTTAGAGCAGTATGAGCTTGTCGGCATGAGCCGTGAAGAGGTGATGTCACTGCTCGGAGGAGGCATAAAGAACAGCCCGTTTGCCTCGGACGACACCTTTGTCTACCGCATCAAAGACGGCTATGATACGCTGTATATGGTGTTGACATTGTCGGGAGAAACGGTGACAAGTGTGGATATATATTGATTTGTTGTAAAAAACAGGAAATGCTTGCGCTCTGGGGGAACAGAATTACTGTTTTGGCAGCTTTTTTTGATTGACAAGCATTCCTTGCTGCCGTATAATAAATATCCGCCTTCTGTGACAAATGAGGGCGGACGAAAAAATAAGGGGGCGTAAAGGTTTCGACGGGGATTGTGACACACGGTAAGCGGGTAGCGGCGCAGGACCGCTTTATAACCTGACACCTTTTAAAATTAAACGACAACAAAACTGTTGCTCTCGCGGCTTAATTAAAGCTGCGCGTCCTTCCCGGGAATACCGCGGCCCGGTGCGGGGCGTCGATTAGCGGTGAACGTGAACGGAGACTTGCCGCTGTCTCCGTCATGACGGGGCGGCTACCGTAAAAAAGAGCCTGTCGTTCGGCGCTTTTTGAGGGGAATCCCAAAAGACCGACTCCACCCGGAGAAAGCTGTGTGAAGTGATTTTCGGACACGGGTTCGATTCCCGTCGCCTCCACCAACAAAAAAGTCTCTTTTGTCTGCCGGACAAAAGAGACTTTTTTGCGTGATGCGTTCCTTGCGGAACGTGATGCGCAC
>JBJEIR010000191.1:0-7250 GCA_051877215.1 Acutalibacteraceae bacterium | reverse complement strand
GCCGCCGGTGTTTAAGCCCTTATCGCCGTCGTGGGCGCGCTTGTGATCCATTGAGCTGACCATCGGCACGAGAGTCTCACCGTCGGTAAACGCGAGAACCGACACCTCGGGGCCGGTCAGAAATTCTTCGATGACGATGTGCTCGCCGCTTTTCCCGAACAGGCGGTCGTTCATCATGGAGCGAACCGCTTTTTGGGCGTCTTCTTTTGTCTCGCAAATGAGCACACCTTTTCCGAGAGCCAGGCCGTCCGCTTTGACAACGATGGGCAGCTTCGCCGTCTCCAGATACCGCAGTGCGTCGTCTGCGCTGTCAAAGGTTTCGTATGCGGCGGTCGGAATACGGTATTTTTTCATCAGATTTTTAGAGAATACCTTGCTGCCCTCCAGAATGGCGGCGTTGGCGTTCGGGCCGAACGCCGGAATACCGATTTCCTGTAAACGGTCGACACAGCCGAGTACCAAAGGATCGTCGGGGGCGACCACGGCAAAATCAATCGCCTGCTTTTTGGCAAAGGCGACGATGCCGTCGAGATCGGTCGCGGCGATCGGCACACAGGTCGCGTCATAGGAAATGCCGCCGTTGCCGGGCAGCGCATAAATGTCTTCTACGGCGGGGTTTTCCCGCAGCTTTTTGATGATGGCGTGCTCGCGCCCGCCTGCGCCGATGACCATCAGCTTCATAACGATAGGACTCCCTTCTGCGATCAATGGTGGAACAGGCGAATGCCTGTGAAGGCCATGGTCAGCCCATAACGGTTGCAGGCGTCGATCACGACATCGTCGCGAATCGAGCCGCCCGGCTGCACGATGTAGCGCACGCCGCTGCGGCGGGCGCGTTCGATGTTGTCATCAAACGGGAAAAAGGCGTCGCTGCCGAGAGATACATCCCGAAACTGTGCGAGAAAGGCGGCTTTTTCCTCACGGGTGAGGGGAGCGGGCTGCTCGGTAAAGCTGTTCTGCCATACATCGTCTCCGATGACATCCTCGTATTCGTCCGAGATGTACACATCAATCGCATTGTCACGGTTGGGGCGGGCGATATCCTCGCGAAACGGCAGCGAGAGCACCTTCGGATGCTGGCGCAGGTGCCAGATGTCCGCCTTGTTGCCCGCCAGCCGCACACAGTGGATGCGCGATTGCTGACCGGCGCCGACGCCGATTGTTTGGCCGCCCTTGGCGTAGCAGACGGAATTGCTCTGGGTGTATTTGAGGGTGATCAGTGCAATGAGCAGGTCGCGCTTTGCGTCTTGCGGCAGCTCTTTGCTGTCGGTCACAATGTTGCAAAGGGAGCTTTCATCAATCTTCAGATTGTTTCTTCCCTGTTCAAAGGTAATGCCGTAGACCTGCTTGCGTTCCACGGCGGCGGGAACATAGGAATCGTCTATCTGAACAATATTGTAGTTTCCCTTGCGCTTTTGTTTTAAAATGTCAAGCGCCTGCGGCTCATATCCGGGCGCGATAATGCCGTCGGAGACTTCATGCTGAATCAGCTTTGCGGTCGGCACATCGCAGATGTCCGAAAGGGCGATCCAGTCGCCGAAAGAGGACATACGGTCGGTGCCGCGCGCCCTTGCATAGGCGCAGGCGAGAGGAGAAAGCAGTGCGTCTCCGACAAAGTATATTTTTCTCAGCGTATCGTCAAGCGGCACGCCGACCGCCGCACCGGCGGGGCTGACATGCTTGAAAGAGGCGGCGGCGGGCAGCCCGGTGGCTTGCTTCAGCTCGCACACCAGCTGATAGCTGTTAAACGCGTCGAGGAAATTGATAAAGCCGGGCTTGCCGCACAATACGGTGATGGGCAGCTCGCTGCCGTCCTCCATAAAAATGCGGGAAGGTTTTTGATTGGGATTGCAGCCGTACTTCAGTTCAAGCTCTGTTGCCATAATATTTCGTCCTTTCTGTCAGATAGGATTTGGGTGTGCGCAAAATCAGGTATATTTATTGACGATGCGGGTCTGTTCGCTGCCTTTCTGCAGGTCG
The DNA here is from genome assembly GCA_051877215.1 of Acutalibacteraceae bacterium. Lineage (GTDB taxonomy): Bacteria > Bacillota > Clostridia > Oscillospirales > Acutalibacteraceae > RGIG1959. Next base: position 5,270 of record JBJEIR010000191.1, on the reverse strand, counting down.
ATATACCGCACAAACAGGGACACCTTGTTGTCTTCATTGAGCGCCTGCCACACGGCGGCGGTAAAGGCGTCGATGTCCCCGTCGACGGTCACCTTGGTCGGCTCACCCGCAAAGGAGGGAATGGGCTGACCGTCGCCGATATAGGTATGCAAAAAGCGCGCCTCTCCCGCGGCCATCGCTTCGTATTCAAAGGTATAGCGCAGGCAGCGTTCCTCACAGCCGTCGTCGCTTTTAAGGATACTCATCTTGGTCAGAAAACCGCCGTCCTTCGGCGTGACGGTTGCGCTGATACGCGGGGTGAAATTGGGCGCGTCCGGCTCAAAGGCACGAGTGCGCAGCGCGTCCTCAAAGGTCTTTCCCTCTTTGAGAAAATCATAGACCGTATCGGTCTGATCGCCGTTTGTCACAACGGTCGTGTCACCCCATACGCGCACGGGCGCATAAATGATGAGGGAGGGGTCGGACAGCTTTGCCGGATCGTACGCCTCGGTACGGATGCCTTTTTCAAACGGTACAAATACGCGGTTGCGGCTGTTGACGCTGCGCCCCATGATAAAATAGGCGATCACCGCACTGCCGCCGTCTGCCGAACGGCCGATCACAATGCCGCGGCCGGGATAGCTGTTGCCGGAAAGTTCTGCTGTCAGAGAATTCATATATCCGTCATCCTTTCGTCTGTCGTTTCAAAATCATCTTGCAAGCGGGTTTGACAACCGCTCAATTGACCGTTTCTTCACCGCAAAGCCACGCACATATCTGCTCGGTTGCGCGGGGAAGCAAAATCCATTCCGCCTCTTTCATCACTCGCTGCTGTAGGGTCTGCGGCGTATCATCGCTTTGAACCTCCACCGCTTTTTGGGCAAGGATTCTGCCGCCGTCGGTGATTTCATTCACCAAGTGGACGGTTGCGCCCGTCACCTTCACGCCTTTTTGCAGCGCGGCTTCATGCACCCGCAGCCCGTAAAAGCCGTCTCCGCAAAAGGCGGGGATAAGCGACGGGTGGACATTGAGAATACGGTCGGGATAGCGCCGCACAAAATCGGCGGACAGCACCGTGAGAAAGCCCGCCAGCACAATGACCTCTGTTTTGTGCGCCTCCAATAGGCAGAAGAGGGCGTCTTCAAAGGCCTCGCGGCTGTCATAGCTTTTTCGCGAGACGACCGCTGTCGGAATGCCGGCCTGCTGTGCGCGCGAAAGAGCATAGATGCCTTCCTTGCTGCCGACAACCAGCGAAAGGGAAACATGGGGCATTTTCCCGGCGGCCTCGGCGTCGATAAGCGCCTGTAAATTGGTTCCGCCGCCGCTGCAAAGCACTGCCACACGGACTGTTTTCATCAAAAAACGACCGTCCTTTCCGAATGGTACACGACCGGTCAAAATGCCGGCCTTTGGCGAAGCGCCGGGGGCTTTTGCCCGCGGGTTTTGCTTTTAGAGAATTTCGATGCCGTGCTCGCCGCGCTGAATTTCGCCGCAAATATAGGCGTCCTCTCCGTTTTCGCGCAGGACGGACACCGCGCGGTCGGCGTCCTGCGCCGCGACGACGATGCTCATTCCCACGCCCATGTTGTAGGTGTTAAACATATCGCGGCGGGGAATGCCGCCGGTTTTTTCAATCAAATCGAAAATGGGCAGGATGCGCAGAGCACTGCCGTCGATGACCGCTTTAAAGCCGTCGGGCAGGCTGCGCGGAATATTTTCATAAAAGCCTCCGCCCGTGATGTGGGAAACGGCTTTGACCGTGACCTCTTTTGCAAGCGCCAATACGGGCTTGACATAAATTTTGGTCGGGGTGAGAAGCGCCTCGCCGAGCGTTTTTCCCAGCTCGTCGCTGTAAACCGACAGGTCGGCGTGCTCAATATCAAACACCTTGCGCACCAGGGAAAAACCGTTGGAATGTACGCCGCTTGAGGGAAGCGCAATGATGGCATCGCCCGCCGTCATCTGATTGTTGTCAAAAATCTTCGGCTCGTCGACCACGCCGACCGTAAAGCCCGCCAGATCGTATTCATCCTCGGGGTAAAAGCCGGGCATTTCGGCTGTTTCGCCGCCGATCAGGGCACAGCCCGCCTGCACGCAGCCGTCCGCAACGCCGCTGACAATGGCGGCTACGCGTTCGGGTACATTTTTGCCGACCGCCACATAATCGAGGAAAAAGAGCGGCTGCGCACCGCAGCAAACCACATCGTTGACACACATGGCGACGCAGTCGATGCCCACCGTGTCGTGCTTATCCATTAAAAAAGCGATTTTCAGCTTGGTGCCCACACCGTCGGTGCCGCTGACCAGTACCGGCTTTTTCATGCCTGCGAGATCGGGGGCAAACAGACCGCCGAAGCCGCCGATGCCCGACAATACGCCGCTCGTTTTGGTGCGGGCAACATGCTCCTTCATCAGTTGTACCGCCTTGTATCCGGCGGTGATGTCCACACCCGCCTGTTTATAGCTTTCGCTGAAGCTTTTCTCCATCGGTAAGACCGTCCTTTCTTACGCATTTTCTATGGTTGTCTGCTGTTTTTCGCTGAGCTTGCGTTCAAATTTGCTTTTGCTCATGTTGGCCGTGTTTATGTCGATGGGATAATTGCCCGTAAAACAGGCGGTGCAAAAGCCGAGAGAGGTGTTTTGCGCGAGGCGGACAACATCCGTTTCCGAAAGATACCCGATTGAATCGGCGCCGATGATCTCGGCGATTTCGGGGATTGAGTGGTGGCAGGCAATCAGATGCTCCTGCGAGTCGATGTCCGTGCCGAAATAGCAGGGGTGGCGAAACGGCGGGGCGGAGACGCGCATATGAACCTCGGTTGCGCCCGCGTCCCGCACCAGCTTGACGATACGGGCGCTGGTGGTGCCGCGCACAATGGAATCGTCAATCAGAACGACACGCTTGCCCTTGACGGTTTCGGAAATGGGGTTGAGCTTAATGCGCACATTGTTTTCACGCTGCTGCTGGGTCGGTTGGATAAAGGTGCGTGCGATGTATTTGTTTTTGATAAAGCCGATACCGTAAGGAATACCGGATTCTTTTGAATAGCCGAGCGCGGCGTCGAGACCGGAGTCGGGAACGCCGATGACAACATCCGCTTCGACGGGATGCGCCTTGGCGAGCAGTGCGCCGGCTCGCTGACGCGCCGCGTGTACGCTGCTGCCGTCGATCACCGAGTCGGGGCGCGCAAAATAAATAAATTCAAAGACGCACAGGGAGGTGCGGTTGTTTTTGCAGTGGGTCTCAATGGAACGCAGTCCGTTGCGGTCGGCAATCACGATTTCTCCCGGACGCACATCCCGTAAAAAGGTTGCGCCGACCGCGTCGAGCGCACAGCTTTCGGACGCAAAGACATAGCCGCCGCCCTCGGTTTTTCCGATGCACAACGGACGGAATCCGTTCGGGTCGCGCGCCGCGATCAGCTTTTTCGGCGACATGACACACAGCGAATACGCGCCCTCAAGCTGTGTCATGGCGCGCTCCACCGCCGCTTCGATAGAGGGGGCGGTCAGGCGCTCTTTTGTGATGGTGTAGGAGATGACCTCCGTGTCGCTTGTCGTGTGAAAAATCGAGCCGGACAATTCAAGCTTTTCGCGCAGCACGGCGGCGTTGGTGAGGTTGCCGTTGTGCGCGAGCGCCATGCTGCCCTTGCAGTGATTGACGACAAGCGGCTGACAGTTCAGACGGCCGTCGTTGCCGGTTGTGCTGTAGCGAACATGGCCGACGGCAATCTGACCGCTGCCGAGCTTGGCAAGCGCTTGCGCGTGAAATACCTCGTTGACCAGCCCGACATCCTTGTGAGCCGTGATCACGCCGTCGTCATTGACGGCGATGCCGCAGCTTTCCTGCCCGCGGTGCTGCAAAGCGTACAGCGCAAAATAGGTCAGCCCCGTGACATCTGCGCCGCTGCGGTCGAAAATGCCGAATACGCCGCATTCTTCATGAATTGAATCAAACATAGACTTCTCCTGTTTTCGGTGGGTTGCAAATATAAACGGTCAGTTGCCGAACACGCGGGACATCATTTCGTTGTAAGCGTCCTCCACTCCGCCGAGATCGCGGCGGAAACGGTCTTTGTCGAGCTTTTCGTTTGTCTCGCTGTCCCAAAAACGGCAGGTGTCGGGGGAGATTTCGTCTGCCAGCACGATGGTGCCGTCTGCGGTTTTGCCGAATTCCAGTTTGAAGTCGACCAGCTTGACGCCGAGGGACAGGAAATATGCCTTGAGAACATCGTTGACCTTGAAGGCCATTGCTTTGATCGTCTCGATATCCTCTTTGGAGGCAAGCCCCAGCGCAACGGCGTGATAGCTGTTGATGAGGGGGTCGTGAAGATCGTCGTTTTTATAGGAAAATTCAATGGTCGGCTCGGCAAAAACGATGCCTTCTTCCACGCCGTAGCGCTTGGAAAAGGAACCGGCGGAAATGTTGCGGATGATCACCTCAAGCGGCACGATGGAAACCTTTTTGACCACGGTTTCGCGGTCGCTGAGCTCCTCCACAAAATGGGTGGGAATACCGTTTTTTTCGAGAATTTGCATCAAATAGTTGGACATCCGATTGTTGACGGTGCCTTTTCCCGCGATGGTGCCTTTTTTCAGACCGTCAAACGCCGTCGCGTCATCCTTATAATCGACGATGTAGCAGTCGGGGTCATCGGTCTTGAATACCTTTTTGGCTTTTCCTTCGTAGAGCTGTTCCAGCTTTTGCATGTTGCATTCCTCCTTGAATTGTTTACACATCGACATGATTATTTATAATGAAACAATAAAAACAACAATAAAAAGAATACAAGCGAAAAAGAATACAAGCGGCGAATGGGCACGGCTTATTTTGCCTGCATCTCCGCCTGCAGCGCCGCATCCTTTTTGAGCACCGCTTCGGTCATAGCGGCGCGCATCTCCTGAAGGCGGCAGGCAAGCGCGCTGTCCGACAACGACAGGATCTGCGCCGCAAGAATGGCGGCGTTTTCCGCCCCGTCGATGGCGACCGTTGCAACCGGCATGCCGCTTGGCATCTGTACGGTCGAGAGCAGGGCATCGAGACCGTCGAGGGTGCTCGACTTGATGGGAATGCCGATCACGGGCAGTGTCGTCTGCGCGGCCAAAGCGCCCGCCAGGTGCGCTGCCTTGCCCGCCGCGGCAATGAGTACGCCGAAGCCGTTTTCCCGCGCCGAAGAAGCAAACGCCGCCGCTTCCTTCGGTGTGCGGTGGGCGGAAAAAATGTGAACCTCATAGGGGATTCCGAAAAAGGCCAGCTTGTCCATCGCCTTTTGTACAATCGGGCGGTCGCT
>JBJEIR010000190.1:0-1783 GCA_051877215.1 Acutalibacteraceae bacterium | reverse complement strand
TCGTGCAAGGCGGCACCTTTTTGAACGATGCCGTTCTTCGCAGCTTTGAATTGGAGCTGGGGACACAGGTCGTTCGCCCCACGATTGCGGGCATTATGGGCGCCTACGGCGCTGCGCTTCATGCGCACGATCTGGCAAAGAAAACGAAAGCGGAAAAGAGCACGGTGCTGGATGAAGCGGCGCTCGCCGATTTCTCGTATACCGTTCAGTCGACCCGCTGCGGTCTGTGCGGCAACAACTGCCGCTTGACGGTGAACCGTTTCGGGAAGGATCGCCGCTTTATTGCCGGGAACCGATGCGAACGGCCGCTCGGGAAGAAAAAGAAAGAGGATATCGACAATCTCTATACATGGAAGTATCGGTATCTTCGTTCGCTTCACGGAGGAGAAAACCGTCGGGGTACCGTCGGGATCCCGATGGTGCTCAATATGTATGAGACCTTGCCGTTTTGGTATACCTTCTTTACCTCTCTCGGCTATGAAGTGATGCTTTCTCCCGAATCGAGCCGCGAGCTGTATGCGGACGGTCAGCATACCATTCCGTCGGATACGGTGTGCTATCCCGCCAAACTGGCGCACGGTCATATTGAAAAGCTGATTGATATGGGCGTCGATGTGATTTTCTACCCTTGCATGCCGTATAATTTCAATGAGCACAAGGGCGATAATCATTATAACTGCCCTGTCGTGGCATATTATCCGGAGCTGCTTGCCGCGAATGTCGGCCGTTTGCAGACGGTCGCCTATTGGACGCCCTATTGCGGTATTCACCGACGCAAGGATTTTGCAAAGCATATGGGAGCGTTTTTAAAAGAAAAGGCGGGGATCGACCCGAAAGAGGTAAAAGCCGCGTCAAAGGCGGCTTATGAAGCGTATGACAACTATATGGCTTCGGTTCGTCAGACCGGTGCGCAGATGATTGAGCGCGCCCGAAAGGACAAAAGGCGCATCATCGTTTTATCCGGCCGCCCGTATCATATCGATCCGGAAATTAACCACGGCATTCATGAGATGCTCTCGTCCTTCGGCCTGACGGTGGTGACGGAGGATGCGGTTTCCGATTTGGCGGAGAGACCGCAGGTGAAGGTGCTTAATCAGTGGATGTATCACAGTCGGCTTTACAGTGCCGCCGCGTATGTGACCACTCAGCCGGATATGCAGCTGATACAGCTTGTATCGTTCGGCTGCGGCATTGATGCGATTACAACCGATGAGGTGCGGCGCATTTTGGAAGAAGGGAATAAGCTGTATACGCAGCTCAAGATCGATGAGATCAATAATCTCGGCGCCGTCCGCATCCGCATTCGCAGCTTGCTTGCTGCGATGGACGCCCGTGAAACAAATGAGAAAGAAGGAAAATCCGATGGCGGAGTTAGTATATGATAAAACCGGACGGCTGCTGTTTACGGAGGAGATGAAAAAAGAATACACGATTCTTTTCCCGCAGATGCTGCCGATTCATTTTACGATGCTTGAAAAGGTATTTCGTATGCACGGATACAATGCGGTGATGCTGACAACGACGCATCACGGGATTGTATCCGAAGGACTGAAATATGTTCACAATGATACCTGCTACCCCGCGCTTTTGGTGATCGGTCAAATGATGGATGCCATTAAAAGCGGTCAATACGATGTACATAAGTTGGCGCTGATGATCACCCAAACAGGCGGCGGCTGCCGAGCGTCAAACTATATTCATCTGCTGCGAAAGGCGCTGCAGCGCGCGGGATATGACTATATTCCGATCATTTCACTGAATATGTCGGGCATGGAGAAAAATC
>JBJEIR010000189.1:0-1783 GCA_051877215.1 Acutalibacteraceae bacterium | reverse complement strand
TGACACCGTCTTGACCTTTGCGGGGGCGGTAAAACAGTGTGTTGATCAGGGCATACAGATGGCGATTGTGGTCGGAGGCGGAAACTTCTGGCGCGGCCGCACCAGCGGAAAAATGGACCGCACCCGCGCGGATCACATGGGTATGCTCGCGACCACAATCAATGCGCTCGGATTTGCCGATGCGCTTGAACAGCTCGGCTGTGAGGTTCGTGTGCAGACGGGCATTGCCATGAATCAGATCGCGGAACCGTATATTCGCAATCGGGCGGTGCGCCATCTTGAAAAAGGCCGCGTGGTGATTTTCGGATGCGGAACGGGCAATCCGTTTTTCTCCACCGATACAGCGGCGGCGCTTCGCGCGGCGGAGATCGAGGCGGATATTATTTTCAAGGCCAGCATGGTGGACGGAATTTATGACAGCGATCCGAAAAAGAACCCCAATGCGGTGAAATTTGACGAGATTTCCTATCTTGATGTACTCAACAAGGATCTCAAGGTAATGGATTCGACGGCGGCGACCTTGTGCATGGACAACAATCTGCCGATCCTGGTCTTTAATCTCGATGATCCGCAAAACATTGTGCGTGCGGCGACCGGAGAGTCCATCGGTACGATTGTGAAATAAATTTGTCTTTTGCAGCATATCAATCAAACGGCGAGGGATTCGCTTGCAGAAAGGAATTGGCGATATGAAAGAGATTATGAATACCGCAGAGAACAAAATGAAGAAAACGGTACAATCGCTGCTCAATGAGTATGCGACCGTGCGTGCCGGGCGGGCAAACCCCAGTGTATTGGATAAGGTGTCGGTTGAATATTACGGTGTACCGTCTCCTGTCAATCAGTTGGCGGCGGTGTCTGTCCCCGATCCCCGCACGCTTTTGATTACACCGTGGGATAAAAGCGCACTTAAAGAGATTGAACGCGCGATCCTGACCTCGGATATCGGGCTTAACCCGCAAAACGACGGCAGCGTGATCCGTCTTCAATTCCCCCCTCTCAACGAGGAACGCCGCCGCGAGCTGGGCAAAACCATTTATAAATATGCGGAAGAGGCCAAGGTGGCAATCCGCTCGATCCGTCGGGACGGCATCGAAAAGCTGAAAGCTCTCAAAAAACAGGGTGAGCTGACAGAGGATGACCTCAAAGACGCGGAAAAAAAGATGCAGGATCTGACTGATAAGTACTGCAAGGAAATTGATGCAGAGGCTTCTGCCAAAGAAAAGGATATTATGGAGCTTTGAGTGCGCTTGAGCGCCCCTGTGTGCCGCTTTTCAAGCCGACACATGAAAACGGCGGGCATTAGTCGAGTGTTCTAAAGGACACTCGACAGTTTTATTCGCCTATCGGCGAGTGATATTGCTTCGCAGTTTTATTATGCTGCGCATCGTTTGATTGTGCTGCGCACAGTTTTTAAGGCGGATAAAATACCACTGAAACCGCAAGGTTTCAATAAAACTTTTGGCTTGCCAAAAATAAAACTCTGTACGTAGTACAAACGCAGTACAGAATAAAACTTAAAAAATGTATATTTTTACTGCATATTAAATATAGAGGGGATATACTTGTCGGATAGTGCTTTAAGAGAAAAAGCAAAAGTATTTGCTAAGGATATTGTTTATCTTTGCAGAGAAATGAAAGCAGAGCGAAAAGAAACCGTTTTAATAAATCAGTTATTACGCTCAGCAACATCAAGTAGGCGCTAATTTATACGAGGCGCAGTACGCTCAAAGCACAAACGATTTTATATCAAAGTTTGAAATTGCACAAAAAGAATGCTATG
>JBJEIR010000188.1:0-1802 GCA_051877215.1 Acutalibacteraceae bacterium | reverse complement strand
ACGGCGCGTAGCGCTGTCTGCCTTTTCGATATACAAACGATCCTTGAGAACATCAAGATAAAAGTTTGACATATCCACGACACAGAAGTTGTGCATTTTATGCAGTGCTTCATGGAAGGCGTAGGTTTCATACGCCTCATGTACATCTGTCGCCAGCTGTGTCAGACGCATCAGCGCCCAGCGGTCGATATCCTCGAGTGCCGCATCCTCGACCGAATCTGTATTGGGATCAAAATCGCTGATGTTTCCGAGAATAAAGCGAGCTGTATTGCGGATTTTGCGATACGATTCCGACAGCTGCTTTAAAATTTCCTTTGAAAGATGGGCATCCACCGTATAGTCAAGCGAAGCGACCCAAAGGCGCAAAATATCTGCGCCGTACTGGTCGATGATCTCCGCAGGAGAAATGGCGTTTCCGGCTGATTTGTGCATGGCCTTTCCCTCGCCGTCCACGACCCAGCCGTGAGTCAGCACCGAACGATAGGGCGCTTCTCCCGTACACGCGACAGAGGTCAGCAGAGAGCTTTGGAACCAGCCGCGGTATTGGTCTCCGCCTTCCATATACATGTCTGCCGGCCATTTCAGATAGGGACGCTCTTTCAGAACGGCCATATGGGAAGATCCGGAATCAAACCAAACATCCATGATATCGCTTTCTTTGCGGAAGCTATGGCCGCCGCAATGCGGGCAAACCGCATTATCCGGCAGAATTTCCGCTGCCGTGTGCGTATACCACGCGTCCGAGCCTTCCTTACGGAACAAATCGGACACCGATTGAATAAATGTGCGGTCGATAATCGGTTTGCCGCAATCCTCACAATAAAAGACGGGAATCGGCACGCCCCACAAGCGCTGACGGGAAATACACCAATCCGCGCGGTCGCTGACCATCGAACTGATGCGGTTTTCGCCCCACGACGGCATCCATTTGATCTTGCCGATTTGCTCAAGCGTTTGCTCCTTAAAGCTTTCGACAGAGCAGAACCACTGATCGGTCGCACGGAATAAGACCGGCTTTTTGCAGCGCCAGCAGTGCGGATATTGGTGAATGATTTTCTGCATAGCAAACAGTGCGCCGGTATCTTCCAAATGCTGTGCAATCGCTTTATTGGCGTCGTCTGTCTTGAGCCCCGCAAACAACGGTCCTGCTTCTTCGGTGAGCAGGCCGCGGTTATCAACCGGCACAACCACCGGAATTTCCGGATACTTTTTACAAACCTCAAAGTCTTCTACGCCGTGCCCGGGAGCGGTATGGACGCAGCCTGTACCGCTTTCAAGCGTGACATGGTCTCCCACAATCACCAACGAGCGACGGTCGAGGAACGGATGATTGACCGTCATATGTTCAAGCTCTGAGCCGAGATAGGTTGCAACCGTCTCATATTCCGTGATTCCGGCCTGCGCCATAGCAGCATCGATGAGAGCATCCGCCATCACATAATAGCTGTCGCCCGCTTTGATCAAGCGATAGGTAAAGTCGGGGCCGAGACAGATCGCCACATTCGCAGGCAAGGTCCATGTCGTTGTCGTCCAAATGACGAAATAAACCTTTTTCGGATCAACGCCTTTTTCACGGAAAATTCCTTTATCATCTTCTACCTGAAATTTCACATAAACGGAATAACAGGGATCCTCCGCATATTCGATTTCCGCTTCGGCAAGTGCTGTCTGACAATCAGGGCACCAATAAACCGGTTTTAAGCCTTTATAAATGTATCCCTTGAGAGCCATTTCGCCGAACACTTCGATTTGGCGTGCTTCAAATTCTTTTTTCAGCGTCAAATACGGATTGTCCCACTCGC
>JBJEIR010000187.1:0-30107 GCA_051877215.1 Acutalibacteraceae bacterium | reverse complement strand
TCCTGCTGCTCGATAAACCCAACCGCACAACGGAAAATCAGCCCGCCATCGGACTCAATCCGACAAAATATCTGCTGTATCAGGATATTTTGCAGGGGCTTTTTGACCGCCATGTGGACGAAAAGACCTTCCCGTCCTTCTTCGCGTCGGTGCGGGACGAGCTGAAAGCGGCGGCACAGCGCAATCCCGACTATCGGTATCTGTTTGAATATGAGGCGGCGCTGTGCGACCTTCTGTCGGTGAAATGTACCGCCGGCATCGGGATTCGGCGGGCGTATTTGGCGGGTGACCGAGAAACGCTTGCGCGCTATAAGGACGAGATCCTGCCCGACATCGGCAGGCGGCTGCGCCATTTTACCGATTTGTTTTATGCGGGTTGGATGCGGGAAAATAAGCCGTTCGGCTTTGATACCATCGACCTGCGGCTGGGCGGCCTGCAAAACCGCATCCTCACGGCGCAAAACCGTTTGGGAGCCTATCTGGCGGGCGACATCGACCGGCTGGAGGAGCTGGAGGAGGAACGCCTCTTCTTTGATAACCGCAGCGATGATCAGGCGGATGTCAATACCTTCTGCAACACCTGGACGCGCATTGCTACCGCGTCGGTGTTCTGAGGTATCTTAAAATATAAAGGCATATCGGCGGATAAAAATGGTATCGGCGATCATAACGGTCGCCGATCATAAGGAGAATGAACGATGAAACGGCTTTTGGCGATGCTTTCGGTTGTCGCCCTGCTGCTGACGGCGCTTTGGACGGCACCGTTCACCGCATTGGCGGCGGGCAAGGGCGATATCAACAACGACGGATATATCACAAGCGCCGACGCGCGGCTGCTGCTGCGCGCGTGTATCGGGGAAACCTCTCTCACACAAAGACAGCTTTGGTGGGGCGATTACGACTGTGACGGCACGGTCACAAGCAAGGATGCGCGCCGACTGGTGCTGCATGTGCTGGAAGGAGACGGCGCGGCCGATTTCGTCCATGTGACGCAGGAGAACATCTTCGGGGATCGCTCTGTCTCGGTCATCGGGGACAGCATCTCGTACGGCTCGGGAAGCGGCGAGATTCCTCAAAGCAGCTATGTCGGGATCATCCGTCAGGCGGTCAATGCGCAAACCGGCTGCGACAACTACGGCTTCTCCTCCGTTCGCTCGCAGACATGGGAGTCGGATGCTTCGTCGCGTTCTTACGGCATCAATACATGGCCGGAGATGGTCGGCACATGGGAAGAGGAGCGCAACCAGACCTATCTCATGTGGGACGGCTTTACCTCTTGCACCAATTGGAATTATATGGATTTCAAAATACGGGACGGCTATGAGTACAAATATTTCTGCGTCTATTATCAGGCGGGACCGGAGCAGGGCAAATTCTCGGTCGGCAGCGTGGTGGACGGCGCAGGCTACGATCAGACCGCCATCGACGGCAGCGGCCCGATTTTTGACTGCTATGCCCCGACTGCGGGCGCCGCGCGCACCGCGTTTTTCCGCACGGCGGATTTCAATAACCGCACCATTCGCATTGCGGTGCAGGGCAGCGGCAAAAATGTGACCATCACCGGGTTCGGCTATTATAATGACATTTCCGACACGGCCGTTACCGTCAACAATTTTTCAAGCGGCGGCTTGCAGCTCGCGGGGTCGGGATCGCTGGAAACGGGCGTCAGCAAGGATATTTTGAAGGTCGCCGCGAAGGCGGATACGCTCATTTTCTCGCTCGGGTACAACGATTCACACTTTACAAACAGCCGTGCGTTGTTCACCGAAAAGATCGACTATCTGATCGAGCAGGTGAACACAAACGGCACGCAGCTGATCGTCAACGATATGTGCTGGTATATCCCGTCGTTTACCGCCATTTCGATGGATTATGACAATATTCAGTGGTACAAATCGGAGCTCAAGCGCCTCGCAGAGAAAACAAACGGCATCTATCTCGATCAGCAGGCGATCAACGGCGACGCGGTGATCGGCACGATCACCGACGGAGCGCATCCGAATGCGACAGGGCATCGCATCATTGCCAATACGATTTTGGATGCCATGGGACTCAAATAAGCACGGTGTTCTGATGGCAGATAAAAAGATAGGTTGTATCGGTGGATAAACGATCAGCAGATAATGCGATGATTGTTGATAATAGATGATTGTTGATAATACATGATAAGGAGAATGAACGATGAAACGAATTTTGGCAATGCTCGCGGTTGTTGCCGTACTCTTGATGACGCTTGCAACGATGCCGTTTACCGTATCGGCGGCCGGTATAGGCGATGTCGATAAAAACGGGTATGTGAATACCGCCGATGTGCGGCTGCTCATGCGCGCCTGTGTCGGAGCCGCCTCGCTCTCTGAGCAGCAGGTCTTTTGGGGCGATTGCGACTATGACGGCAAAATTTCCAGCACGGATGCGCGCCGGCTTCTGACCAATGTGCTTGAAAACGGAGAAACGGCGATCGATTTCGTGAATGTGACGAATACGAACTACTTCGGTGATCGCTCGATTACGGTCATCGGGGACAGTATTTCGTTTGGTGTGGGATGCGGAGCCGGTGAGGCGGCCGGAGATATTCCGAACGAAAGCTATGTCGGCATTATCCGCAATGCAATCAATGCCAAAACCGGTTATACCAACTACGGCTTCTCTTCCGTTCGTACGCAATCATGGGAGACGGATGCGGCCGCGCGTTCTTACGGCGTCAACAACTGGCCGACCATGAGCGACAGCACCTTGTGGGAAACGGAAGTGCGCAGCCCGAACTACCTGTTAGGCGACGGGTTTACCGCTTCCGCGCAGTGGGCATATATGGATTATACCATGCGGGACGGCTACAATTTTGACTACTTTTGTATCTATTATCGGGTAGGAGCCGACCGAGGCACCTTCACGGTCGAAAGCGTGGACGACAGCGGCATAGGATATGCTCAGACAGCCTCCTACGGCAGCGACGGCATCGGTACTCGCGGCCCGTGGTTCGGCTGCACGAGCGCGACGGAGGGAACCGCGCGCACCGCCTTTTTCAAAATGTCGGATTTCAACAACAGCAAAATTCGCATTACGGTGCAAAGCAGCGGCCAAGATGTCACCATCACCGGAATCGGCTATTATAACGACATTTCCGAAAACGCGATTACGCTCAACAACTTTGCGAGCCCCGGTCTGCAGCTTGCCGGCTCAGACAGCAGTCCGCAATCGGGCGTAAGCAAAGAGGTTTTGGAAGTTGCCGCACAGGCGGAAACACTCATCTTTTCGCTCGGCTATAACGATTCGCACTTTGACAACAATCGCGATCGCTTCACCGCAAGAATCAATGAGCTGATCGAACAGGTGAACAAAAACGGCACAAAGCTCATCGTCAACGATATGTGTTGGTATATTCCTTCGGTCACCTCTATTACCATGGATTATGACAGTATTCAGTGGTACAAATCGGAGCTCAAGCGCCTTGCCGAGGAAACAAACAGCATTTATCTCAATCAGCAGGCGATTCACGGGGATGCGGTCATCAGCACGATCGAAGACGGCGCGCATCCGAATGCGACCGGACACAGACTGATTGCCGAAACGATTTTGAAGGCGATGGGAGTATAAGCGGCGTCGTAACGGGAACTACCGAAAACGCAGACGGGATGCTTTTGAGAACAGAAAGGAACGACCATCCATGAAAAAGAGATGCTTATCGGCGTTTTTGAGCGCGGCTTTGCTGATTTCTCTGTTGATCGGCTCGGCGGCGATGCCCGCTTCGGCGACGCAGAAAAAGACCTCGTCGGATGTACGGGCGCTCCTGTATGCCTTGGCGCATGACATGACGCCCTCAGCGCCGGACGCCGATTTTAACGGCGACGGCCATGTGGATACCGATGACGGGAGGAGAATGTTAATGGCGGTTGCTTCCAACGAGGTGGATTATCTCAATGTCCTGAAGACGGATGCGTTCGGGGAACGCTCGATCGCCGTTTTGGGCGACAGCATCAGCCACGGCGCCGGCTCGGGCGATATTCCGCAAAACAGCTATGTCGGCCTGATCAAGCAGGCGGTCAACGCCAAAACGGGGGACAACAACTACGGCTTTACCTCGGTGGAGGGAACGCTGTGGGGAGCGGTTCAGAGCAAGGAGCTTCACGCCTTCCCGACCTCCTCGTGCGGCTTCCGCGACCGCAACGCGAGCGGCAGCGGCTGGGCGGAATACCGCACGGCGGAGCTGCTCGGCACCAAGGGTCTCGGACACACCGATGACGGTGAGTGGCTGGAATTTGCGCCGAAGAAAACCTTTCAATATTTTTGCGTCTATTATCAGGCGGGTCCGTCAAACGGCAGCTTCACCGTGTCGACCGACAGCGGCAGCAAGGTACTTGCCGATGTGAACGGCAACACCACGGTCAACTGCTATGCCGCGCAGGAGGGCGGCACACGCACGGCGTTTTACGATATGAGCCGGCTTGTGAGCAACAAGCTCCGCATCACGGTCAGCGGCAGCGGGAAAGAGGTCATCATCACCGGTATCGGCTATTATGATACGCCAAACGGCGTGGTGGTCACCAACTACAGCAACGGCGGGCTGCAATTTGCCGGAACGGGCAAATCGTGGAACGGCGATGTGACGGGACTGGATAAAAAATACATCGCGCTTGCCGCCACCTCCGAAACGCTCATCTTTTCGCTCGGCTACAACGATGCGCATTTTGACAACGACCGCACGCTGTTTGTGGAAAAGATGGATTACCTGATCTCCGAATGTAAGAAAAATAATACGAATGTCATTGTCAACGATATGTGCTGGTACATTCCTTCGTGTACCTCCATTTCCATGGATTATGACAATATTCAGTGGTATAAAGCCCAGCTCAAACGGTTGGCAGAGGAAACAAACGGAATTTATCTCGATCAGCAGGCCATCAGCGGGGACGCGATCATCGGCACCATTTCCGACGGGGCGCACCCGAAAGCGGCCGGGCATAAAGTGATTGCCGATAACATTCTGGCGGCGATGGGGATTGCGTGAGAGCGACGGCGCGGTCATGATGCCGTAAACCCGATTGTCATATACTTAGAAAGGACGGAGGATTCGTATGAAGCGATGGATGGCCGTTTTGCTGGCGGCGGCGGTATGCCTTGGAGTCATGAGCGGCTGTAAGGCTCCCGATTCGTGGGAGAAGGTCAGCAACGAGGTTGTGAATGTGGTGCCCACCGATGCGTTTGGGGATCATTCCATCAGTATTCTCGGCGACAGCATCTCCCACGGGGCCACTTCGGTGGATATTGTGAACAACAGCTGGGTCGGTCTGCTGAAAAAGGCGGTCAACGCGGCGTCAGAGGATAACAACTACGGCTTTACCACGGTGGAAGGCACGCTGTGGGGCGCGGTTCAGAGCCATGAGCTGCATCCGTTCCCGACCTGCAATTACGGCCAGTTTAAGGAGCGGGGACAAAACGGCAAGGGCTGGACGGAATACCGCACCGCAGAGCTGCTTGGCACCAAGGGCCTCGGCAGTGTCAAGAAGGGCGATTGGCTGCAATTTGCTCCCACGGAGCAATATGCGTATTTTTGCGTCTATTATCAATCCGGTCCGAAATACGGCAGCTTTACGGTCGGCGGCTCGGACGGCGCGGCGATTGCCGACCTGAACGGGGCGACGGAGGTCTCCTGTCAGGCGGATGAAGAAACCTTTGCCCGTACCGCCTTTTACGACGCCACCCTCTTGAAGGAGGACGGCGCAATCCGCATTACGACCACAAGCGACAAAGAGGTCATCATTACGGGCATCGGCTATTACAACACGCTCGGCGGTGTGGTGGTCAACAATTACAGCAACGGCGGTCTGCAATTTGCCGGAACGGGCAAATCGCAGAACGGCAATATGACGGGGCTGGACAACAGCATCGTCGATTTTGCCGCCACCTCCGGCACGCTGATCTTTGCGCTGGGGTATAATGACGCCCATTTCTTTGACGATTATGATTTGTTTACCGAAAAGATTAATCATCTCATCGAAGTGGCCAATGCGAACGGCACCAAGGTGATTGTCAACGACCTTTGCTGGGATTTTGACACCGGAAACGGGAAATATCACGACCGCTATCAGTTCCTGTCCTATATCAAGGACGATCTGAAACGCCTCGCAGAGGAAACAAACGGCGTATATGTCAGCCCGCAGGACATTTACGGGCAGGAGCTGCTCGATACCATTTCCGACGGCGCCCATCCGAACGCAGAAGGACATAAGATGATCGCCGATGCGGTCATTGCGGCGCTCGGGTTGCCCGAGGCGGAGGCATAAGGAGCGGTGATGAAGGAAATGAAACAACCGACCTCTTATGAGAAAAGTGGGCCGTCTATCTTAAAGATGGCGGTCAAAATCGTCGGATATACGATGCTGGCGGCCGTGATGAGTTTGTTTGTGTATTTTTCTCTTTCCATGCTGTCAAACGGAATGTTGACACAAACGGTCGGATATAATGAATATGAATATACCGACACCGACGGCGACGGCGTTTATGAGACAAAAACGCTTCTCGAGCATGTCCTGTTCGATGGGGACACCACCTATGAAACGCAAAAAGAGACAGCGCAGGCGGAGGATGGCCGCCGCATTGCACGGGAAATGATCACGCAGCCGAAAAACGATTTTTGCGCCGGCATGATCGTGGCGGTGCAGGTGCTCGAGCAGATTTGTATGCTGCTGCTCCTCCTTGGGCTGCCCGCGTATTTTGTACATCGCGAGGGAGACCGTGACCGCAATCTCGTAAAGCATCACGGCATGGCGCCGGATAGGCTGCGCGGCTTGAAAATGGGACTTCTCGCCGCCATTCCGTCGTTGCTCGTCTATTCGCTGCTCATCGTCGGCAAATGCGGGCTTTTGTCGGAATCGGTGCAGGGTGTCTATCGCTTCGGCAACATCTGTCTGCTGCCGATCGTCAATCTGATTATGCCGCAGGCCGTTTATCCCGCGACAGAGCTTGCCGTTTGGCAGCTGATCGCCTTATTTGCGCTGCTGCTGTTGCTGCCGATCGCTTGCGCCGTAGCCTATTACGGCGGCTATCGGCGGTGGTTCAAGCCGCGCAAAAAAAAGCGCGCATAATCGCACCTCCTCAGGGTCGGGATATAGTCCCTTCCGCAGGATTCGGCAACGATACACTTCAAAACACAACCGCCCGTGTCGGCTTTGTCCGACACGGGCGGATTTTTGTCTTTTGGTTCTACTTGGTTATTCCAACATTTATTATTAGAGCCTTTCAATATTCCAATGAATGCCCCTTGGTCTGAAAACGCGCCGAACAGTTCGCTTTATTCGGATGCTTATGAGCGTTTTAAAGAATTAATAAATAGAAATCTTAAAAATAGAGGGTATCTTTTAGCTATATATTATGATATACTGTAAGAAACAGAAACTTTTAAAAAATATATCTATATATGCAGGGCATGTGGGGGTGTTTTGATCAATCAGCTCTATCAATCATTGCACCAGTTTATAAAGAATGGAAATGCAAGGGGGCGAGGAACAATTTGCTGTATAGTTATGGTTCAAAAATGATTGGAGGTGTAATACTCTGATTTTTCGGTGTAATTTCATAAAAACATAAGGAATCTCAAAATTGATGAAAGATGGGTGAAAACATCTGATGAAAAGACTATTGGCTGTTTTTCTAGCAATTATTATTATGATATTTGGATTTACCTGCAATGTTTCGGCAGATTCCTATGTCGGAAGAGGATATATGTTTACTTTTGACAGCAGTTCGTTGAATACATATTTTCATACACATGGATATTATATTTCAGGATATTCACGCGCCACTGCCTCACAGTCCTTGCCGTGGCTTTGGTTAATGAATTACGATGCCGGAGAATACTTAAATAATAGTGTTGACCCCATTGTTGATTCATTTCCCCGTGCTAAAATTTTAACAATATGTACACACGGATCGCCTGGACGAATTACATGCCCCGACACCCACACCAATCAAGCGCCGAGATTTACATATTTGGTGGGATCCAGAAATGCGAATTCTTCGGCTTATCAGAAAGCGATTTCGGAGCAATCCGCGTTTACCAACAACCTTCTTACGATTTATATTGCATGCAACTCTGGCAAAACAGATTCTGTGTATGGTAATTTGGTATCAGCAACAAGCGCTAAAAGCGGCAATTGTGCGATAGGCTGGACCGATAACGTGCCACAAGCGTTGGCGGCTGATTGGGTCGAGTATTTTTTTCAAGCGTGTTATTTTAATCATACAACAGCAAGTGAAGCGGCAGATATTGCAGCCACAAGAGTACTAAACGAAAACCCTAACAACGAAGATGCGAAAAAGCTTGAAAACTATTATATTTGCCGCGGTGACGTCCGTATTTATTAAATGACGATGCCATGAGAAAGGAGCGAACCGTTTATGCTGAAAAAAGGGATTTGCGTGGCTGGTATCTGTGTGCTGCTGCTTGGGGCGGTCGGCGGTTTCCTGTCGGCCGACACCTTTTTGCATGGGGAATACCATACGGCGGACAACGGCTATTATTTGATCCGTGACGATGTGAACAAGACATATGCCGTTCGCCTGCCTGCCGAAACCACGGTGCCGACCGGTGCCGCGGTCAAATCGGCCGACTCACCCGCCGCGCTTGAGACAGTGGAGCTGACCTATCAGTATTCCTATCCCGGCAAGACCGACAGCAATTGGGATATCTATACGGATCAAGACGGCAACCGCTACACCTATAAGGAGACCACGGGACAGTTGGTGTCCATTTCGTATTTTTCCGATTCGAAAAATACCGAGAAAGGCAATCGGAGCGCATACGAAAAAAGCGATATCATCCATTTTTCGGAGCGCTATCTGAAAGCGATCGTTCCCGATTTTTCACACTATGTTCTCGAGAGCTATGAAGCGTGGGAGGTGGAGGAGAACGCGTATATGGCCAATCAATATTCGGTGACATACGCGGTTCCGATCGGCGAGTATTTTTTTGGAGACCAAATTCATTTGGGCTATGACGGCAAAGGCGTTTTGACAGGCGTAACATTTTCGCAGACGGATCCCATCGAGCTGTCCGGGGAAGAAGAACGCGCGCTCATTGCAAAGCTGCCTTCCCGTGACGAATTTTACCAAATGGCACAGGACTATCTGAAAGAAAACTATCCCGCACCTTTTTGCGGTATGGAGCTGTCCTCCAATCCTATATTGGTCAAAACGACGGCGGGCTATACGCTTCGCGGATCGTTTGCATTAATCGCTGAGGACGGATGTAAGGCATTGGAATCGTACTCTTATGATATCAGCCTGTAAGGCCTCTGAGGCTTAGGGTCGGGATATAGTCCCTGCCGCAGAATTCGGCAACGATACACTTCAAAACACAACCGCCCGTGTCGGCTTTGTCCGACACGGGCGGTTCATCTTTATGATCGGTTCGGAAATGACCGGCTTTGCCGTCGGTAAAGGCGGTCGGTGATTCATCGAATCTGACCGTTTCCGTATACGATGTATTTAAAGGAGGTCAGTTCCCGCAGACCCATCGGACCGCGCGCGTGCAGCTTTTGAGTCGAAATGCCGATTTCGGCTCCCATGCCGAATTCGCCGCCGTCGGTAAAACGGGTGGAAGCGTTGACATATACCGCCGCACTGTCCACAAGAGCGGTGAAGCTTTCCGCTGCCGCATGGTCGCGGGTGATGATACTCTCACTGTGGCCGGTGCTGTAGGTCTCGATATGATTGACGGCGTCCGAAAGGGAATCGACGATTTTGACCGCCATCACATAATCCCCGTATTCGGTCGCCCAATCCTCTTCGGCGGCGGGGGCGGCGTCGACGCCTTCTCCCTCACACAGCGGCAAGGAGCGCTCGCAGCAGCGAAGCTGCACGCCCGCTTTGGACAGCGCCCGCGCAAGCAGCGGCAGGGCGGCGGGGGCAATCTCTTTATGAACCAGCAGCGTCTCCGCCGCGTTGCAGACCGACGGGCGGGAGGCCTTTGCGTTTACCGTGACCGAGCACGCCGTCTCGATATCGGCGGCGGCGTCCACATAGATATGGCAGTTGCCCGCGCCGGTCTCAATGACGGGAACGGTGGCGTTTTCCACCACCGATCGGATCAGGTTTTTGCTGCCCCGCGGGATCAGCACATCAATATAGCCGTTCAGTCTCATCATCTGCCGCGCGGTTTCGCGGTCGGTGGAGGGGACAAGAAGAACGGCGTCGTCGGGCAATCCCGCAAGCTCGATGCCCTTTCGCACCGCCGCGACCACGGCGGTGTTGGAATGCAGGGCTTCCTTGCCGCCCCGAAGAATGACGGCGTTGCCCGATTTGAGACACAGCGCCGCGGCGTCGGAGGTCACATTCGGACGCGCCTCGTAAATGATGCCGACGACCCCGAGCGGCACGCGGGTCTTTTGGATGCGAAGGCCGTTCGGGCGGCAGTACCCCTCGACAATCTCACCGATCGGGTCGGCAAGCGCCGCGACATCCCGCACCCCCTGTGCCATGGCGGACAGGCGCGCGGGCGTAAGCGTCAGGCGGTCGATCAGCGAGTCGCGCATGCCGTTTTCTCTTGCCGCCGCCAGATCCTGCTCATTAGCGGCGAGAATGGCCGCCTCGTTTGCAAGCAGCTGTTCGGCGATGGAGAGAAGCGCGCGGTTTTTTTGGTCGGTACGCAGTACCCGCCATTTTACAGCGGCGCTTTTGGCGCGTGCGCCGAGCTGTTCGAGTGCTGTCATGGTGTTCATTCCTCCTCAAAAAGCGTGCCGCAGTCGGCCCCCTCCAGCACATCGTACAGCCGCGACGGGTGGCTGCCGTCCATCACGATGGTGGGAATATGCGACTGCATGGCGATTTGTGCGGCGTGCAGCTTGGTGATCATTCCGCCGGTTCCGCGGGACGAGCCCGCGCCGCCGGCGAGGGTGAGCAGCTGCTCGTCAATATGGGTCACGCGCGCGATGCGTTTGGCGTCGGCGTGGGTGCGCGGGTCGGCGTCGTGCAGACCGTCGATGTCGGTCAGCAGAATCAGACCGTCCGCCTGCGCGAGCACCGCCACCATGGCGGACAGCGTGTCGTTGTCGCCGAATTCGATTTCTTCAATGGAGACGGTGTCGTTTTCGTTGATGATGGGAATCGCGCCGAATGCCAACAGGCGTTCAAGCGTGTTGATGATGTTGCGGCGGCGGTCGGGGTTCTCCACGCCGTCTCGGGTGAGCAGCACCTGTGCGGTCACATGGCCGTACTCCGCAAACTGCTTGTCATACATATACATCAGTGCGCATTGTCCCACGGCGGCGGCCGCCTGCTTGCCGCCGAGATCGCGGGGGCGTTCCTGCAAGCTCAGCTCGCCGACGCCGACGGCGATGGCACCGGAGGACACAAGCAAAATGTCTATGCCGGAATTTTTCAGGTCGGACAGCACCTTGACCAGTTCCTCTATACGGCGCAGATTCAGCCGCCCGCTCGGATGGGTCAGCGTGGAGGTGCCGACCTTGACGACAAGGCGCCTCACAGATTGAAAAGCGGACATACGATCAGATCCTTTGCTGTTAAAAATCAGGGGAGTGTTGCAAAAAGCACGGCTTGCAGCACTCCCCTTTTTTGTGGATGACAGAACACTCCGAAAACGCGACGCACTCCTGCATGGCGTCAAAAGCGGAGCGCTTACGGCGAGTTGACCGGGATGACCACAGGGTCGGTCGGCTGCGGCTCGGTTGGCAGCGGTTCAGTCGGCTGCGGCTCGGTCGGCTCCGGCTCCGCCCCGGTTGTCTCGGTCGGCTGTGGCTCGGTCTCGGTGGGTTCGGGCTCGCTTGTCTCGGTCGTCTCCGGCTCGGTGGTGGCGGCGGTCGTTTGTGTCGCTTCGGCGGTTGTCTCCGTCTCCTGCACCGGCACATCGTAGCTGATGCCGCCGAGCACATTGTTGCTGTACGGCACATTGGAGGATTTATAATAGCCGTAGTTGCCGCCGTCGCCGACACAGCCGGTGGAGGAATTGTAATAATGCCCCTCCACATCGCCCCACTCATCAAAGGTCGCGCCGGGCAGCCCTTCATGCAGCTTGAGCATGCAGGTGTTCCACAGCAGCTTGGCATAGGCGCGCTGGTATTCCGAAAGCGAATCGTTGTTGTCATAGCCGAGCCAAACGGCGCCGACATAATACGGCGTACCCGCCGCGAAATAAGAGTCCTTGTTGTCGTTGGTGGTACCGGTCTTGGCAAACACCTCGACATTCGGCCAATACCCGTAAAGGGAGGAGGCGGTACCCTGCGTAAAGACCTTTTGCAGCAGCTTGTTCATGATGGTGGCGGTGGCGGGATCAATGACGGTTTCCGTGCTGACCGTGTGTTCCAGCAGCACCTCATCGTCGAGGGTCACCTTTTGGTAGGTGTGAGGCTTGTTGTAATAGCCGCCGTTTCCGAAAATCTGGAAGCCCGCGCACATTTCGCGCACGGTCACGCCGTAGGTGAAGCCGCCGAGTCCCAGCGGCGCATAGTTCATGTCGCTTTCCTCCAACGAGGTGAAATGCAGCTTTTCCGTCAGGAAGTTATAGCTGGTTTCCAGCCCCATCTCCTGCAAAATGCGCACCGGCACCGTGTTAAAGGAATCCTCAAGGGCGTACTGGACGGTGACATAGCCGCGGTCTCCGACACTCTGTGCGAAGTTGGAGGGCCACAGCGTTCCGTCCGGCAGCTCAATGGGCGCGTCGCGCACCAGCGTCGAATAGTTGACGATGTCGAGATCAATGGCGGGGGCGTAGGTGGCGAGCGGCTTGATTGCCGAGCCGGGCTGACGACGGGACTGCGTGGAGCGGTTCAGCGAACGGTTGCCCTCCTTTTGTCCGCGTCCGCCGACGGTGGCCACTGTGCGCCCTTCATAGTCCATAATGAAGATGGCGGCGTTGGGGTCTTCCTCCTCTCCCTCGATGTCGGGGAAGTTGGAGGCGTCCTCAAAGACTGATTCAATCATGCGCTGCACAGAGACATTCTCATAGGAATAAATGCGAAGACCGCCGAAATAGACAAGCTGTTCGGCATAGTTATAGTTGTAGCCGTAGGTCTCCTGCAAATCGGCGATGACATCCTCGATGAGCTGATCGACATAATAATCCTGCGTTTCCACATAGCGCGCGCTGCTCTTGTAATGCAGCTCTTCTCCGTAGGCCTGGATATATTCGTCGTCGGTGATAAAGCCCAGCTCGTGCATTTTGTCGAGGATGATCTCCTGCCGCTCCTTTGCGTGCGCGGGGTGGTCGTACGGGTCGTAATAGGACGGGCTGTTCGTAATGCCCGCGATGACGGCACATTCCGCGAGGGAAAGGTCTTGGACATCCTTTCCGAAATAATAATTGGCGGCGGCGCCGACGCCCACCACGCCGTCAGACAGCGGCAGAATATTGAGGTAGGCCTCCAAAATCTCATCCTTGGTGTAATAATCGCGCTCCATCTCGAGCGCGCGGAAAATCTCGCGGATCTTGCGCTCGATGGTCACATCGCTGTCGTCACTGACAACCTTGATGAGCTGCTGCGTGATGGTGGAGCCGCCGAAGGCGTCACTGCGGTTGAGCACCTTGTTGACCACGGCCGCAAGCGTGCGCTTCCAGTCGACGCCTTCATGGGAATAAAAGCGTTCGTCCTCAATGGCAACAACCGCTTTTTGCAGATACTCGGGGATCTCGGGAAGATCCTCCCAAATGCGGTTAATGCCTTCAAGGCGCTGGCTTTCGACCCATTCGCCGTCGCTGTTTTGCGTGTATACAATACTCGTTCCGTTTTCCATGATGCGGGTAATATCCGGCACCTCCTGCGAATTGGCGAAGGTGTTGAACACATACACCGTCAAAACACAGCCGATGATGCAGCAGGTGATCACGCCGATGAGCAAAACGGTCATGACGCATTTCAAAACGACGGAAAGAAATTTGCCGGTCGCCCGCATGGGCTTTGTGTGCAAAAAGGCCTTGACCTTATTCCGAAAGTCGGCAAAAGAGTGTTTCGATCGATTGGCCATAAGGAAATCCGTCCTTTCTCCTTACGAGGGAAGCGTTTTATCGTGAATATCGCCGCGTATCCGCCGAAAAGGCGAAGAGCGTGCGCGGGACAGGGTTGACTTTGTAATGGGGTGTTTTACAGAACAACAAACACCTATACCAGTTTATAGTATAGCATTTTTATCGGAATGTCAACGAAATCAGCCGGAAATTTCTTGCTTTCGGTGTTTTGGAAACGGTCGGCGGGGTATAAAAACAGAAGAATATCCGCATACTAGCCCTGCAGTCGGTCTAAAAACGGGAAGAGGGGGCGAAAAAGCATGACAACCGTCCGCTGGATTCTGGTTGCAGCGATCGCCGCGGCGGTGCTGTTTCTCATAGCGGCGCTGGCGCTGACGGCCGATCGGTCGTCCGATCCGATGGGGGAGAACAAACGGGACGAGGCAAGCGCTCCCTACCGCATCGTGGGGAGCTTTCAGGGGCATGTCGCGGTTTTTCTGCCCGATGCACGGGAGCCGGAGCAGGTGTATGATACCATGGTCGCTTCGCTGCCGGCGCAGGAGCGCGAGAAGCTGGAAACGGGCATTTCGGTCGCAGACAGCCGCGAGCTTAAGCGGCTGCTGGAGGACTATCTGTCCTAAAGGGGAATCAAAAGGCTACATTTTGCCGCTGTCCCGCCGCGCAGCCGCTTTTTCCAAAAAGCGGTCGGCCTTTACCGACACGCGCTCATGGGTGCCTTCGCCGATATCGCCGCTGTCGTCCCATGCGCGCACGGCAAAGGAAAAATGCCGACCGTCCGCTTGTGTCAGTGTCGCACGGGCATACACGCGCGCCCCCGGCAGTGTCGGGGCAGTGTGGGAGAGCGAAAGGCGCACACCGACGGTGGTGACGCCGTCCTCCAGATACGGGGACAGCAGCAAAGACGCCGCCTGCTCCATCAAAGCCGCCATGCGCGGGGTGGCGAGAACGGGCAGCTGACCGCTGCCGACGGCGTCGGCGAGATCCTGCTCGGCGACGCAGAGTGACTGCACGCAATCGGTTCCGATCACAGTTGTCCAGTCCATTTTTAAGCTCCTCCTTTTAAGGATATATCGCTTGTGCGCCGCTCGGACGGCGGCTTATGAAAAAACGGCGCGGATGAGAAAAGCAAGGCCGTAAATAATCGGTTGATGGGCGAGATAGACGAGCAGGCTGTGCCGCCCCAAAAAGGCGAGCGGCGGAATATGCCGTTTATAGCAAAAGGCGGGCAGACGGTCGGACAGACGGCCGAGATAGCTGCCGAAGAAAAAGCAGAACATCCACGGGAGTAGCGGAAAATAATCGGCGCTGAACACCCTGCCGATGCCAAGCGGCATCAAAAACCAAAGCTGCTGCCAGTCGCTCGGCCACGCGACGGCGAGCGGCGGCACGCCGAGCAGACCGCCCCGATAATACGGAAACCAAAAGGTACCTATAAAAAGAATTGCGCACACAATCAGACCGACGGCGGTCGGCAGCCTGTCAAGAAGCGGGCGCAGCAGCGAAAACAGCAGGATACACACCGCCAGACAGTGCAAAATGCCGAACCAAATCATTTCCTCCCGCATAAAGAGCCAGAGAAAAAGCGACAGCAGCGCGGCGACGAGCGCCAGCAGTGCGCCCCGCCGCAGATTGTTGTGCGAAAGACGGCAGGAAAAGCCGCACAGCAGGATAAAAATGCCCGCAAACAACGGCTCGACGGGGGAGAAAAACGCAAAAAGGCGTTCGGCGGCTTGCAGACCGAACAGGCTTCCGAGCGTAAAAAACGCATGATAGGCGACCATCAGCACGATACAAAAGCCGCGCAGCTCGTCGAGGAGCTGAATACGCCGTTTTCCGTTTTCCAAGGGACATCACCTGCCTGCCAAAAATCAAACGATTTGCGTCTTCGGTCGAACGGCAGCCGTTTATCAGCCGACCTCTATGTTTTCCGCGCGCGCAAGCCATTCCTGCGCCGAGGCGTCAGACGGCATGCGCCAGTCCCCGCGCGGGGAAAGCGCGACCGAGCCGACGCGCGGGCCGTCCGGCAGACAGGAGCGCTTGAACTGCTGCGCAAAAAAGCGCCGCAGGAAAACACACAGCCACTGCTTGATGACCGTCGGCTCATAAACGCCTTGAAAGGCAATCACGGCAAGGCGGAAAATCTTTTCGGGCGGAAAGCCGAAGCGCAGAAGATAATAAAGGAAGAAATCGTGCAGCGCGTAAGGGCCGACCAGCTGCTCGGTTTTTTGCGCGATTTCGCCGTTTTCGGGCGGGAGCAGCTCGGGGCTGACAGGGGTGTCCAGCACATCGAGCAGAGCCGTCTCGATCGCGCCGCCCAGGCGGCGCGCCTCATAGGAGGTCAGTGAGCGCACCAGTGTCTTCGGCACGGAGGCGTTGACGCCGTACATCGACATGTGATCGCCGTTATAGGTCGCCCAACCGAGCGCCAGCTCGGACAAATCACCTGTGCCGATGACCAGTCCCCCAAAACGGTTGGCTAGATCCATCAGCACCTGCGTGCGTTCTCTCGCCTGCGCGTTTTCATAGGTGATATCGTGCGCGCCCTCGTGCCCGATGTCGGACAGGTGCTGTGTCACGCTTTCCCCGATACCGATCTCATGCAATGTGACGCCGCAGGCCTGCGCCAAAACCCGCGCATTGTTCAGCGTGCGGGAGGTGGTGCCGAAGCAGGGCATCGTCACTGCGTGGATATCCCTTCGGCTGCGCCCGATGCGGTCGAAGGCGCGCACGGTGACGAGCAGGGCAAGAGAGGAATCGAGGCCGCCCGAAAGGCCGAGCACCGCGCAGGCGTGGGTGTGGCGCAGACGGGAGGCAAGGCCCTCGGCCTGAATGGACAGAATGTCCTCGCACCGCGCGTCCTTTTCGCGGTTGTCCTCGGGGACAAACGGATAGGCGGGGATGCGGCGGGTGAGGGTCAGCTCTTTTACGGGCAGAGAGAAAAATACCGTGTGGGGAGCGGGCAGCGGGGTGAAGGTGGTCAGCCGCCGGCGCTCCGCCAGCAGTCGGTCGAGATCCAGCTCGGTCGAGAGAATACCGGTCGTGTAGCGGCGGCTTTCCGCCAGCAGCACGCCGTTTTCCGCAATGAGATTCTGTCCCGAAAACACGAGATCGGTGGTCGATTCCCCTTCGCCCGCGTCCGCGTAGACATAGCCGGCGCACAGCCGCGCCGACTGCATGGATACAAGCGAGCGGCGGTAGGCGTCCTTGCCGATCGCTTCGTCGCTTGCGGACAGGTTGGCGAGAACGGTCGCGCCCTGCCGCGCGAGCGTCCCGCTCGGCGGGTCGGCGACCCATAAATCCTCACAAATTTCCACGCCGAGGACAAACTGCGGCAGCTCGCGGCAGCAAAAGAGCTGCGACGCGCAAAGCAGCGTATCCTGCCCCGCCAAATGAACGGGCAGACTCAGCCCGTCTGCGGGCGCGGTGAAATGACGGCTTTCGTAAAATTCGGAATAGGTGGGCAAATGGCGCTTGGGGACAAGCCCGAGCAGCAGACCGCGGCAGCAAACGGCGGCGCAGTTGTATACAGCCGCCCCGACGGCGACGGGGAGCCCCAGCACCAGCACACACGGGATATCGGCGGTCTGCTGCAAAATCGTTTGCAAAGCCGCCTCGGCGGCTTGCAGCAGCGTCTGCTGCAAAAAGAGATCGCCGCAGGTATAGCCGGTCAGACACAGCTCGGGAAACACCATCAGGGAGGTGTCCTGCGGGCGCTCGTTAATCAGAGACAGCACCGCCTGCGCGTTGTGGGCGCAATCCGCTGTTTTGATGGCGGGGGTCACTGCCGCCGCTCTCAGAAATCCGTTTTTCATACTGTTTTGCACATCCCTTTTGCAAAAATCATCCGTCGGTTTCCCGTCGGTCGTTTCCATCCGTGCGGTAGCATTCGGTCAGGCTTAAAAGCTGCGCGCCGAGCGTGACGGTCATGCGCAGCCCGTCGGGGACATACTCTTCGCGCTCCACAGCGCCCTCGCGTCGGCAGCGCTCGGCGAGCGCCCCTTTTGAAAAGGGCAGCAGCAGCTCGACGGTTTTTCGGTCGGGCGGCAGGGCATCGGCAATGCCGCTCAGCAGCTCGTCGATGCCGTCTCCCGTCAGCGCGCTGATATAATAGGTCGTGCCGCACGGCGGGCGGGGCGTGTCGCTGACCGTGTCCCATTTGTTGAGAACGGATAAAACGGGACGGTCGGCACACCCAAGCTCGGAAAGCAGCGCGCGGGACACCGCCAAATGCTCGTCGGCGTCGGGGGAACCCGCATCGCACAGGTTGAGAATCACATCCGCCTGTGCCGCTTCCTCAAGCGTGGAGCGGAAAGCGTCCACCAAATGGTGGGGCAGACGGCGCACAAAGCCGACCGTGTCTACAAGCAGTACCGTGCGTCCGTCCGGCAGCTTTAACGCGCGCGCGGTCGTGTCGAGCGTCGCAAACAGGCGGTTTTCCGCCAAAACGCCCGCGTCGGTCAATCGGTTTAAAAGCGTCGATTTTCCGGCGTTGGTGTAGCCGACCAGTGCAACGGTGCGTACGCCGTCCTTGCGTCGGCGGCTGCGCAGCTCCTCGCGGCGCTTTTTCACCTGCGAAAGCTGCTCTTTCAAAAACGCGATGCGGCGGCGGATATGCCGTCTGTCGGATTCCAGCTTGGTTTCGCCGGGACCGCGCGTACCGATGCCGCCGCCCAGCCGCGACAGCGCCGTTCCGTGTCCTGCCAGCCGCGGCAGGCGGTATTGAAGCTGTGCCAGCTCCACTTGCAGCCGCCCTTCCGCCGAGCGGGCGCGGGCGGCAAAAATATCGAGAATGAGCATGGTGCGGTCCACCACCCGGCAGGGCAGCGCATCCTCCAGATTGCGCTGCTGGGTCGGGGACAGCTCGCAGTCAAAAATGACGAGGTCGGCGTCCTGCGCCTCGCAAAGCTGTGCCAGCTCTTCGACGCGCCCGCTGCCGAGACAGGTCGCTTTGGTCGGCGCTTCGCGCCGCTGGATAAGCACCGCGACCACCTGCGCGCCCGCCGTATCCGCCAGCTCGCGCAGCTCGGCAACGGAGGTGTCCATATCGTATTCGCCGTTATCGAGCGCCGCCAGCACAGCGATTTCCGGCCGTTCTTCCTGTTCGATTGTGTATAGCTGCGCCACTGCCTGCCCTCCCTTTTGATGCGTCAAGTGCGCTTTTATATGTGTCCGTTTTGCGGCGCGGTTTATTCCTTGGCGTCGTACCAGGTCTTGCCCGCGTGCACATCGGCGGTGAGCGCCACCTTGAGAGAGGCGGCGTGCTCCATTTCCTCCTTGAGCAGCCGCTCCACGCGCGGCTGTTCGTCGAGCGGGCATTCCACCATCAGCTCGTCGTGAATCTGCAGAATCAGGCGCGCGCGCAGCCCTTCTTTTCGCAGGCGGAAAAACACGCGCACCATCGCCGCCTTGATGATGTCGGCGGCGGTGCCCTGAATGGGCATGTTGCGGGCGACCCGCTCGCCGAAGCCGCGGGTGACCGCGTTGCCTGCGCGCAGCTCGGGCAGCGGTCGGCGGCGGCCGAACTTCGTTTCGGCGTAGCCGGTCGCTTTGGCGGTTTCAATCAGCTGCTCCATAAACGAGGCGACCGCGCCGTAATGACGCAGATAGCCGTCGATATACTGCTTTGCTTCTTTGTAAGAGACGCCGATATCCTCCGAGAGGGAGTGGGCGCCGATGCCGTAGACAATGCCGAAGTTGACCGCCTTGGCGCGGGAGCGCATCAGGGGTGTGACAAGCTCGGGCGGCAGGTCAAAGACCTGTGAGGCGGTGATGCGGTGGATATCCTCGCCGCTGTTGAACGCTTCGATCATGGTCGGGTCGCCCGCCATATCCGCTAGCACGCGCAGCTCGATTTGGGAGTAGTCGGCGTCCACCAGCACGCAGCCCTCCTTTGCGCGAAGAAAGCGGCGCAGCTCGCGTCCCTGCGGCTGCCGCACGGGAATGTTTTGTAAATTCGGGTCGGTGGAGCTGATGCGCCCCGTGCGCGTTTCGGTTTGGTTAAAGGTCGAGTGAATGCGGTCGTCCTGGCCGATGACCTTGCACAGCCCGTCGCAGTAGGTCGACTTGAGCTTGGCAAGGGTGCGGTATTGCAGCAGCATCTCCACCGCGGGGTGTGCCGTGCGCAGCTTTTCGAGCACATCGGCGTTGGTGGAATAGCCGCTCTTGGTCTTTTTGCCGTGCGGCAGTCCGAGGTCTTCAAACAAGGCTTTGGCCAATTGTTTTGGCGAATTGAGGTTGAATTCATAGCCGACGGCTGTATAAATGCTTTGCTGCAGGGCGTTTATTTCCTTTTCCAGCTCGGCGCCGTAAGCGGCAAGGCCGGGGCCGTCCGCCTCCACGCCGACTTGCTCCATGTCGGCGAGCACCAGCGCGAGCGGCAGCTCGATTTCGTGCAGCAAGGACGCCTGTCCCTCTTTCTCCACCGCCTTTTCCAACACGCCGCACAGCGCGGAAAAATACAGCGCGGGGGTGTCCGTTTCACCGCAGATGCCGTATTCGGTCAGCAGCCGCGGCAGCGAATAGTCGGAGGAAAGAGGATTTAAAAGATAAGCGGCGAGGGAGGTGTCCATCGTAAAGCCGGCGGGAAGCCGCCCTGCGATGAGAATGCGGGAAAAAAGCCGCTTTGCGTTGTCGGTGCGTTTTGCAACGGTTTCGTCGCACAAAATATCCAGCAGCGGGTCGACCGATTCACAGCGGGTCACGGCATTGCCGCGCCCCACATAAAAGCCGTCCCCGTCACAGACAATGTCGAGCGGCGCGTCCTTGCCTGTCAGCAGAGAGCCGAGCTGTGCGGCGGGAACAAACGCCGCCGAGCATATCGCCGCTTCGGGCGGCTGCGGCGCGGTTTCGGCGGCAAGCCCCAGCTTGTCGAGCAGCTTGAAAAATTCGAGATCGGTCAACAAGCGGGCAAGCGGCGCCTTGTCCATCGGGCGCAGCGCATAAGCGGACAGCGCCGTTTCAATGGGGGCCGTGCGCTCGATGGTGCCGAGCGTGCGGCTGAGATAGGCGCTGTCTTTTCCGTCGAGCAGCTTTGCCTTCAGCGTGTCGCGAAGAGGAGCGTCCGAGAGCCGGTCATACAAATTGTCAAGTGACCCGAACTCGTGCAAAAGGGACAGCGCGGTCTTTTCTCCCACGCCTGCAACGCCGGGAATGTTGTCGGAGGAATCGCCCATCAGTGCCTTAAGATCAATCAGCTGCGCGGGCGTCAGCCCGTATTTTTCAAAAATTGCCGCCTTGTCCATGCGGGCGGTATCGGGCTGACCCGCCTTGGTGGAGGCGAGCAGCACATAGGTGTGCTCGCTGACAAGCTGAAGCGAATCGCGGTCTCCCGTTGCGAGCACACAGTCTGCGCCCTGCTCTTCGGCGGCCTTGGAGAGCGTGCCGAGAATGTCGTCCGCTTCGTACCCTTCACAGGTGACGACCGTGACGCCGAGCAGCGGCAGCAGCTCTTTGATGACGGGAAGCTGCTCGCGCAGCTCGTCGGGCATATGCTTGCGCCCGGCTTTATAGGTGGCGCAAAGCGCATGCCGAAAGGTGGGGGTGGAAAGGTCGAATGCCGCCGCAACATGGTCGGCTCCCGTCAGCTCCCGCAGGCGGAAATAGATATTGAGAAAGCCGAAAACGGCGTTTGTATAGCGGCCGTCCTTGGTGGTCAGCGCACGCACGCCGTAAAAGGCACGGTTTAAAATGCTGTTGCCGTCGAGCACCAAAAGCGTCATGCAAAAAGCCTCCTTTATGTCAGCGCATGGGTCAGCGCCGCAAAATCGGTCAGGGTCAACTGCTCCGCACGCGCGCTCGGCGAAAGGCCGCAGGCGCTGCACGCATCGGTCACGGCGGCTTTGGAAAAGCCCGCCGTCATCAAGGAGTTGGCAATGGTTTTGCGCCGCTGACCGAATGCGGCGCGAATCAGAGAAAACAACTGCTTTTCGTCGGCGGCCTGACAGGGCGGCTTGTCCCGCAGGGTCAGACGAATGACGGCGCTGTCTACATTGGGCGCGGGCAGAAAGCTGCCGCGCGAAACATCAAACAGGGTTTCGGCTTCGGCGTAATACTGTACCGCCAGCGTGACGGCGCCGCTTTCGCGAGAGCCCTGCGGCGCACACAGCCGCGCCGCCGCTTCTTTTTGCACCATGACGGTGATCGCCGTCACGGGCAGGCGGCTTTCGAGCAGCCGCATAATGAGCGGAGAGGTGATATAGTACGGCAGGTTGGCGCACACGCACACGGGGATATCACCGAATTCGTCCTGCAGCAGGCGGTGCAGATCAAGCGTCATTGCATCCCCCTGTATGAGGGTAAAATTGTCGGCGTGCGCCATCGTTTCGGCGAGCAGAGCGGGCAGACGGTCGTCCAGCTCCACCGACACGACCTTTTTCGCCTGTTTGCACAGCTCGCGGGTCAGCGTGCCGATGCCCGGGCCGATTTCCAGCACGCCGCTTTCGCGGTCGGCACCGCACGCCTGCGCCATGCGCGGACACACAGAGGGGTTGATCAGAAAATTTTGCCCCAGCGCCTTGGAAAAATGAAAGCCGTGACGGGAGAGCAAGTCCTTGACGGTGCCGATATCTGTCAGTTTGTCCATGCCGCGCCTCCCTGTTTTTATTCTTTCGCTGTAAAGTACAGTTTATCATATTGCGGCTCAGAATGCAACGAAAAGCGCGGGACAGCGGGCGGCTTTTCAGCGGCGGCTTGCCGAAAAGCGCGTTTATTTCGGCAGAAAATCAAAAAGCCGCCAAAAATACGGCTTTTCGACAAAAGGAGGGCTCTCGGCGTGTCCTTCCCACACGCAGCGGCTCGGCTTGGCACACGCACCCGCTTTTGCGGATTTGAAAAAAGCGCGGTTTGCACATTCCTAAAAAAACCCTTTGCCCGTATGCGCAAACGGCATACGGGCAAAGGGGGGTGCGTTATTCCTCCATTTGTTTTCCGAGAAAAGAGGCGGCGACCTGTGTCAGCCGCACATCCCCCTCGGAGGGCGCCGCGCCCTGTTCGTTTTGTAAAAGACAGACGGCGCCGATCATATCCCCCGCGCAAAGAATGGGGGAGCAGACATTGACGCAGCGCTCGGAGCCTTCCACGGGCGGCGTGCACGCCCCGCCGGCGGGGGCGATATAGGTCTGGCGGGATTCCATCAGCTCCTCCAGCATGGGAGACAGACGGTGCTCATACAGTTCTTTTTTCGGAGCACCCGCCACGGCGATGATATGGTCGCGGTCACAGATGATGACGGGCATGCCGCAGG
This sequence comes from Acutalibacteraceae bacterium, assembly GCA_051877215.1. Classification (GTDB taxonomy): domain Bacteria; phylum Bacillota; class Clostridia; order Oscillospirales; family Acutalibacteraceae; genus RGIG1959. The sequence goes on along the minus strand of JBJEIR010000187.1, from coordinate 6,891 downwards.
CGCGGGACATCACATCGGCGTACTGCGCCGCAAAGTCGGACAGCTCGCCGACGGGTGAATATTTTTTAAATACGACCTCGCCGCCGGCGTCTGTAAAGATTTCGAGCGGGTCGCCCTCGCGAATGCGCATGGTGCGGCGGATCTCCTTCGGGATGACGACCCGGCCGAGGTCGTCGATTCTTCTTACAATTCCTGTGGCTTTCATATATAAATCTCTCCTTAATTTACAAATGGTGTTGTTATTATCTGTATTTTGAGGAGATTTATACTGCTTGAATTTACTTTTTAAGGTTTACGCGATATAACAAATCAAATGTATGAAAGACCATGACGAATCAGGCGCTTATTCGGGTCGGAGATTACTTGCCAATCGGCAGCGCAAGGCATGTGCGCGTGTGCTGTTTAGTAATTGTTATCGCGGGGACACGACGCCTGTTTTGTATCGTTTTCGGCAGACTGCACAAATCGGCACGGATTGTTCATAACTTTCGCAGGTTTGTCAATGATCATTGTAGAACCTACAATGTAACCAATTTATCTTTTTTGGTGCAGGTTGAAAAGGATATATTTATGTAGTATGCTGTTAGTCGGTCGATATAATCTGTTTGACAAACCGAAAGGAGTAGGCGTTATGATGAAAAAGAAAGCGGCTGTAGCTGTTACGGCTGTATTATGCGCGGGTTGTATACTGACAATCGGTATACTCTTTATACTGTGGCGCGGCGGCTTTTTTGTTACGGACCGCTCTGCCAAAGTCGGGAGTGCACGTGTGATTTGGAACGGAGCGTGCTATTCACTCGTCAGCGGAGACTATACAGAAGGTCAAATCATTGCCAAAAGTGAAGACGGCGCGTGGAATATAAAAGAAGTGAAAGAAGATCCCACCCATACATTTTTGGTTGCGCGGTCTTTTTTAGATCAGTATCTGTATGTTAGCGATGAGTATGCCGTTCCCGCAAGCGGTGAAATCACGGCGGTGTGTTGGGGCGGGAAATATATACAGGATACCGCTTTTTTACAGAGGATTGCAAAAATCGAATCAGAAAAAACCGCTTCATTTACCTATCAGACCGAAGGAATCTTTATGCTGACAGAGCATCAGCATATGAAACGGTTGTATTATGCGTATGAAGATTGTCCCGTTGCCACAGAGTATAAAGGCTATATGGGAAAGGTGGAGGGGAAATGGGTGATCACGACCTATATTTCATCCGATCAGAAAAATAAAGACGGCTCGCCTAAGCCGTACTATGTCAGTTGCTATGCGATTCCCGACGAATATGTGCAAATCTTGGAGAGGTATTTTAAATAGCTTCGGCGCATCAACAGAGCGCTTTGAAAATGATTGTTTGGAAATATCCTGAGCGGCGGCCTATGAATCGGCGCTCGGCAACAAATCCGTTGAAAAGCAGGGAAACCGGCAGCTTTACGCTGTGACAGTGAGTATTGTGAAACCCGGCGCCGCCGCGATGTTAAGAGCTGCGCGCTTTTTCGACTTTTCATTTCCTTTTCCATGGTATATTTTGTGTATAAGGCGTAAAAATATTGACAAATCAAAACAAGTATGGAACAATGGGAATGGTAAGAAAAGCGATAGAAAAGACTATAGCGGTCAAGGTATGGACTTCTTTTTTGGAAAATACATTCGGCATGGACAGCCGCTGTACCGACAGCGGCCGACTTGGCAGGGGTGAGGTATCTTTATGGCTAAAAAGAAGCGGATTTTTCGGTGCGCCGCGCTGCTGATCGGCGTGGGGCTGATTGCTGCTTCGTGTGTCGCTGTCGCTATGGCAGACAGCAGCGCGTTTCCCGACCCGTTTGTGACGCGCGGGGAAATGGATTTTGAATTGTGGGCGCCTGCCGCCTATACGGTGGAGTCGCTGTATGCCGATGCCGAAGCGGTCGTTCTTGCCGATTGCATCTCATCGGAAACCGACGCCCGGCAAAATTATCTGTCTCTCAGGGTGATCGATTCATTCAAAGGGGCGCTCGGTAAAGGGACGGTTTTTTCGGCTGCCGAAAAGGGAAGCCGCCGTTATGAAAACGACGAAAACGGCAAGCCGTATTTGGCCGAGGAGGTGTCCTCCTGCGGCGTCCCCCTGATCGGAAAGGATATGCGGGTATTGCTGTTTTTGAACGGCAAAACAGGTGAGGATGTGTGGGGGATATCTCCGCAGAGTAAATTCTTTGTATCGGGCGATGAAATATATGCAGCCGTATCCCTGCCCGCCTATTTCTGTCAGCAGTACGGCTCACCGCTTCCGATGGAGGCAAGCGGTGGGATTCCGCTTACGGTTTGCGGCTTTGAAGAGGGCGCCCGCCCTCTGAATGAGGTGCTTTCTTCGATGGCAAAATAGGGCATTGCCGACAGAAAACCGCATGGAAACATACGCGCCGAAGGCCTTGAAAAACCAAGGCTTTCGGCGCGTTTTGCTTTGTGGATTTATTTTTGGAAAATGAGGTCGGCTGCGAGCAGCTTTCCGCTCGGTCCCATTTTTACGGGGAAATATCCCGCATACAAATAGCCGTCTTTTGCCTGATTTTCTATGATTGTTCGGTGCTCCTGCGTCTGTGCGGTTGCGGCGGGATGGTTGTTGTAATCAACTCTGATAAATTTGACTTCCATGATGGTTTTCCTCTCTCCTTTTTATTTGTGAAGCTGCGCATTGATTTTATTTACCGAATGCTTGACCGTCAGGTAAATAATCGCCCATATGATACCAAAGCCGGCGATAAAAACGGCTGTAAAGAGGCCGATTGCTTTGAGGGGCATCCATCCGTTGAGCAGGTAGATAATCAGATAATCCATATAAAGAACCGCCAGCTGAATCAGCGCCGCGATTGCTTTGGGCAGCTGCTCCATTTGGTATACCACCGAAATACCCGCCGCAACAAAAGCGAGCACCAGCGTGGACATCACGGCGAAAACGGCGGTATCTACCGTTACCGTTTCGATGACTCCGGCGCCTTTTAAGCAGGCCCATACCACGCATAAGATGACCGGCCCGCCCCACGAAAACATACATCCTCTTTTGAAAAATCCCACCCAGAATTTTTTCATAACGAATACCTCCTTTTCAGCTGTGCAAAGCATCGCCTGGAAACATAATCGCGAAACCCGCTTTGAAATTCGGCGTCAACGGCGCCGCTCAGGGATGTTTTAAACCGAACGATACGGTGCATATTGGCCAAATTCGATTTGTTGATTCTTCGAAAATTCGGGGGAAGAATCGCCTCCAGCTCATAGAGCGGCTTTTTTATTCGGTATCTCTTTTTGCAGGTACACATCGCATAGGTTTTTTCATTTTCGATATAGAAGGCTTCGATATCCTCTGTGCGCAGCAGGCGTATATCCTCTTCGTCATATCCGACAATCTCCTGCGACGCCCCGCCCTTGGCGACCAATGCTTCAATCTCGTCGATCAAAGGGGTTCTTTCGTGAACGACGGCAACAAGCTCTTCTTCTCGTTTCCTGTCAATTACCAAGCGAAATTTCATATTGTCGCCTCCTTGCCTCTTATTATACACCTTCCGTTTGTTTTGTCAGCAAAAAAGGGCTTATCGGTAGATTTTTGACGGTAAACGGCAGACGGCTCTCGGTCGGTATAACCGAACGGGCATCTGTTCCCCCCCCTTTTTTTTTCAATCGGCGGCATGCCGTTCCGAGTGCCGCAGTTATCGGGGCGAAAAAGTCGGGATACGCCGCAATATTTATGAATACAGATAAGATATATGCGGCGGATATCCGATGAGTCGGTACGGCGCGGCTGCTTGAACGGGGGCAAAGAAGCGAGAGAACAGCGGGGGGAGCGAACAGGCGGCTGCTGCTCTTTTGGGCGTCTTTCCGAAAGCCGCAAAGGGCATCAAGATAGGGTGGGTTTGCTCCTTTTTTTGGCAAAACCGTCTTGACACGGCGGAAAATTTGTTGTATATTATTAGTAATAAGTCTCAATATTATTAAGGAGCTCCGAGGATGAAAAGACAAAGGAACTCAAAACAGCGGCAAATGATCTTAGAGGCGGTTAGGCAAAGGTGCGATCATCCCACCGCCGATCAGATTTATTTGGATGTGCGCTCGCGGGATGACAGGATCAGCCGGGGAACGGTATACCGCAATCTCGGCGTTTTGGCGGACAATGCGGAGATAACCAATGTAAAAGTCCCCGCGGCGGATCGCTATGACGCGCGCCTTGACCGGCACTACCATATTTATTGTACGGGCTGCGGCAGGGTCTTTGACGCGCCGCTTGTATATCATACGGAGTATGACGAGCAGATCGAACAGCAAACAGGGTTTGAGGTGGAGCGTCACCGCCTGATTTTTGAAGGACTTTGCCCCGCGTGCCGACATAAACCGTAAAAGTAGGGAGGGACGATGATATGGCCGTTTATAAATGTAGGATTTGCGGCGCGATTTATGATGAGGAAAAAGAAGGCAAGCCGATTTCCGCGCTTGCCTGCTGTCCCGTTTGCAGGCAGCCGGTGTCCAATTTGGTGCCAATTGCCGCACAGGCCGCACCTGTCGCACAGGCCGAACAGGTCGCACCTGCCGAACAGGAGAAAGGCGCACCGGAAAAATTCGATTCCGGCCGATTGGAGTATGATGCCGCGACGGCGCGGCACGACCGCTCCTCGCGCTATATGGAGGAAATCCATCAGATGGCCGTGACGGGCAAGTCGATAGGCGGCGCCATGAGCACGCAAATGCCGATTCCCGCATGGGATGACATTTTACTGCTCGGCTCTCAGCTCGATCCGCCCCCGTTGGACGACGCAGAGCCGGTGGATACGGTCACGGTGATCGGCAAGCACGCAAAGAAGCCGATGGTTCTGAACAGCCCCGTTTATATTTCGCACATGTCCTTCGGCGCCTTGTCAAAAGAGGTGAAGGTCGCGCTTGCCAAAGGCTCTGCCATGGCGAAAACAGCCATGTGCAGCGGCGAGGGCGGCATCCTTCCGGAGGAAAAGCAGGCGGCTTATAAGTACATATTTGAATATATCCCGAACAAATACAGCGTTACCGATGAAAATCTGCGCACATCGGATGCGATTGAAATCAAAATCGGGCAGGGTACAAAGCCCGGAATGGGCGGGCACCTGCCGGGAGAAAAGGTGACAGCGGAAATCGCCGCCATACGCGGGAAAAAACAGGGGGAGGATATTCAAAGCCCCAGTAAATTCCCGGAGCTGCATTCCAAAGAGGATCTGCGGGATATGGTAGAGATGCTGCGCAGGTGCTCGGACGGACGCCCCATCGGCATTAAAATTGCCGCGGGGAACATTGAACGCGATTTGGCGTACTGTGTGTTTGCCGGCCCGGATTTTATCACGATCGACGGCAGAGGCGGCGCAACCGCTTCCAGCCCGCTGCTTTTGCGTGAGGCAACCACCGTCCCGACGATTTATGCGCTGCATCGGGCAAGGAAATATTTGGATGCGGTCGGCTCGGATATTTCCCTTGTGATTACCGGCGGGCTGCGGGTGTCGGCGGATTTTGCCAAGGCGTTGGCGATGGGCGCGGACGCCGTGGCGATCGCCAGTGCGGGCTTGATCGCCGCGGCCTGCCAGCAATACCGTATCTGCGGCAGCGGCAATTGCCCGGTCGGCGTCGCCACGCAGGATCCGGAGCTGCGAAAGAGGCTTCATGAGGAGGCGGCCGCGCAGCGAGTTGCCAACTTTTTGAATGTGTCTTTGGAAGAACTGAAGCTGTTTGCCAGAATCACGGGAAACCGCTGTGTCCACGGGCTGTCCGAAAAAAATCTTGTAACGACAGACAGAGATATTGCACAATACACCGGTATTGCGCATGTGGGTCAGGCCATGACGGATATTCCTGCAATATCCGATGATACAAAATTCAACCATACGGAGGGAGTTACCATGAAGTACAAATGCAAACTGTGCGGAGAAATTTTTGAGGTAAAAGAGGGCGAGACGGCGGTTTGTCCGCGGTGCGGCGCCACGGGAGACAAGCTGGAGCCGCTGGCATCCGAGAGCAAAAACCGCTATGCGGGAACGCAAACGGAAAAGAATCTGCACGCCGCCTTTGAAGGGGAGTCGGGCGCCAGAAACAAGTACACCTATTTCGCTTCCGTCGCGAAAAAAGAGGGCTATGAGCAGATTGCGGCGCTTTTCTTAAAAACAGCGGAAAACGAGCGCGAGCACGCGAAAATGTGGTTTAAAGAGCTTGACGGCATAGGCGATACCGCCGCCAATCTTGCCGCTGCCGCAGACGGCGAAAACTATGAATGGACGGATATGTACGACGGCTTTGCCAAGACCGCCGAGGAAGAGGGCTTCCCGGAGCTTGCCGCAAAATTCCGCATGGTCGGTGCGATTGAAAAGCACCATGAAGAACGCTACCGTGCCCTGCTGAAAAATGTGGAAACAGCCGCCGTGTTCGAAAAGAGCGAGGTAAAGGTGTGGGAGTGCCGCAACTGCGGACACATCGTCGTCGGCACCAAAGCGCCGGAGATCTGCCCCGTCTGCGCGCATCCGCAAAGCTATTTCGAGATCCATGCCGAAAACTATTGACAGAGCCTGAGCTGTCGCGCAAAAAAGAAGCGCGAACAAGCGCGCGGCTGTTTATAAAGCGGCGCGGCCTGTCTCTGCCGTAATGCGGCGCGAAACAATCAAAGCACATTTCAGGTGCGAAGCAAACCGTAAAAAAATACGGGCGGCAAGCTGCCGCCCGTATTTTGGAGAGTGTCAAAAAACGATCTTTTACCTCTCCTTACACAGGGGAGGCTTGTTCTTAGAGCTGCTCTGACGAGGGGGAGGGGCTTTGGTGTCAACCCGTCTCCCCTTACACAGGAGAAGCCTTGGTACGGCGCCCGTTCCCTTGGCTCCCTCTGATGAGGGAGCTGTCACCGCAGGTGACTGAGGGAGAGA
>JBJEIR010000186.1:0-7411 GCA_051877215.1 Acutalibacteraceae bacterium | reverse complement strand
ACCGACTGGACCAGCTACTGCGCGCTTGCCAATATGCTGGATCCCGACATCTTTGTCGATACATGGGTGCGCCTGTATGACATCTTTACCGAGACGGGCGCGAACCAGTATGCCATGTGGATTTTCAACGGCTTTGACGGTTCGTTCCCGCCCTGCCGCTTCTGCAATTACCGCTGCTACTGGCCCGATCCGCAGTATGTCGATTTGGTGGGTCTGACCGGCTACAACGGCACCTCTCCCACCGAGCAGGAGGAGGGACTGGGCACCTGGCGCAGCTTTACCGAGATCTATGATGATATTTATAATACATATAACCCGTACTTTGAAGAGTGGCCGTGGATCATTTCCGAATTCGGCTGTGAGGGCAAGGACGATTCGCCGCGCGCCGAATGGATCACCGAGATGTTTGATACGCTGTCCACGAACAAGTATCCGAGTCTGAAAGTAGCGATCTGGTTCAGTGCGAACGATACCGATCCGGAAAGCGGAGAAGTGACGAACAAGTTTAATCTTGACGGCGATAACGATTCACTCAAAGCCTTCAAAGAAGGGCTTGAACTGACGCAGCCGTAAAAACGCACCGGTCCTCCCTTGGCGGGAGTTTCCCGCCCGGGGAGGACCTTCTGTTTTTGGTAAAAAATCCGGACGAGAAGAAAAAAGCCGCTCGGTTTTGCCGATGTGTTTCGGCTTTTCGGCTATATACGGCGGGAAAGCGGCCCGGCACAGACGAGGGCGCGGTATCAAAAGGAGATTGGCTCATGAAGCGAATGCGTTGGCGGATCGCCGCTCTTTTAGCGGCGGCGGTGATGACGCTTACCTGTTTGTCTGCCTGCGGCAGCGGCCAAACGGCCGACGAGCCGACGGCGACCGGCCCGACGGAGATCGGCACCGAGGAGGAGCTGACGGCCGTGCGGGAGAACCTGATCAAGGCGACCGAGATCAAGGGACTCGGCGAGATCACCAAGCTGGAGCTGTATGAGAACGGCGTGCGCACGGCGAGCGACAAGTATGTACAGGTCAAGGATAATAAGAAGCTATATTATTCCGGCGACATCAAGCGGGTGGTCAACTATCCCGACGGGTATATTCTCGATATTCCGCAAGATTGGAAGCCGGACTATTCCATGAGCACGGTACGGGTGCGGTATGTCTCTGACGAGGTGACGCTGATCGCCACCAATGAGGAGGATATTTATCGCAATTTCGGCTCTGCAACGGACTATATCGACAATATCTTCCAATATATTACAGCGGACAGCTATTTGCGCCTGAACCGCGTGGAAAAGCTGTCGGAGGAGACGATTTCGCTTTCCGACGGCTATCAGGCGTATGTGCTGAAAATGCACCTGCTCGAATGTGACCCGTCGGTCAAAAGCTATTACACCTATGTGGTGTATTACAACGAGATCAATCGCTGTGTGCAGCTGATGTTCAAATCGGTTGACGACCGTGATTTTGCGGCGGTTTACAACAGCTTTGACCCCATTGTTGCCAAAGGCACCGCGGTGGACACGCTGCTTTACCCGTGCGAGGACAATCCGAGCTGGAATGAGGAAACAAGCGCCTACTATCATTCGCTCAAAGAGTCGGATAAGATGACATGGGGACTGTTTGCGGGCAATGTGGACGACAACAATCTGTTCCGCGTCAAAATCCCGGTCATTGAGAAGGCAATTGATTTTCAGTTTCCGATCATTTCCTCCTACACGGAGATGGATTGGGAATTTCCGACGGCGGGCGCACAGCAGGTGGACAAGGACGGCCGCGTTTTGCAGTATACCTATCATTTTTCCTACTGGCAGGACGATGTGGGCATGGGATTGCGCGCGCCGATCCTCGATGTATACCGCGGCAAGCGGGACGATTCGTTTGCAAAGACGGCACAGCAGATCGCCGCATATGGCCGGCCCACGCTTTTCCGCCTCAATAATGAGATGAATTCCGACTGGACCTGCTGGTCGGCGGTCAACACCATGCTCGACCCCGAAATTTTCACCGAGACATGGATACGCATGTATGATATTTTTGAAGCAGAGGGCGCGAACGCCAACTGTATCTGGATTTGGAATCCGCAGGCGGATTTCTCCATTCCGAAGGCCAACTGGAACGAAATCCGCACCTATATGCCGGGTGCGCGCTATGTTGATATGATCGGCATCACCTATTATAATTTCGGCGACGAAAACACCTGGGGAACCTACGAATATCTGTATAGCTGGATCGACGCGTATTACGGCGCCTATTTCCGCGACTGGGCGTGGATTATTTCCGAATTCGGCTGTTCGGATACAAAAGAGCCGTCGCGCAAGGCACAGTGGATTACGGAGATGTTCGACTGTATCGAACAGGGGAAATATCCGAACATCAAAGCGGCGGTCTGGTTCAGCCGCAACGACTATGAAAACGGGGAGATTACCCACAAGCTGGTGCTCGATGAGAGCAAGGAAGTGCTCAACGCCTTTAAAGAAGGGCTTGAGCGCACGCAGTGACCGAAAGGCAGATAGGAAAACCACCGTTTTGTCGGCGGGGACATTGACCGCGAAACGGGAAAACGGATGATACACAAGCGAGTGAAGGCAAAAAAAGAAAGGACGAACCGAAATGGCTGACAACGCAGGCAAACCGTACGATATGGCAAAATCGGCATGGGGCGAGGTACCCCTGCCGTATGACAACCGCTTTACCTTTGATGTGAGTGCGGTGGATTTGGCGGGGGAGGACGCCGATCCGATGAAGCCCGCCGAGATCGTTTATAAAAAGCGCGAGGGCGGCAGGTACATCTATTCAAACAACCCCGAAATGATGCGCAATCCCGATGTGAACAAGGCGCTGCTGCGCACCGAGGGGCTGACGGGAGATGTCGAATTTACCTACGAACATTCCAACCACAGCGATGCGCCCGTATATCTCGGCTATCAGCTCAAAAACGAGGGCGACAGCGAGGTGGAGGTGCTGGTGACCAACGCCGGCATCCAGGTGGACGGCGAATGGCTCGGACAGCGCTCCTGGTCGGATTTTTACAACCTGCATTTCACCATGCCGAAGGACTACTTTACGGACGACGGCAAGGAGTATTTCGGCTATGTCGGACAGGATTTCCTCGAGTATACCCCGCGTGTGTTTCAGCCGACGACCTACCGCATTCCGGCGGGCGAATATATTTATGTGCTCGGCGGCACCTCGGCGGATGCCTACGCAAACACCAATGTGGCGGACACGGCGGACCGTCCCATCTTAAAGGGCAAATGCTCCAACGGAGCGGTCAAATTCCGCGTCAGCGGCGGCAGCGTGACCGCCACCTTCTATTGCTATAACGACGCGCAGGTCGTGCGCAGCAACCCGTCGGAGCAGGGCTACATCGTCTGGCGCGACGACATCTATTACGGCGCGCAGTATAAAGGCGTCGACCCCTGCTTGGGACTCATCGAAGCGGACATCTCGTGGACGGTCAACGACAAAACGCCTGCGGGCAGACTGCCGGTGCAGTATACCAACTATTACGATGACAAGGCCGACAGCTATCCGAAAACGCCGTACATGACCTATCACAGCACGCCGCATCTCCAGCAGCACGATCAGTGGATGACGGCGCTCAATCCGCAGAATGCGCATGACGCGGTCGGCACGGATATGATGGTGTTTCGCTGCGTGCGGGAGGACGGCACGCCCGTCATCATCGACAACGAGCACGCGGACGGCAACGGAGAACGCGCCAACACGGGCAACTGGATGGTGCAGTACAACAACAATTTCACCCTGATCAACACGGGGGACAGCGCCCGCACCTTCCGTCTGTATTCCGACGGGGCGCTGGCCGGCGCGCTGTTTGTGCTCATCCGCAACGAGGCGGGAGAGGTGCTGGATACGCGCTGCACGATCCGCCCCATTTGTTATCCCGCGGCCGAGCTTCCCGAGGACGCCGACCGCTCCCGCTATGAGGAATATGAGGGGATGTGCTATCCCATCATGCCGGACGGCCGTTCGTATCGCCTGCACAAGCCGGAGGAGGCGCTGATGGCGACGGTGACCGTACAGCCGCACAGCTATGAGCGCGTCACGGTGGATTATAACATTTTGGGCAATTCCTGCGGAGGCGTTCTCAACTGGGTGACGCTGGAATAACAGGTAGCTGTGAAAGGGCTTTTCCTATGAAACACAAAGTGTTTTCTTTTCGCCGCCGCTGTTTGCCGCTGCTGCTGTGCGCCGCACTTTTGTGCGGCGGCTTTAGCGGCTGCTCGGTGACGGTCTATACCGCGCGGGAGACGGCCATTCCGCTTTCCGGCTTTGAGGATGTGTCGGGGCAGTCGGGCAAATGTATATATGAAATGCAGGCGGAGTTTTCCGACAGCTATACCTTTTCCTGCACGCAGGCAACATCCCTGCGCATCACGGCGGCCGACGGCACCGAGCTTGCGAGCGGCGAAGACAGCGCCGTCGCCTCATTGACAGAGGGCGAGCGCTGCCGTATTGAGGTCACGACGGCGCAGGCCGAGCAAAAATTTCTGCTGAATGTACAGGCCGACAGCCGGGTGCGGCGCCTGCCGTACGACAATGTTTTTACGATAGATCCCGATGACGGCAGCCGTACGGTCAGCGATCCCGACACCGATCCGCTGACTCCCGCGAAGATCCACTACCAAAAGCGGGAGGGCGGCACCTATGTGTATGCGAACAATCCGGAAATTTTAAACAACGCAGATGTGGGGCAGGCACTGCTGCGCGACGAGGGGCTTAAAGGGGATGTCGAATTCACCTATGAGCACAGCAACCAAAGCAGCGGACCCGTTTATCTCGGCTATCAGCTCAAAAACGAGGGTGAGAGGGATGTGTTTGTCACCGTCACCAACATCGGCATGCAGGTGAGCGGCGAATGGCTCGGACAGCAGTCGTGGTCGGATTATTACAATTACAAATTCGAGCTGCCGGAGGATTACTTTATAAACGGCAGGGAGAACGAGCTGTATCGTGGGCAGGATTTTATCGACTACACGCCGCGCGTGTTTCAGCCGACAACCTACCGCATTCCCGCGGGGCAGTATATCTATGTGCTCGGCGGCACATCAAAGGATGCATATAACGCGACGAATGTGGCAGGCACTGCCGATCAAATGCTTTTGCGCGGAAAATGCTCGAACGGGGTCGTGAAATGCAAGGTTACGGGCGGCAGTGTGACCGGAACCTTTTACTGCTATAACGACGTTTCACAGGTGCAGGCAGAGCCGGCCGAGCAGGGTTATGTCGTGATGCGTGACGATACGCTATACGGCTTGCAGTATAAAGGGCGGGACGATCACCAGGGGCTTATCGAGAGCAATATGTGCTGGACAGTCAACGACAAGACCCCGTCCGGAAGACTGCCGGTGACCTATCAGACAAGCTATGATGAGCTGGCGACCCGAAAGGGGCGGGCGTATCAGGAATACAACAACCGCGAGCACACCCGCACCGATACCTACTGGGTGACCAATATCAATCCGCAGAATGCGCATGACGGCGTGGGAACGGATATGATGACCTTTGCCTGCGAGACGACCGACGGCGAGCCGATTGTGATCGACAACGATCACGCCGACGGCTATGGCACGATGGCCAATCTCGGAAACTGGATGGTCGATTATCACGACAACTATACCTTCATCAATGACGGCGATACGCCGCGCACCTTTACCATTCAAAAACGCGCGACGGGCGCGTTGATGGCGATGGTGCTCGATCGGGACGGCAATGTGCTTGCGACCAAGTGCACGATCCAGCAGATCGACGGCACCAAAACGGAATACAATACCAAGCTGTATACCCTTGAGGTTGCGCCCCATTCGGTCGAGCAGATCACCGTGAGCTTTTTGCTGATGGGCAATTCCGGCGGATATGTCTATCATTTTATCGAGCTCGACTGACGGTCTTCTCTGAAGGCTGTGTTGCTTTGCGCCGCGCCGTATGGGCAAAACAGATAGGCAAATGCCGCAGCTTGTGTGGTTTTTCTATTGGATTTTCGGAAGATGTGTGATATACTGAAGCTGATACAGCGGCGTGAGCGCTTCGGCAGCGCGCCGTCGCTGCCGAGCGGGCGGATCGATTGCCGCAAACAGGCGTCGGACACCGTCGGCTTGTCTGCCGCGTCACTTAAAAATGATTCATCAAGGGGGAAACCGGCTGATGAAAGTTTACTTAAAAAATGCACAGGAAGAATTTGCAGAGGGGCTGTCCCTGCTCTTTGGGCACGGGATTGAGGCCGCAAACGCGCCGTGGGAGGCGCAGGTCGTCGTGACCGCGTCAAAGCAGGAAAACGGCTTGTCCGTTGACTTTGACGGAAAGGAGGCTGTCATCGCTTACAGCCGCCGCGTAGAGTTCTTTCGCGGTCTGTCTCATGTGCTGGGTGCATTTCAGGAGGGCAAATCGCTGACGCGAAAGGAGACGGCGTCTTTTCACTCCAACGGCTTTATGCTGGACTGCTCCCGCAACGCCGCGCCTACGGTCGATACGATCAAGCGGATGCTCGGTTACATGGCGCTGATGGGACTGAATACCATGCAGCTGTATACCGAAGATATGTACACGCTGGAGGAGCGCCCGTATTTCGGCTATATGCGCGGCCGCTACACCGACGAAGAGCTAAGGGCGGTGGACGATGCGGCCTATGCGCTCGGCATTGAGGTGATCCCCTGTATTCAGACGCTCGCGCATTTGGCGACGGTGCTGCGCTGGGACGCGTTTCGCGATCTTGTCGACTGCAACGACATCATGATGGCGGGCGAGGACAGCACCTACGCGTTTGTGACGGAAATGATCGCGAAGATGCGCCGCTGTTTTCGCAGTCACCGCATCAATATCGGCATGGACGAGGCGCATATGATCGGACTGGGCAATTACATGAAAAAGCACGGGGTGCGCCCCCGCGTCGATATCATGTGCGAGCATATCGCCCGTGTGCAGGAAATCTGCAAGACCTACGAGTTTACCCCGATGATGTGGAGCGATATGTTCTTTCATCTGGCGGCCGGCTCGTATAACGACGCCGAAAGCGGCATCCCCGAGGAGGTCATCAAGAAGGTTCCCGAGGGTGTATCTCTCGTTTACTGGGAATATTACAACTGCGATCAGGCAAATTACGCCCGCGTGATGAAGCAGCATAAGCAATTTCGCAATCCCATCGTGTTTGCCGGCTGTGCGTGGAAATGGAACGGCCTGCTGCCCGAGCTGCGGCACAGCCTGTCGGTGTCGCGCATGGCGCTGACCGAATGTATCCATACGGGCATCGACGATGTGTTTGCCACGGCGTGGGGCGATGACGGTGCGGAGTGCCCGCTGCTGGTGGTGCTGCCCGTGCTGCAGCTTTATGCCGAATTTGATTACAGCGGCGGCGCGGTGACAGACGCGCAGCTTTCCGAGCGCTTTGCGGTCTGTACAGGCG
>JBJEIR010000185.1:0-7445 GCA_051877215.1 Acutalibacteraceae bacterium | reverse complement strand
TTGTTGGCTTCCAGCATCTCATACAGCTTATCGACCTGCTCGGGATCAAAATCAAAATCCTCCATCGCATCCATGATTTCCTGCGTGGTCAGCTTGCCCTTTGCGCGCCCGAGCTCTACAATGTCCCGAAGCTGCAATTTTTTATCCTTTTTGACGGATACCATTTCCAATTCTTGCATTTCGGCAGCAGCCGCTTCGCGCAGCACCTCCTGGACGGGACTTTGTACATCGCTTTTTTTGCTTGCCATACCGGCACATCCTTTCTTGTCCGATCATACGGACCTATCGATTCTTTATATATACATATCTTGTGATATTTATGATTTCATATTACGCAGCCTCTCCATCATACGGCGCACCTCCTCATCCGACTGACTGTCAAGAGAGGAAGAAAGCCCCGCAAGTGCTTGTTCCTGACGAATAATGTCGATATAACGATTCATATCCGCCTCCGATCCGGCAAGCGTTTGTGCCGTTTGCCACAGCCGCGCGATATAGGCCATCTCATCCTCGCTGAAAGAAGCGGCCAAAAGAGGCAATTCAATCATAAGCCCCTGCTGCTGCCGCTCCGCCAGTATCTTATACAGCCGACGGTTGAAGCTTGTGACCATATCCTCCGGCGGGAGTGCCTTTGCTGCCGACTCAATCCAATCGGGATGCTGAAGCAAAATGCCGAGCAAACCCTTTTCGGCTGCAGCAGCCCTCACATAGGTGAGCGCCTCCGGATTGACTCTTTCGGTCTCTGTATTTGATTTTCTCATCGCCTGCGGCAAAAGCTGCTTTTGTTCGCGCCGATGATTTTTCTTCATCAACTGTTCCGCCTGCTGTAAGATAGCCGTTTTGGATACTGAAAGCTCCTCGGACAAACGCCCCGCATATACATCGCGCTCCACTGCACTTTGCAAAGGGGCAAGAATCTTCACTGCTTCTTGCAGGTATGCAATTCTCCCGTCGGGCGTATCCGTCAGATACCGCTGCTTAAGCGTTGCCAGACGATATTCCACATCGTTAAACGATCGCTCGATGAGCAGCTTGAAATCCGACGGCGGATGACGGCGCAAAAACTCATCCGGGTCTTTCCCGTCGGGGATGCGCACCACCCTCACATGCACGCCGGTGTTGCGAAGCAGCGCCATCGCGCGGGAAGCCCCTTTTTGCCCTGCTTCATCCGAATCGAAAATCAAAACCGCTTCGTCGGCATAACGGGCAATGAGATTGGCGTGATCGGCGGTAAAGGAGGTTCCGAGCGCCGCCACGGCGTTCGGAAAGCCCGCCTGATGCAGCGCGATGACATCCATATAGCCTTCACAAAGAATCAGCTGCCGTCCGCTTTCTTTGGCAAAATTGAGCGCAAACAAATTGTCTGTTTTTTTAAATACCGGTGTATCTCCCGAATTGAGATATTTCGGCTTGGAATCATCGAGAACGCGCCCGCCGAAAGCGATGACATTCCCGCGCACATCAATAATCGGCACCATGACACGATTTCTGAAGCTGTCATAGAGATACCCTTTGGAACTCTTTCGACACAGCCACGCCGCAAGCAGCTCCTCATCGTGAAAGCCCTTTTTTCGCAATAGGTCAAGCAGTGTGTGAAAGCTGTCCGGCGCAAAGCCCAAGCCGAAACGGCGGATGGTTTTGTCGGTATAGCCGCGGCTGTGATAATAGTCCAGCCCTTCCTTGCCCTGCGGGCTATACAACAGCTCGTGATACAGCCGCGCCGCTTCGCGGTTTGCCTCCAATATGCGGCGGCGAAGCTTGCCGGCGGTATCATCCGTTTCCATGCGCGGCATTTCAAGTCCGGCGCGGTCGGCAAGAAACCGCACGGCGTCGAGATAATCCAAATGCTCTATTTTTTTTACGAAGGTGATGATGTCTCCTCCCGCTCCGCAGCCAAAGCAGTAAAAGGAGTTGCTTTCGGGATATACCGTAAAAGAAGGGGTTTTTTCACCGTGAAAGGGACAAAGCCCGACAAGCGTCTTGCCCCGCGGGCGCAGAGCCACATAAGACGACGCCAGCTCTTCTATGCTGCTTCTATGTGTCAATTCTTCGATAAAACTGTCGGGCAGCGGCATAACCATCCCCCTTTTTCAGCGGCGGCCGATATCTGTTCCCTTTAAGGCGCAGAAAGCGGCTTGTGCCCCATCATATAAAATATACCACATCATAACGAAAAAAATACAGTCAGGGCTGTTCATGAACAACCGACCAGCCGCGCGGAATAAAGAGCTCGTGATACACCGCAAGCGCGTAATTGTCGCTCATTCCCGCGACATAATCACAAGCGGCGCGACAGGCGCCGTCCGTCTCATACACCGCATGGTATTCACGCGGGAGCTGTTCGGGATGGGCGCTGAAATGCTCAAACAAGCGGCGCACCAGCTCTTCCACCTTTCCCTCTTCGCTCTTGGCGATGGGATTAAAATAGAGCGCGTCGTACATAAACGCGTGCAGCGCTTCAAACTGCTCTTTGATCGCCGGCGGCATGCCGATATGCTCTTCCCCGTTGTCGATCAAAGAACCGACCAGCGTGTCCAGCCGTTCTTCGCGCGTTTCTCCCAATGCCTGACGAATGGAAATCGGCACATCCGTTTCACACAGGATTCCCGCCCGAACCGCATCATCCATATCGTGATGAATATACGCGATCTGATCCGCATAGCGGACAATTCGTCCCTCGGGAGTCGCGGCCTCTTCACCCTTTGTATGGTGCAGAATGCCGTCGCGCACCTCTTTTGTCAAATTCAGTCCCGCGCCGTCTTTTTCCAGCCGCTCGACCACCCGCACGCTCTGTTCATAGTGATGAAAGCCGCCGTCTACCGCAGAGGCAAGCGCCCGTTCCCCCGCATGGCCGAAGGGCGTATGTCCGAGGTCGTGCGCCAGCGAAACAGCCTCCGTCAAATCCTCGTTCAAACGAAGCGCCCGCGCGATTGTCCGCGCGATCTGAGACACTTCAAGAGTGTGGGTCAGGCGCGTGCGGTAGTGATCCCCCTGCGGGGATAAGAACACCTGTGTTTTGTGTTTCAGGCGACGAAATGCTTTGGAATGAAGCACGCGATCACGGTCGCGCTGGTACGCCGTCCGATAGGCGCTCGGCTCTTCCGGGCGGTCACGCCCGCGGCTGTCGGCGGAAAAGGAGGCAAAAGGCGACAAGATCAACCGTTCTGTCTGTTCATACCGTTCCCGAATGGTCATCTTCTATCCCTCCCGTCCTACTGCCTGCTTTTTCGATTTTTACGGCATTTTGATCATATTTCTATATATTTATACAACCGAGCAATCGGATTTTCCTTTTTTTGCGCGAATTTTTTTGTAAAAAGCCGCTTATTTTTCTTCAAAAGCATAAAATTCTTCGCATTCCACTTCACAGGAAACCCCGCCTGCCGTCGCATCAACAACCTCTTTTTCAAGCGCTTTCATCGTATTACGCCGAATATGAAAGGAAAGGGTCACCCCATCGTCATAAACCGTGTCGTCTATCACTCCCCCGTGCGAAAGCACCAAGGGCTGCACACGCCCATACTGCGCATAGTCGCACCGAAGCGTCGCTTTGGCACACAGTACGCGCCGCTCTATTCCCGCCGCACGCAGCGCCAGAGACGCCGCATGGCTGTAGGCGCGGACCAGTCCGCCGCCGCCCAGCAAAATGCCGCCGAAATAACGGGTCACAACGATGACGCAGTCGGTCACGCCGCTTTTTTGCAGCACCTCAAGAACCGGCACACCAGCCGTTCCCTGCGGCTCGCCGTCATCGGAATAGCGGCGAATATTCCCGTCGCGCAGGCAATACGCATATACATTGTGCCGCGCATCCCAATGCTGTTTTTTGATCTGAGCTATAAAGAGCAGCGCCTGCTCCTCTGTCTGCACGGGAGCAGCATAGCCGATAAAGCGAGAGCGTTTTTCGACAAACTCATCCTGTGCGACGCCGGCCGGCGTGCGATATTCTTCTTCCGCCATACGGCCGTCCCCTCCTTTTTTATGCCAAAAGGAAATGACAAGAAAGGGCAGCGCCAAAGCGCTGCCCTCAACATTGCCGGTATATCCTTGATCAACCGATGCCAACGCAGCAACGATCCGCCGAACGGCTTATTTCTCGTCCTGCATATTGAACCGCTTCTTGAAGCGGTCAACGCGTCCGCCGGTATCAACCAGCTTCTGCTTACCTGTAAAAAACGGATGGCATTTGGAGCAAATTTCCACGCGGATATTCTCTTTTGTGGAGCCCGTCTCAATCACTTCACCGCAAGCGCAGGTAATGGTGGTCTGTCCGTATTTCGGATGGATATTTTCTTTCATGAGTGTCACCTCTTTCAAGCACTGTAAACATTAACATTGGAAGTATATCATACATGCGTTTAAAATGCAAGTACTATTTTTTGGCAATGCACATTCTTTTGCGTGCATTGCACATTCTTTTGCGTGCATTGCACATTCTTTCGGCGCTTTTATTCCAATCCGTAAACAGTAAACGGAGCCTGCTCCTCCCAAGCGTTTGTATCCTGCGGCAAATATTGACTTTCCAGCACACTGTTTTTTAGATTGACATCTTGCCAAAAAACATAATGTAATGTCGACGCTTCATCATCAAATAATACATATTCCGAGGATCGATCATAATTGGCTACGCAAACAATTGCCGGAAGAGAAAAGCTGTCCTCATCCAATCGCACCGCATCAAAATGCTTTATTGCTTTTAAGCGATCTCTTTCCGCTTCATATGAGGCCTTATCATATTGTACGGAAACCAGTGTTTGTACCTCATCTTCAACGATTTCGGCAGCGCAGCGGTTATGATACTGTATAATTTTTCCCGCTTCAACAGCGGGGAAAATCGGCGGAACCACCCCTGTTTCAACACACAAAGCACCATCTTCGCCTATAAAGGAGTTGCAGCAATGATGATTTGCAAGACTTTCAAAAAAATCCGTTTCAAAATCATCCGGCGATACCGTTTCATGAATGTTTTCCGCAGCACACCCGCTCATAAGCAGACCTATCATCATGAAAAGTATACTGCCTGCTATTGAGACAGCCCGGCAAAAGCGCTGCTTTTCCGAATCGATTATAGCTGCCTTAAAGACACTAAAAATCATTTTAACACCCGTTTTCATATATTATTTTTGGATAATTGTTATTTTGCAAATCCACATTTATTGATTTAGTCGTATTATTTGTGTTAGTGGAGACGGTCGAGCCGGTTGTGGTATTTAAATTTTCCGAATCGTAAGCAAAGACATCTGCTACTTTTTGGCGAACTTCGTGAATAGAGTATGGATGTCCGTTTTCGAGTTCCGTTATATCCGGGCGGCTCCCATAGGGGATTAAATATTCATCATCTCCAACAACACAGTATATGAACAAGGTGTGCGTGCCTACTACTGTGATACACCGAATAGTATCGGCATCTCTTAAGCGAACAGTTGAATCATTTTCTATAACGATCGACGGGCTAAGTGTAGTTATAGGGATAATGAAAGAGTATTGAGGGATAATGAAATCGTATTGGTTCGTATCAGTAATGTCTACTGTGAAATATTCTTCCCACTTTGAGTTGGATAATTTACCTTGTATCACATAGTCATCAATATGAATCGACCAAACATAATCTTCATCATCAATCAACTCGTTAACGGTGTTAACTGAATCATCCAAAAAACTTGTTAGAGATACGGAATAAAGCTTGTGTGCGTTTTTAACAGATTCCGGTGAAACGTTTTCAGAATCAACTTCGGTTAATATTGTTTGAAACTCTTTTTCTTCGTATAGCGAAGGGTAGTTTTTATACCATGATGAGTCTTGTGCTATGCCGGTTGTTGGCGATAAGCATATTAAGAGTATTGGCGATAAGCATATTAAGAGGAGCAATGTACAGAGAAGCAGTATTGGTATGATTTTTTCATAATATTAGGATTTTCCTCCATTCATTTTACCGCAACATTACGCCATCGAAACATCGTAAGAAAAGGCTTCCAATTCCGTATATTCATAGGGTTTCCCTGCCGCATATGTCAATGAAACGGATGCGCAAAGTGTATAGCCGGATACGGTTTTTGACAAAACCGGAGCGGAGTCTATTTCCGCCTTTGCCATCTCAGGATGCTGTTCTTTCATGGCTGTTTGCGCCATCTTGCAGAATGCTTCATAAGAAGGCAGTTTTTCGACAAGCCGTGTTTGCTCTTCTTCGGACAGTTCCACCGGATCATCCATCGGGAAAGAGGCATCTATCAATTCTCCCGCCCCGGAAAAGCGCAGAATGATTTGATCTGCGAAGAAATAGTCCCCGATCGGGACTCCGTATTTCACCGTGTAAGGATAGGCCACATCCACCGTGCCGTCCGTTTTCAATTCCTGATAATCCGCAACCGTATACTTTGAAAAGGCAGGAATCAATTCTTGCAGATACCCATCCGAGAATTTTATGATATCGTCTTTTTTGTACGCCGTTTTGTTTTGCGCTTTGACCGTTTCGGAATCGGAGCGATTGCCGAGATACAAGATGGATACCAGCCGCCCTGTCGTTTCTTGATAGGTATATTGATTGTTGTTTTTA
Organism: Acutalibacteraceae bacterium; assembly: GCA_051877215.1. Classification (GTDB taxonomy): domain Bacteria; phylum Bacillota; class Clostridia; order Oscillospirales; family Acutalibacteraceae; genus RGIG1959. The sequence goes on along the minus strand of JBJEIR010000185.1, from coordinate 892 downwards.
TCCGTATATACATCCCAGTTTGTGACTTTTCCCGCATTCGAATACTGATATGTCAGTTCCACTGTTTCCAAAGAATCAGATGACAGATTGAAGGGGTCGGATACCGCTGTACGGGCAGGCAATTTGACCCGGTATGTTTTGGCGGCCTCCTCCCGAATCAAATAGTAACCGGTATCCGTCGCAGAATCATTCCCGCGCAAAAACATATTTGCCGAGACAAAAACACCTGTTGCTGCGCCGAGGAAAAATATGCAAATGCCAACTGCGCAAATTGTCTTTTTCAGCATTCGGCACTCGTCTCCTTTCTAAACAGATAATGAGGCGATGTTTTTAAAAGCAATATCTTTTACAAAATGATAGCATTTACAGGTATTTTTATCAATAAAACTTATAATTTATCCTTTTAAATAGGATATCCTACACGGATTCAATAAGATCATTTCATTGTCTCGACAATGTCTAAAAATTCTTGGGGTATGTTGGCATCGATTCTCATAAATGTGTATTGTTCTCCTGTTTCTGTATCTTCCATTCGCATAGACATATTCTGAATATAATCATAACTCAAAACGATATAATCCTCTTCGAATTCATACTCTTTTCCATCAATAATTTCCGTTACTTTATCTACAACAGTGATGCTATCATTGCAATAGCGGCAAGCATCCTTTTTTTCGATTTTTCCGTCCACTTCCACCAAAGCATAGCTGCCTGCCGAATCAACCAAATGCAACATCATGTTCAATTCTTCGCAATACCAATTCCCGTATATTTGTTTATTGTCTATGAAGCAGGAAGATAAGAAAATACACAATGAGATCATAACCAAAAAAATTGATACTATCTTTTTCATGCTTTTTGCTAGATAATAGTAAATAAGAAATATCGAAAA
>JBJEIR010000184.1:0-7479 GCA_051877215.1 Acutalibacteraceae bacterium | reverse complement strand
GGATCACACCATTCGAAGAAGATCGAGCGGCTTTTCAATTTTTGCCTTCCATTCACACGGCGTTCCGAAGCCGTAAGCGGCAAAAACAAACGGTACGCCCGCTTCGCGGCAGGCGGCCGAATCTCCCTGCGTATCCCCGACATAAATCGGCGAACGCAGGTTGTTTCTTTCTATCAGCAGGCGCATACTGCCCGACTTCGGGAGCTGCGTGTTGCCGTAGCATTCAAAATCCTCAAAAAAACCATCGAGGCGGCAGGTTTCTATCAGTGTCTCAATGTATCCCTTTTCACAATTGCTGACGACAAACAGACGGTGGGTTTTTGAAAGAGCCGAAAGCATCTCCCGCACGCCGTCATACAAGCGACCGGGCGTCCGTTTCAAAACGGGTGTTTGCAGACGGCAGCAATCATCTATCAATGCCCGTCTGGTTTCTTTCGGAAAATCCGGCAGTAAATCATCCGCAATTTCGGGAATCTGTTTGCCGAAGGTGCGCTTGAGATCGTCAGGCGTGATGACGACTCCCGTCACGCCCTCGGAACGGAGAATGTCATTCCAAGCGGCGCTGATGACTTTTGTCGTATCCCAAAGCGTACCGTCCACATCGAAAATCACACTGTCACATCGGAGCTTCAACACCATGTGTCCTCCCTTTTTGGGCAATATCCGGCGTATCGCTCAGCAAGGCCTCTCTCGCCGAGAACGCCGCCTCTTTTGAAAGTGTACAGCCAAGCGACCAAACGGGAACCTCCTCAAGCAAGGCTTCCAGCAATAAAAGAAAACAGGTATAGGTGTTTTCGTCATTCGGGCGAAGCGTCGCATTTAAAAGTGCCAAAAGGGCTTCTTTGGCCGTCAGGCGACGCGCGGTATTTTCCTCTTCCCTGTGTAAAAAGGCAATCGCGCCAAGCGGAACGCAAGTGTTTTTGCTTTTATCCGTTTTCCCCGAAAAAGGCGTGCCGCACGCACAAAACGCGCCGTCTATGCGGCGAATAGCCGGTTTATCGTCATTGATAATCTGCGCCCCAAACTGCTGCTCCCAAAAAGCGGCATGGGTCGATTTTCCCGTCCCGCTCGGCGCCGAAAACGCATACGCCCGTCCGTTATAGCAAACGGCGGACGCATGCAGCAAAAAGCCGTCAAAGGACAAGAGCTGCTCATAAAAGGACTGCGCCATGCGTGCATATTCCGCCGTATCCTCACCTTCGCCGTGCAGTCTCATCTGCGCGGGAGCATCCGTGCAGGAGAGATACGGTGCGCTTCTTTTTTTGAGCAGTGCACTTTGGGGAGACATTTCCACCTGCAGTCCCGCGATCCGATATATCGCCATTGCCCATCTCTCCCCCTCACAAAATTTTGAAAAAAATCGCCCTGCCGGTTTTACAGTCGACAGGACGATTTTGCTTTTTTACATATGCATATCAGCCGGCAGTCGATCCGAGGAAATTGGTAATCAGCATACCCGCCAATACAAGCACAAAAAACGCGATGGAAATGACCTTTGTCCATTTGCTCAAACGCGCATCCCATGTTTTGGCCTTGCCTTTTTCCATAAAGCTGTCCATTGCGCCGTTGATTGCCCCGATATTGGCCTGACGACCCTGCTGCAGCAAAACGATCAAAATAATAGCCAGCGACGCGATGATCAGCACGATTGCCACGATGATTTCCCAAACATTCATAATTCAGATCCATTCCTTTCATAAGAAGAGAAAGACAAAGCCCGTTTCTCCGAAATCGATTCCTCGATATACAGTCAAATCATACAACGACGATTTTATCATATCTCTTTGAAAAAAGCAAGGTTTTTATTGATTTTTTTCAAATTTGATGTATAAACAGGCTGTTTGTGCCGATACTAACTCCGACAACGGGCACATCTTCTGCGTTTGCTGTGACCGCTGTCGGGACCGCTATCGGAGACAACCGTCCCCGACAGCGGTTTTCTTTTTATAATATAAAGCCTATATAAAGCCGGATATCAGCCGAGTGTTAATTGCTCGCCGGTGTCCTCAGCAGACAACAGCGCGCCCACAGCGGGAAGTGAACGGGTTCGGTAACGAGACGGCTTTGCAAAGCGCTCCTCACGGTACTCCTCCACCTTTTGCAGACGATTGTTTTTCTTAAGGATCATCACCTGCACCCCGATGGTACTGCGCGTGGATTTGAGCGGAATTGCTCCCGTATCCACAATCAGGCAGCGCCCTGCCGTTGAAAACAGCACCAGATCCTCATCCTTTGCGAGCTGACGGATCGCCACAAGCGGAGATTTATCGCCGTATGCAGCAAGCAGGCGACGGCGGTTTGTCTTGGTCGCATAGGCCGAAAGCTCCACCTTTGCCGCTTTTCCGTTTTCAAAGAAAAAGGCCAAATAGCCGCTGTAATCGGTCGTCACCGCCATAAAGACGGCGTTCTCCCCTTCTTCAAAGCCCAGCTTTGAGGGGATATAATCGCCCAATGCGCTTGCTTTGCTGTCCGCGAAATCGGAGGCTTTGGTTTTATACACCGTGGCCTTATCCGTAAAGAACAGCAGCTCCACCGTGTTGGAGGCTTCAACCGTCTGTACCAGCCGATCTCCCTCTTTGAATTTTTGCTCACCGCTCATGCGCAGTGACTGCGGCGTGATCTTTTTGAAATACCCCTCCGCCGTAAAGAAGAGCGTACACGGATAATCCGGAATCTCCTGCTCCAGCTCCGCCGCCACTTCTTCGATATCGGAAGCATACAAAATGGAGGTCTTGCGCGGCTGCCCGTATTTCTCGACAACCTGCTGCAATTCATCGATAATGATTTGATAAACTCTTTGTGTGCTCTTCAAAATGGCTTCCATATCCGCAATGTCTTTGCCGAGCTGCTCAATATCCTGCGTGCGCTTTAAAATATATTCGCGGTTCAAATGGCGCAGTTTGATTTCCGCCACATAGTTCGCCTGCACTTGATCAATGCCGAATCCGATCATCAAATTCGGAACGACATCGCTCTCCTCCTCGGTCGCACGGATAATGCTCACAGCCTTATCAATATCCAGCAAAATTTTGGAAAGCCCCTGTAAAAGATGGAGACGCTCCTTTGCCTTGGAAAGATCAAAATATACGCGGCGGCGGATACATTCGACGCGAAATGCCGTCCACTCCTCCAAAATGCTGCGCACACCGAGCACCTGCGGTACACCGGCGATCAAAATGTTAAAATTACAGGCAAAGCTGTCCTCAAGCGGTGTCACGGCAAACAGACGGTTCATCAAACGGTCCGGGTCGACACCGCGCTTCAGATCGATCGTAATGCGCAAGCCGTCCAAACCGATCTCGTTGCGAACATCGGCAATTTCTCGCAGCTTGCCCGCTTTGACAAGCTCGATGATCTTGCCGATGATTGCTTCCACCGTCGTGGTGGACGGAATCTCGGTAATGTCGATACAGTTGTTGGCTTTATCATATCGGTAAACGGCGCGCACTTTTATGCTTCCGCGGCCCGTCTCGTAAATTTTTTCCAGCTCCTCGCGGCGATAGATCAACTGCCCGCCGCCCGGAAAATCCGGCGCTTTCAGCGTTTCGGCAATATCATGCTGCGGATTTTTAATCAGGGCAATGGCCGTTTGGCACACCTCTGAAAGGTTAAAGGAACAAATATTGCTGGCCATGCCTACGGCAATGCCGACATTGTTGTTGACAAGCACCGACGGAAAGGTCACAGGCAGCAGCGTCGGCTCCTTCATCGTCGCGTCATAGTTGTCGACGAACTCCACCGTATCCTTATCAATATCCCGAAACAGCTCCGCAGCGATCGGGTCGAGCTTTGCTTCCGTATAACGCGAGGCGGCATATTCCATCTCGGAGGAATACGCGCGGCCGAAGTTTCCTTTAGAGAAGACATATGGATGCAATAGCGCCTGATATCCCCTCGAGAGACGCACCATCGTCTCATAAATAGCCGAATCGCCGTGCGGGTTGAGCTTCATGGTCGCGCCAACGATGTTGGCGGATTTCGTCAGATTTCCCTGCAACAGCCCCATTTTGTACATGGTGTACAGCAGTTTGCGGTGGGAAGGCTTGAAGCCGTCGATCTCGGGAATGGCGCGGGACATGATGACGCTCATCGCGTACGGCATATAATTGGTCTCGAGCGTATCGGTAATACGCTGCGTTTCAACCAAGCCCGCGCCTTCGATATGCGTGTTCTCCGGCAGCGTCAGCGGTCCGTTTGAGGCCGCCGTCTCTTTTTTACTCTTTTTTGCCATCTTTCTCAAGCCTTTCTTCCGTCGTTTACGCGATCAGCCGCCGTGACGGTCTTCATATACTGCTTTTTCCCCTGCTGTTCATCACAGCCGCACGCCGCACAAAACGCCTGCGCCGAACGGCTGCCTCCGACAACGGCGACAACCGTTTCACAGTGTTCCTCCGTCGCCCACTCCTCGACCGCCTGCCATAGCGCGCGCCCGACGCCCTTGCGGCGGTATTCCTTTTCCACGGCAATCGCACGAATCTCCTTATACGGCGCACAATCGGTGCGCCAAACGGAGGAGGCATGCGCAAATCCGATCAGCCTGCCGCGGTAAACAGCGACAAATACCCGTTCAGTCGGCAAAAGGATCAGCCTTGCCAGCTGTTTTTTCACCTTTTCGGCAGGAAAGCGTATCCCAAAACAACTCTCATTCAGCGTGGCGATCGCATCGGCATCCTCCGAAACGGCGGGACAAATTGACAGCTTAAGCATATATCTGCTCATCCTTTCCGATAACACAAGCGTTCGCTCTGCTCCGGGCAGAGCGCTGTCAGCTCAGGTCGACATTTTCAAGATAACGGGCGCCGTTTTGCGCAATAAATTCTTTGCGTCCGGTCAGGTTATCGCCGAGCAGCACATCAAACATTTCCGCCGTCTCCTCAGCCTGTGCCGGAGTGACCTTGATAAGCCGTCTGGTCGGCGGATTCATCGTGGTCAGCGACATCATCAGCGGATCGTTTTCGCCGAGTCCTTTTGAGCGCTGAATGGTATATTTTTGCCCCTCAAGCCGGCGCAGAATCTCAGCCTGTTCGCGGTCATTGTACGCAAAATAGGTATCGGTCTTGGTGTTGATCTCGTACAGCGGCGTTTCCGCAATGTACACCAACCCTTTTTCGATGAGGGTCGGCGTCAGACGATACAGCATCGTCAGCAGCAGCGTGCGAATCTGAAAGCCGTCCACATCCGCATCGGTACAGAGAATGACTTTGGAAAAACGCAGCAGCGATAAATCGAAATTGGAAAGATTTTTGTTGGCCTTGGATTTGACCTCCACGCCGCAGCCGAGCACTTTGATCAGATTTGTGATAATTTCGCTCTTGAAAATCTTTTCGTATTCCGCCTTTAAGCAGTTGAGAATTTTTCCGCGAATGGGGATGATCGCCTGAAAATTGGGATCGCGCGCCTGAATACAGGCGCCCATAGCGGATTTTCCCTCCACAATAAACAGCTCGCGCTCCTCCGGCTTTTTGCTGCGGCAGTCCACAAACCCCTCGACGCGGGCGGTAAAATCGTTGCTTGTTTGCAGTGTTTTCTTCAGGTTGAGCCGCGTTGTCTCCGCCTTTTCGCGGCTGCGCTTATTGATCAGCACCTGTGCGGCCAGCTTGTCCGCCTCCGCTTTATTCTCAATAAAATAGACTTCCAGATTGTGACGCAGAAAATCCGTCATCGCCTCTTGAATAAATTTGTTGTTGATGGCTTTTTTGGTCTGATTTTCATAGGATGTCATCGTCGAAAACGAGGAGGACACCAAGACGAGACAATCCTGCACATCCTGGAAGGTGATTTTGCTTTCGTTTTTGAGATACCGTCCGTTTTGCTTTAAATACGCATCAATCTGCGATACAAAAGCCGACCGAACCGCCTTTTCCGGCGCACCGCCGTGCTCAAGCCAACTGGAATTGTGATAATATTCCAAAAGGCTGACACGGTTGGAAAAGCACAGCGCTACATTCAATTTTACGCGATACTCGGGACGGTCCGCACGGTCCCGCCCGGTGCGCTCGGTCGTCCAGCACTGCACATCGGTGAGCGGTTCCTCTCCCGCTACCTCCCGCACATAATCGGCAATGCCGTTTTCATACGAAAAGCTCTCCGTCTCAAAGGTTTTTCCCGTCTGTGTGCGCAGTTCAAAGACAATTCCCGGATTGACAATGGCCTGCCGCTTGAGAATATCCTCAAAGTAGTCCTTCGGAACGGCAATATCCGTAAACACCTGTAAATCCGGCTTCCAGCGAATACGCGTGCCGGTATCCCTTTTGGAATACGGTTCCTTTTGCAGGCCGCCGATGTTTTCGCCATGCTCAAAATGCAGGGTATATTTCATGCCGTCGCGGTGCACTTCAACATCCATATATTCGGCGGAATATTGTGTCGCACACGCGCCGAGCCCGTTAAGCCCCAACGAAAACTCGTAGTTTTCTCCCTCGTTCGTATTGTATTTTCCGCCGGCATACATCTCGCAGAAAATCAATTCCCAGTTATAGCGCTCTTCCTTTTGGTTGTAATCAACCGGCATACCGCGCCCGAAATCCTGCACCTCAAAAGAATGATCCTCATAACAGGTGGTAATAATCTTGGTCCCGTATCCCTCGCGCGCCTCGTCGATCGAGTTGGAAAGAATTTCAAACACGGCGTGCTGACATCCGTCCAGCCCGTCCGAGCCGAAAATAACCGCCGGGCGCTTGCGCACACGGTCTGCCCCTTTGAGCTGAGAAATGCTGTCATTGCCGTATTGCTCCGCTTTTTTCTTTGCCATCGTCCTTCTCATACCTTTCCGAAAAAGGAATCTATCCTCTTTAGACACTATCACACAATTATATTGTATTTTATACCATATCTTGGGCTTCTGTCAAATAGAAAATTGAAAATATGCGATATATTCGTTTTTATCTATGTTCAAAACAGCTTGCCGGAACTATTTTTTCTTAAGTGCTTCAATCAAATGCTTTGAATATTTCAGGCATACAGAAAAAGCAGAGGATTATCAAAGCTCTCCGCTTAGATGGTTAACGTTTTCGCTTTGGGCAGCAAATCCGATTTTCAACTTTCTTCCACACACTTTTTCGCTATTACTTACTTCCAAAATCACAAAGGCAAGTTTAGCGAAGAGTGAATAGTGAAGAGAAGTGTGCCACCCACTTTAAGCAGAAACTTCCCTGCGCAGCAACTTCACGATGTGAAGCATCACTTCTCGTGCCGTAAGGCACACTCCGCCGGAAAAAAGCACTTGCCGAAACAAGTGCTTTTTTCCGGCGAAAGAGCGGTATAACGGACGGAGAATTCCATAGAGAGGTCTGTAAGTTTGGACTCGGTCATCATACACACCTCACTTTTTTGTAAATGTATCATAAATCCGGTTTATTGGCAAATAAGTGATAAGTGATGCAGCTACGCCGTGATAGGTGATGCGATGCGTTCCACACACGCGTCGAAGGCGTGCATCACAGGCGAAGCCGCATCACGCACGCAGTGCGCACCACGTTC
>JBJEIR010000183.1:0-7521 GCA_051877215.1 Acutalibacteraceae bacterium | reverse complement strand
TCGTCGAAGTTGTCGTTGACGCCGTAGTCGTTGTCGAGGTCGTTGTCGACGCCGTAGTCGTCGTCGAAGTCGTTGTCGACGCCGTGGTCGTCGTCGAGGTCGTTGTCGACGCCGTGGTGGTCGTCGAAGTTGTCGTTGACGCCGTAGTCGTCGTCGAGGTCGTGGTAGTGGTCGTTGTAGTTGTCGAAGTTGTGGTCGAGGTTGTCGTGGTCGTGGTGGTCGTCGAAGTCGTGGTGCTTGTTGTAGTCGTGGAGGTTGTGGTTGTTGTGGTCGGCTCCGTCGTAGTTGTGGTCGGCTCCGTTGTGGTCGTTGAGATGATGATTGACTCGCTTGCTCCCGTCGTCACAGGCGGTCCCACCGGATCAACGGGCGCGGCGAAAAGAGCGGCTTCTGTTGCCGTATACGGCGCTGTATCCAAGCCGATAAAGCTCTGCGCAGCATCGACGCCGCCCTCCGCCTGATAGAAATACGGGCGATTGCCGAGATCCTGCGAACCGGACACATACGCGCTGAACATGGTGCTTCTAAAGCCTGTCACCTTGGCCTCATAGGAGCCGTCCCCATGATCGATAATTTCGTCCACTGTCGCGCCCGTCACCGTCAAGCTCAGTTCCACAGGCGTGCCGTCTTCATTCGTCTGGTCGGCGCTATAGGTTAAATAGGCGGTGCTGCCTTCATAGCGCACCGAAATGGAAATATCCATTTCACGGACGCTGTCGGTCTTCGGTTCAAGCCATGTCAAATAGTTATACAGTCCCAAAATGCGCTGCTCACTCTGCGAGTTGACGCCGTCATTCGCACTTGTCACGCTGACGCCGTTTTTTAGATAGGGCGACACCGCGACCGACTGTCCCGCCGCATTGATATCATAGCCGGTGTAGGCGGGATATCCCAAATGATTGCCGAAGGCATAGGTGCGGACATAGGTGAGATCCACCGTGTTGGCATAGTGCCAAATCGCCATTTGTATGGCGGATATCGCCTCCTGCTGCGTCAGTCCCGACATATCCTCCGACAATACCGGCTGAACACGGTCGATCAAGGACTGAATACTCTCATACGGATATACAAAATCCATAATCGCGCGCAGCTTGTTTGCCACCGCCTCATTTTCATAAATGGGAGAGTCCTCCAGCTTCATGCGGCGGAAGTACACGCCCTCTTTGGCAGAGGTGTTGAAGTCACTGCAAAACACAATGATCGGTGTTTCTTTTTCGGTGTGATACAGCTTATACACCGACGGGGTATAGCCGTAGCGCAGATCCGAACGGGCGTCCGGATCGGAGATGGTATGCGGGCTGCGCTGATAATACAGGTCCCCGACACGGGTATAGTAATGATAGCCGTCATCATCCACTTCGTTTGTTGTATTCAGGCGGAGCGAACGCAGCGTCAGCGTTCCCTGCCCGTCCAAATTGATATAAATCGAGGTGACTGCGGCATTGTCGTCCTGGTTGGTCCAGTCCCCGTAAGCGATATTATAATCATAGATAGCCTTGATGCTGTCCGCCTGATGATAGACGCCCGCGGGAAACCAATCGGTGCCGACATAATTGGCGTACAAATTGATGTAGTGATCGTTGTAGGATCCGTCCGCACTGCGGTCGAGCAGCACGATCTGATACGGCACATCGGACTGTGCGCTGAGCTTGAGATAGGGAAGTACGGAATAATTATACGCAAAATTGGGGGCCAGCGCGATATTGCCGGTGATAATCCAGTCGCCGTTCTCATCAATCGTGATGTTTTCCGCGCCCTCGGCGATGTATTCCTTTTGCAAAAAGTCCTCGTCGGACTTGATTGCATATACGGCATCCGCGCTGAGCGACAGTGCAGACACTTCAAATCGTCCCGGACCGGACGGCTCCAGCGCCAGCGCGTCAATATGAAGCGTGTGATCCTCAGGGTAGGTGTTGTTATAGGTATAGCATCCCTTCAGATACAGCGAAACATTGTAGGAACCCGCGGGGATCAGATTGTCCGCAGGCGCTTCTGTCAGACCGAACGCCGGATAAAAATCGCCGCTCATCAAAATCCATTTGTCGGATATTCCCACAGAGGAATTGTCGAGCAGTGCAATCTGAAACGGCACCTCCGAAGACACGGAGAGATGTAAATACGGTGTGCGGTCGCCGTCATAGGTGACGCCGAAGCCCCAGTATGTCTGATGAGAACCGTCTTCAATGACATAGGGCTGTCCCTCCGAAAGCAGATCAACATCGGGAATGATCTCTCCCGAAACGCCCGTCACACCGACAACCGAAATCAGAGTGGTCATCAGCAGTACAAAGGCCAACACGGTCCCAAGCAGCTTTTTCCCCATTAACGGTATTCTTCCTTTCTTTTATCATCGTCGGACGGCGGCGCGCAGGAGCCCTTTGCCGCCCTTCGCATGGGATTGTTCTCTTTCAATATCTATTTCAAAATCAACTTATATATTATAACTCATTAATAATATAAAAAACAGAAACCGATCAAAATTCGGCATTTTAAAAACATAAAAAGCACATATAAATACCGGCCGTTGCTTTTCTGATACAAAATCGGGATGGCAAAGGGAGCCGAAGCCTGCCCTTGCCATCCCGATTTTAACGCATTGTTAGGTTTTTGTACACCGGCACATCCGAAAGAGCGGAAACACTCAGTCAAAATAGACGGCCTGCCCGGTTTTGGCGGAGGTATAAATCGCCTCCAGAATTTCGGTCACGACCAACGCCTGCTCCGGTTTTACAACCGGATCGGTATCGTTTTCGATTGCATCCAACCACTTTTCCGCTTCTGTTTCGCCGGGAGCCGGCTGCGCAGACGCATCAAAGAACGCGACCCCCGCACCGTTTGTCGCAATGGTTTTTGTGGTGAGTTTGCCGTACTCTGCCATATTAAAGCGCAAGCCGTTAACCGTATCCGCGCCGGCCTTGGTGCCGCACAGCGTCGTCTGCGCCTCGCGGGCATCCATGATATTGAGCGCCCAGCTCGATTCGAGAATAATCGTCGCGCCGTTTTTCATCGTGATAAAGCCGAAGGCAGAATCCTCCACCGTATATTTTTCGGGATCCCAGTCACCCCACGCATTGCCCGTTTCGGTCTGATCGCCGAGCTTTTTAAAGACCTGCCCCATGACCGATTTCGGCTCATAGTTATCCATCATATACAGCGTCAGATCCAGCGCGTGAGTCCCGATGTCGATCAAAGGACCGCCGCCCTGCTCATATTCATTGAGAAAAACGCCCCATGTGGGCACCGCACGGCGGCGCAGAGCATGCGCTTTTGCAAAATAAATATCTCCGAGATCGCCGTTTTCGCAGGCGCGTTTGAGAATCACATTTTCGGGAAGATGCCTGTTTTGATAGCCGATCGTCAGCTTTTTGCCGGTGCGCTTCGCCGCCTCGAGCATGGCGCGGGCATCCGCAGCGGTTTTTGCCATCGGCTTTTCGCACATCACATGGTTCCCCGCCTCCAGCGCCGCAATGGAAATCTCCGCATGAGAGCGGTTGGGGGTACAGACATGGACAACATCCGTCTTTACCTCCGCAAGCATCTTTTTATAATCGGTATAGACCTTGGCATCCGGGGTGCCGTAATCCTGCGCCGCCTGCTTTGCGCGTTCCTCCACCAAGTCGCAAAAAGCGACCAGCTCGCAGCGCGCCGCTTGCTTTTTGAGCGAAGGAAGGTGTTTTCCGTTAGCGATACCGCCGCATCCGATCACGGCAATCTTCAATTTGGACATGGCATTTTCCTCCTTTACAATCAGGACAGTAAAAAGCGTACCCGCCTTTGCCTGTTATTGTAGCGGCTTTTCCCGCGTTTTGCAATACCCGCCAATGATTTTTTGCCTTTTTTCGCCTGCCGCCGAGTGCCATTTGCCCCTGACCTTTCATATACTGGGAACAAAACGCCTATTTCCCTTTTACCGTTTTATATCACGATGGAGGAATGTCCGATGTCCACAGAAACCTTTGCGATTATCGGCGGTGATCTGCGCTTTGCCTATCTGGCGGGACAGCTCGCGGACGACGGCTGCAAGGTCATCACCGCCGGTCTTGACGATACTTCGCTGCCGCCGTGTGTGACCGGCTGCAGCCACGCGGCACAAGCGATTTCCCTTGCGGACTGCGTCATCCTGCCGATGCCTGTTTCCACCGACGGACGATGGCTCAACGCACCGCTTTCCAGACTGCCCATTCCGCTTGAAACCGTCTATGACGCGCTGTGCCGAGGACAGCTTGTGGTGGGCGGCGCGCTATCCGACAGAATCACCGAGGAGCTCAAAAGTCGGGATGCGCGCGTGTTCGATTATCTGCAGCGGGAGGAACTGGCGATACATAATGCGGTTCCCACTGCGGAAGGCGCTTTACAGCTTGCCATGGAGGAGCTGCCCATCACCGTCAGCGGCAGTCGCTGCCTGATCACCGGCTACGGGCGAATCGGGCAGGCGCTGTCCCGTCTGCTGATCGGACTCGGAGCAGAGGTGACCGTTGTCGCCCGAAGCTGTGCCGGCCGTGCGCGCGCAGACACGCAGGGCTGCCGCGCAGCGGGATTGGAGCTGCTGTCTCTTCCGCTGGCATATGATGTTATCTTTAATACCGTTCCAAGCCTCTTGTTTGACCGCGCGGTGCTTTCGAGGACCGAGCCCTCCACCCTGCTGATTGATCTCGCCTCCCGACCGGGCGGCATCGACTTCAACGCCGCCGCCGATTACGGCATCAAAACCATTTGGGCGCTTTCCCTGCCCGGCCGCGTCGCCCCGAAAACAGCGGGGCAGATCATCAAGACCACTGTTTTGAATATACTGCGGGAGGTTACGCCATGATCGACTCACTGAAAATCGGATTTTGCCTGTCCGGTTCCTTTTGCACCTTTGAACGGGTCCTTTCGGAAATGCGGCACCTTCTCGCGGACGGAGCGAGCATCACGCCCATTTTATCCTTTAACGCCGCTTCGCTTGACACGCGCTTCGGCCGCGCGCAGGACTGGCGGGCACGCATTGAGCAGCTGACGGGACAAAAGGCGCTCACCACCTTGACAGAAGTCGAGCCGATCGGCCCGAAAGGCTATTTTGATGTGCTCATCGTCGCTCCGTGCACCGGTTCCACGCTCGGGCGACTGGCAAACGGCATCAGCGATACGCCCGTCACACTGGCAGTCAAAAGTCACCTGCGCCGCTCGCGCCCCGTCGTGCTCGCCGTATCCACCAACGACGCGCTCGGCGCATCTCTGCGCAATATCGCACTGCTCAAAAACACCAAACACCTCTATTTTGTCCCGATGGAGCAGGACGATGTGGTCAACAAGCCCAATTCTCTCGTGGCGGATTTCTCCCGTCTCGGCGACACCGTTGCCTGCGCCATGACGGGATTGCAGCTCCAACCGCTGTTTACCGTATCCTCTTGACAATCGCCGCCGACAAGGGGCTGTCGCGACTCGGTAAAACGAACCGCGACAGCCTTTTTGCACAAAGCCGATAGAAAAATCGGTCGGTTTGTGCTATACTGTTAAAAAAGCAAAACAAGTGTTGAATTCGACACGAACGGCCGTTTGTGTCGTTGTGTGCAGATGTTGCCTCCGATATAATGAAATCATCAAGCAAAGGAGGCAACCAATCATGAACACAGATAAAATTTATGCAGAACAGCTCGCCAACGAATATGCGCCGAAGGACACCTCCAAGGTGGTCGCCCTTCGCAAGCTGGACGCCAAAGCAAAGCTGCCGGCGACCGTTTTTGCCTATACCTTCGGCATCATCGCCGCGCTGGTTACAGGCGTCGGGATGTGCCTTTCCATGAAGGTGATCGGCAATGACACGACCATTATGTTTGTCCTCGGTGTTATCATCGGCATTCTCGGTTTTCTCGGCATGGGCGTCAATTATCCTATCTATAAAAAGCTGCTGGCAAACGGCAAACAGAAGTACGCTTTTGAAATTATGCAGCTTGCCAAAGAAATCTCCGAGAAATAAGCCGTGAAGAAAGCAAAGGTAATCTTGAACAAGCTGCTGCATCCGCCCAAACCGGTCTTGTATATTGTCCCGCCGGTCGTGTTTGCCGCACTCATTTTCATCTTTGCCGCCGAAAAAACAGAGAGTGCGCCGGCATACCTGATCTACGGCATGTCTGCGTACTCTCTGAGTATTTTGATTGCAGGCGTGCCCCTGTTGGTCAAACGAATAAAGACATGGAAACAATCCGTCTGCAAGCGCAGCAAACTGATTCAGCGCTTCTCGTCCTCCGCTTTCGGAGATCGCTATCTGCACGATCCGGCATTTCGCGGCAGCATCGGCATTTATCAGGGCGTGCTTGTCAATTTTCTGTATGTGGTGTTTCGCATGGCGGCGGGAATTTGGTATGCGTCGGTATGGTTTGTTTCCATAGCCGCCTACTATTTGGCGCTGGGCAGTCTGCGCACCTATCTGATTCTGAGCTATCGACGCAGAGAAGCCCGCGGCCTGTCCTTTGAATACCGTTGTTACCGCAAAACGGCGTGGCTGCTGTTTTTGCTGAACATCCCTATGGGCGACATGATCGTCCTGATGGTCAAAACCGATTCGGGATTTTTTTATCCGGGGTATGTCATCTATTTGTCGGCGCTGTATACCTTTTATACGACGATCACATCGGTGAGCAGCCTTGTGAAATTTCGGAAAATCGGCAGTCCGATTCTCTCCGCCGCCAAGGTGCTGAATCTGGTGTCGGCTATGATGTCAATTCTGGGACTGCAAACCGCGATGATCTCCCGTTTTTCCTCCAACGGGGAGGAATACCGCACGCTGATGAACGCTGTCACGGGCGGCTGCGTATACGGGGGCGTCATTCTTGTTGCCGTATATATGCTCATACGCTCCGCCAAAACCGGAAGAAAGGGGAAACGCGATGGATAAATCCGAAAGCAAATATTTCAATACGGCCGCCCGAATGGATAAAGCGTTTCTGGAGCTGCTTGAAAAGAAGGATTTTGCCTATATCACGGTGAAGGAAATCTGCCAAAAAGCAGGCGTAAACCGCTCCACCTTCTATCTGCACTATGAGACGCTGGACGATCTGCTGACGGAGAGCGTCCAATATCTGTATACGCAATTTTCAGACTACATGAAGCCGAGCAACGACGGCATCGTCTTGAGACTGCGCGACTGTCCTGCGGACGAGCTGTATCTGGTGACGCCGGCGTATCTCACGCCGTATCTCGGGTATATCAAAGAGCACAAACGGCTGTTTTGTACCGCGCTAGAGCATTATGCTCTTCTTCGGTTGGAAGAGACCTATGAGCGGATGTTCCGCCACATTTTTGCCCCGATTTTGGAGCGCTTTCAGGTACCGGAACGGGACCGGCCGTATATCATGACGTTTCATCTCCAGGGGCTGATGGCAATCATCACCGAATGGCTGAAAAATGACTGCACGGATTCCGTCAGCCATGTGATCTCCGTCATACAGCAGTGCGTGACGCGGCCGCAGACAAAGGAGGAGCCATGAAAACCGGAATTTGAATTTCCACAAATTATGACCTCTTAACAGAGGTTACAGGTTA
>JBJEIR010000182.1:0-7526 GCA_051877215.1 Acutalibacteraceae bacterium | reverse complement strand
CGTGTCTGCCCCGCGGCTCGGCCAACGATTATGTGCGCACCTTCCCCGAACGCGATTTTGAAAACATCGCCGCGCTCGTAACAGGTCACGCCCACTCCATGGATGTGATCAAATGCGGCAATACCGTCTCCCTCGGCATAGCCTGTATGGGCATGGACGCCGATGTGGCCGCCAAAATGGTAAAATATAAACGCCTGCCGCTGGTCAGCGGTCCGATGGCGTATCAGCTTGCGATTGTCGATGTGTTTTTCCATCGCATCGGAAAAAATCTGACCGTCACCATACAGACACCGCACGGTGAGGTCACCCGCTCGGGACGCTATTTCTTTGCGCTCGCCGCCAGCGGTCAATATTACGGCGGCGGATACCGCGGCGCCCCGATGGCCCGCCCCGACGACGGCCTGCTCGATTTTATTCTGGTAAAGGCCATGCCGCGCATTCGCATTCCCGCTTTTCTCTCCCGCTATAAAAAGGGCGCATTTACCGACTCGCCCCTGTGCGAGCATTTTACGGGGACGAAAATGACCGTTTCCTGCCCCGAGGGCGCCGCGCTGGCACTGGACGGCGAATGCCTGACCGACACCTTTATTTGCTTTGAGCTGCTCGACCGCTCTGTTCGGTTTGTTCTCCCGCAGCGGGGAACGGTGCAGCAGCCTTCGGAGCCGAATCAGGCCGCCGCCTTTCGCAGACGGCAGCCGGGCGCGGCCTGCGCCGCAAAAAACTGCACGCGCCGCACGGAATAAATCGCCGTATTTTCAGCAAAAAACAGGGAAATCGTGAAAGCCGTTTTTCCTATTTGTAAAAAAATTATGAAATGTAGGCAGATTTCCAAAATTCCCCTTGATTTTTAGCAGAATTCTGATAAAATGGGTTTTAGCACTCAGGAAGGTCGAGTGCTAAAACCCATTTTGTTTTAAATTTTATCATATAAACAGGAGGAATCATTATGAACATCAAACCCTTAGCCGACCGCGTTGTCATCAAAATGACAGAAGCGGAGGAAACCACCAAGAGCGGCATCATCCTTGCCCCCTCGGCAAAAGAAAAGCCGCAGATTGCCGAAGTCGTGGCCGTGGGTCCGGGCGGCGTGGTCGACGGAAAAGACGTCACCATGTATGTCTCCGTAGGCGATAAGGTGCTGACCGGCAAATACAGCGGCACCGAGGTCAAGGTAGACGGAGAGGAATACACCATTGTCCGTCAGAATGACATTCTGGCAATCGTAGACTGACTTTCACACCTGATTTTATTGTTAGGAGGAATTTATTATGGCAAAAGAAATTTTATACGGCGAGGACGCGCGCAAGGCGCTGCAATCCGGTGTTGACCAGCTTGCCAACACGGTCAAAATCACCCTCGGTCCGCGTGGACGCAATGTGGTGCTGGACAAAAAGTTCGGTGCGCCGCTCATCACCAACGACGGCGTGACCATTGCCAAGGAAATCGAGCTGGACGACCCCTTTGAGAACATGGGCGCACAGCTGGTCAAAGAGGTTTCCACCAAGACGAACGATGTTGCCGGCGACGGCACCACCACCGCGACGCTGCTCGCGCAGGCACTCATCCGCGAGGGGATGAAAAATGTGGCGGCAGGCGCAAACCCGATGGGCGTCAAGCGCGGCATTCAAAAGGCTGTCGACGCGGTTGTCGAGAGCGTAAAGACCAACGCCAAATCCGTCAACGGCTCGCAGGATATCGCCCGCGTCGCCACCATCTCCGCGGGAGATGAGACCATCGGCAACCTGATCGCCGAGGCGATGGAAAAGGTTTCCGCCGACGGCGTCATCACCGTTGAAGAATCCAAAACCGCCGACACCTATTCCGAGGTTGTCGAGGGCATGCAGTTTGACCGCGGCTACATCACCCCGTACATGGTGACCGATACCGATAAGATGGAGGCCGTCATCGACGACGCCTACCTGCTGATCACCGATAAGAAGATCAGCAATGTTCAGGATATCCTGCCGCTGCTCGAGCAGGTGCTGCAGGCCGGCAAGAAGCTGATCATCATCGCCGAAGATGTCGAGGGTGAGGCACTCACCACGCTGATCGTCAACAAGCTGCGCGGCACCTTTACCTGTGTGGCGGTCAAGGCGCCCGGCTTCGGCGACCGCCGCAAGGACATGCTCCGCGATATCGCCACGCTGACAGGCGGCACGGTCATCTCCGACGAGCTCGGTCTGGAGCTCAAGGAGACCACCATGGATATGCTCGGCCGCGCGCGCCAGGTCAAGGTGCAAAAGGAAAACACCATCATCGTCGACGGCGCCGGCAATGCGGATGACATCAAGGGCCGCGTCAACCAAATCCGCAGCCAGATTGAAACCGCCACCTCCGATTTCGACCGTGAAAAGCTGCAGGAGCGCCTTGCCAAGCTCGCGGGCGGCGTCGCCGTCATCAAGGTCGGTGCGGCCACCGAAATCGAGATGAAGGAAAAGAAGCTGCGCATCGAGGACGCGCTGGCCGCCACAAAAGCGGCTGTCGAAGAGGGCATCGTCGCCGGCGGCGGCGTGGCGCTCATCAACGCCTCCGACATCCTGCCCGCGATGATCGCCGCCTCCGAGGGCGACGAAAAGACGGGTATGCAGATCGTCCTGAAAGCGCTCGAAGAGCCGGTGCGTCAGATCGCGCTCAACGCCGGTCTGGAGGGCAGCGTCATCATCGACAAGATCCGCACCTCCGGCAAGCTCAACTACGGCTTTGACTTTGCGAAAGACGAATACAAGGATATGTTCGACGCAGGCGTTGTCGACCCGACCAAGGTCACCCGCTCCGCACTGCAAAACGCGGCTTCGGTCGCGGCGATGGTGCTCACAACCGAGTCCCTCGTCGCCGACAAGAAAGAGCCCGCCGCACCGGCGGCTCCCGCTGCGCCCGGCGGCATGGACGGCATGTATTGATCCCGCAAACCGATTGTCAAAAAAATCCCGCTCCCAAAGCTTTTGGGGGCGGGATTTTTCTTGTTTCGGACTTGCGCTTTTGTCAAAAAAGCCGTACAATAGACAAGCCGTCATACGGTAAAACCCGTATCAACGAATGCTCATAAGGAGGCGTTTGTTATCAATACCCTGTTTTCTCTTTTACGCGACGCCATGCCGGATATCGTGCCGCCCGCAAATGATTTTTTCAGCGGGTTTGCCCTTGCCCTCTCATTGGTGCTCATGCTGATGACCTGCTTTTTCGGGTATCGCCTGAAAAAGGTTTTTATCACCGTCTGCGGCGCCGCCATCGGACTGATTTTGGGCGCGGCAATCGGAGCGGCTTTGCTGCAAAGCACCCCCGTCGCCGTCGTGCTGGGTCTGACACTGGCGGCGATCCTCGGGCTCATCTCCTTTAAAATGTACCGCGTCGGCATTTTTATTTGGACCGTTTTTTCGGCGTTTACCGTCGCTTGCGATTTGTTGACGCCGCTGTTTGATACTTCCTTGCCGGCACAGAGCATTTGGCCGGCGGTCATCAGCTCAGCGGTCGCTCTCGCCGCAGGCATTCTCGCGCTTCGATTTATGCGCCCGGTCATCATCGTCACCACCGCTTTTAACGGCGGCTTTTCCGCCGCTTTCAAGCTGCTCGCCCCGGCGTCTTCCCTGCTGCCGCACCTCTTTTCCGAAGAGGTCGAGCTCATCGCCGCGCTTTCTCTCGGCGTCCTGCTGACGGTTTTCGGACTGCTGGTACAGTTCAAAGTAAAAAAAGGAAGAAGCAGAAGAAAACGGTAGACCGCTTACTGTCAAAACCGAAAAGAGCCGCTTTTTTGCCCAAGTGTTCGCAAGGACACTTGGGCAGTTTTATTCGTGCTTTAGCGTCAGAGCATCGCCTCTGAAAACGGCATACAGCGGCGCACCGCTTCGTTCATCTCTTCCCACTTCTGTTCCATATCCCGCACAAGCGCCAGCTGCGTGCGGCAGCGGTCCAGATTGTGGTCGGGTCGGTGAATACGAAAATAGGTGTCCCCGCTGATATAATCGGTCAAAAACCGCATGCCGCATTCGAGCGTCATCAGCTTTGCTCCCATCGGCAGCAGCGCCGCTTCCTCCGCGGTCAGACTGCCTGCACAGCCGTCGGCAAAGCCGCGCGTATACGCCTCAAAAAGAGACAGATCCAGCGACACCTTTTTGAGATCCCGTTCATCCTCCGCGGCGGTGTTGGCGCCGAAACGAATGGAGTCGCCGAAATCGGTGACCGCAAAGCCGGGCATGACCGTGTCGAGGTCGATGATACAAAGCGCGCGGCCGTCCTTGCTGTCAAACAAAATATTGTTGAGCTTTGTATCGTTGTGCGTCACGCGCAGCGGCAAAGCACCGCTTTTCCACCGTTCATACAGCACGCCGGTTTCCTCTTTGCGCGCGCGCACAAACGCCAGTTCCGCCGCGACCGCGCCGACACGGCCGCACACATCCGCCGCCACAGCCTGTTCTAACTGCTCATAGCGAGCCGGCGTATTATGAAAATCGGGGATGGGTTCGCAAAGGCACTGCGCGGGAAAATCGGCAAGGCGGCGCTGAAATTGACCGAAGGCCTGCGCACAGCGATAAAAATCCTCCGCGCTCTCCACTTTTTCATAGCAGACGGTTCCCTCTACGAAATCGTAGGCGCGAAAGCAGCGCTGTTCGCTGTCCCGAAAAAGATACCCGCCTTTGCGGCAAGCGATCAGCCGCAGCGTCTCGCGCGCGGGATCGCCGCCCTGCTTTACGATTTTGTCCCGCAAATAATCGGTCACCCGCTCGATGTTGTCGATCAGCCCCTGCGGATTTTTGAAAATGTGCGTGTTCATGCGCTGCAAAATATAGCGCTTTCCGCCCTCACACACCACCAAAAAGGTGTCGTTGATATGCCCGTTTCCGTACGGCTGCGCCGAAAGCACCTTTCCCTCAAAGCAGAATGCCTCCAGTGCCTCGCGCAAACTTTGAGCGATTGTTTGTTGATGTGTTTCCATTGGCCCTTAACCCCTCTTTATTGATAACGCCGATTGTAAATCCACAGCAGCGCAAGCAGTCCGAACAAACCGGCCAGCATCAGGCAAAATCCCCACACGCCGATCCATTTTTGTCCGATGACGACCGCTGCAATACAAGCGCAGAATACCACTGCTGCAAGCAAAGCCAGTAATGCTTTTTTCATTCCGCTCACATCTCCCTCCATACGATGCCGCTTGGCGGCAGCACCAGCTGTTCGGCCGCCCCCTCACCGTCATAAACCGTCGTGCACTGTTCGCTCGCCGTCTGGTTGAGAACGGCATAGCATCCCGCCGAAGGATAGGCGTGCACCTCACAGCCGATCCGATCGGCATAAAAGCGCTTGAAAGCGTCCTCTTTATGCGCGGCGTAGTACAGACTTCTCAGCAGCAGCCGCGTGTTCTCCGGCGAATAGGGAAGTCCCGCGATATATACCGCCCGTCCCGCGCCGAAATCGTTTGCGGACAGATGCACCTCGCCGTCGCTGTATTCCAAAATCTGCGTATTCTCCGAAAGCGCATACACATTTTTCTTGCTTTCCCCGAAATCCATCGGCTGCACCGCATCCTCGGTAATAAAATGCGGCGCCGTCACCGTCGTACAATACTTATCCGACGAGAGAGAAAAGCCCCGCTCCCGATCCACGCCGAACACATCGGCAAGCTGGAAAAAGCGTCCGTTTTCCTGTACGGCAGAGGGGTCGCCCACGCCGATCAGGGCGCCGCCTTGATAGACCCATTTCCGCAGAACCGACAGAATCTGCGGATCAAGCCATGCTTCTCCGCCCGAAAACGCCGTTCCCTCATCGCCCGCGTTGAGGATAACATCAATGCCCTGCGGCACGCCGTCCCGAATATCCTCAAAGCTTAAAAATCGGACGCCGACCGCCATGCCGCTGAGCGCCTCCAGCACCCCCGCATAGGAATAGGTCTGCTTATAGGGAATCGCGTGCGCCACCATGTGCGTCTGCCACGAGCGAAGCGCCCCCCAGCAGTTGAGCACGCCGACCGTCAGCGCCGTGTAGGGCGCATGGCCGTGGATACGGTCGTAAATCTCGCGAAATTCATCGGCGATTTTTCCGACACACTCTACAAACGATTCAAAACGGTATGCAAGGCTGAGATAGCCGCCGTAGCCGATGCGGTCCACGGGCTTTCGCATAATGGCGCGGCGGGCGCAGAGCCAGTTGTCCACCGCTTCCTTGCAGGGGTCGTTCCCCTCGTAAAAGGTATCGGGGAAAAAGTAGGGCAAAAAGCGGCCTTCCGTATACTTCACATCGGGGATCTCCGAAATCATGCGCAGGGTCGTCCCGTTTCCCACGCTGCCGACCACCGCATCGACGCCGACCGACTTCCAGTAAGGGCCGTACGGCTCGGTGCCGATCCAGTTGTCACCGAGAAACATCATCGCTTCACGCCCCGCCTCGTGGGTGATATCCACGAGCTGACGCGCGCGCTCGCTCACAAAGCGGCCGATGAAGTCCATATAATCCCTGTAGCGCTTGTTCGGCACGCGAAACGATGCGTGATAATAGCCCTCGTCCACAAAATCCTCGGGCGTGAGCGCATAGCCGTATTCCTTTTCAAACGCCTGCAGCGCCTCGACGGATACGCCGATCGAATAGCCGAACCAATCGACATACTTTTCCTTTGCCTGCTCGTTAAAGACGAGCGTAAAGTGGTAAAAGAAGGTGGTAAAGCGCACCACATCCATATCCGGATTATGCTCCAAAAAGCGTTTGAGCGCCTCTTTTGCATAGGCCCACGACGCGGGATGGCGGATATCAAACGGGATATCCCGCTCCTTGCCCTGCCAGTCGTTGGTGATATAATTATACATCTGCGTGCAGTCCCATTTCAAGACCGCCAAAAAACTGACCGTATATTCATGAAAGGGCTGCGCGTTTTGAACGGTCACGGTTTGCTCCGCTCGGTTGACCGACCAGTCGCACGCCGGCACGACCTGTCCGTCCGTGCGGTCTCTGACCTCCCAGTAGCGGGAGACATCGCAGTCGTAATCCGGCGCGATTTGCTCGGCAAAATAGCCGTTCATAATCGGAATCGACACATCGCTCCCCGTGCAAAGCGTGCGTTCACTCATGAGATAGATGCGCTGCCGCTCCTCAAGATGCTGCGACGCAAATGCGTTGTGTCCGCGGGAGACAAAATAGGTCGTATACATCTTCGCTCCCGGCGCGCGGAAAGAGCCGTCAAGATGCGTGCCGTCGCTGTCGCGGACAGCGTCCGCACCCCAGCGCTGCATGATCTCGAGCGTTTCCTTTTCAAAGCCTTCCTCCGTCGGGACGGTCACCCGTCCGAACCCTTTTGCCATGTGATACACACTCCTTGTTATGCCGCGATTTCGTTATCCCTTCAATCCGCCTGCCGTCATTCCCTGCGTCAGCTTCTTTTGCACCAGGATATACAAAATCAGCGTCGGGAGCATGACGATGACCAAGCCCGCATACATCTGCCCGTACTGTGCCGCGGCGTTCTGCGCTTTCATCAGGTTCATCAGGCCGACCGGCAGCGTCTTTGCGTAATCCTCTGTCATCAGCGTGATGGCAATGATATATTC
>JBJEIR010000181.1:0-7588 GCA_051877215.1 Acutalibacteraceae bacterium | reverse complement strand
GGGATCAGCATGCCGGGGCCAATTTGATGTCGGGCAGTGAAACGGGTTGCCTGAATATCGCCGAAGCCACCGATCAGTTGAAAACCAACAAGATCGCCTGGATCGTTCTGTTTTGTGAAAAAGGCGCCGGTGTCACGGATGAAGAATACAGCGCTTGGGTCAACGCCGGCAACGGGGTTCGTTTTCACTATGCGTATTTGACCTCCGAACCGATTGAAAACGGGACGGTCGGAAAAGCGGCCCGCGAGAACGGCACCGTATATAATTGGAAAGCGACGGAAGGCATAACCGATTTGGACGAGCAAATCGATTTGTTGACAGTTGCCGGGATGGGAGCTGCGTTTACCGCCGGCTATCAAGAAAGCAGTTCGTTTGCTCTGACCATTGATTTGGAACAGACGCCCTATCTCTTCTATTCGTTTGCGTCAGCACCAAGCACATCTTCTCGCGTGGGAAGCGGTACATTTTCTCTCGTGCTTGACAGCAGCAATAATTACATTTTCCGCGATGCGTCCCAAAGTCTGACATCGCCTGCATTTTCTAAAAATACAATGACGAGCGGGCGCTTGCAAAAGCAAAAATATGTGCGCGACGCCGAAACCGGCTGTGTTGATTTGCGGGATATTTTGGGGCAAAACACGGGACGGATTACAATCAAGCAATTGAAAGTGTTTTTGGATACCGCAACAACCGAATGGTTTGGCTTTGATTATCTGTATATCGGTCGCGTCGGCACACTGACAAAATTGGTGGAAGAATCGCCTATATACGATTCCGGCGGCCAATTTCAGTATCTCACTTCGCCCGCCAACGCCAATTCGAGCACAAAAGGTGCTTGGTCTGTGACAGGCAGTGCACAAGGCTCGGTTGTGTTTTGGTGGAATAGTTCAAAGGCTGTCGTTCCGGCCCAAACCTATGCCAACGATGATACACATGACCCCCAGCGCTATAAGGCAGAGGATACGGTCAACAATACGGCAGCGTTGGACGGTTATAACGACAACAGCACACACTGTAATTTAACGGCAGCGTGGTGGCAGCTGTATTCGGATTTTTCAACCCTTGAGGAGAGCGGCTATCGCTATTTATACATATACGGCTACTCGAACGATCAGGCAAGCAAGTGGTGCTTTTGGATTGAATTCGATGACGGGACGGCGCTGACGGTATCGCCGAATAACGCTACGGCATTAACAGAGGTGCAAAAAAACGAGGGCGGATTGTTCTTAGATCCGGCCTATAACCAATTTTTGTCCGGCAAAGCGAAGTTATACGGGTTTGATTTGCTGCAGTATAAAGAAGCGGGGCGCCGCATGACAGCCGTGCGCCTTTTCAGAAATAATATTGATCAGGCATTGCAGGTGTCTCTCCTTTTGGGCAAGAAGGCGCCGACCGCTATTTCCAATCCGCTGGTTGTCTCCTCCGGCAGCAATCCGAGCATTGTCCCGGCATCGCCTGTTTCCGGGAGCGCGGCCGCCTATGATCCGGCAAAGGATACCGAAAAAATCGAATTTTCCGGCAATGCGGCCGATTCGGTGGATTTAACGCGTACACCGTATCTGTATTATTCGCTGGCGGGCGCCGACGGCGGCACATTTTCTTTGCAGACGACGGTCGCGGGGGATGTGTGTACCTTCTATCGGGATCCCGGGGCGGACAGCGGGTTGATTTCCGAAAACTCCTCGGCTCAGCTTTTCGGGGACGAGACCGGGTGTATGGATGTGTATTCCTATTTTAAAAATAAAGGATACACGGATGAACAGCTGCGAGCACTTGACTTTACGCGCGCTTGGACAAGCGGCGTTTCTCCGACATACACGTATATGTATTTCGGGACGAAGGTCGCGCAGGATATTGATTTGATTCCGCAAAAGGCCAACGGGGACATTACAAACGGTGTTTCCTCACTGGCGTGGAGCTTTCAATGGATGGACGGCACACCGGGTCATTCGGCCTATTCCTTGCTGGATGCCGAACAGGACGCCGACGGCTGGAATGTGCAGGCGTATACACAGGAGGCGGCCTGCCCGGATGAGCTCACGCTTCAGGCGTCCTATGAAGGGGCCGCGTCGGAGTCGTCCCATAATCGCCTGAGCTACGCGGATACCAGAACCGTATTTGACGACAACAGGAATGTCGGGTATCACGCGATTTTGTACGGAGGCTTTACCGGCAACGGGAATACCGGCGCCGGTTCGGGCAATCAGTACTGTCCGAGCAGTACCGAAAATGTCGGCGGCTTCTATGTAGACTTGGAGCGCACGCCGTACCTGCACTTCTCTTTGGAACAAGAGGAGGATTCCATCACGGCTTTTGTTCTCCAAACCGTCAAGAAAGAGGAAAACTTTGTCTCCGGATATTCTTCTACCGATAGTGGTGGAATGACGGACGCACAAATTGCCGCTTTTGATGCTGAGGATTCGCTGTATTCCTGGGCGTGGAGCGCCCAAAATGCCAAGCCGTACCTGTCGGCGTATGCCTCCCATTCCAAAGCGGGACAGCTGATGAAGGCGACAGACAGCTCCTACAGCTATCTGATGACCTATTACAAAGATACAACGGTCAATGAGTTGTTTGCAAACGGAAATATGGCGGGCGTCATCGACTTAAAAACATGGTATATGAAAACGAACGGCTACACATCCCCGCTGATCGAACTGGCTGGTATTCGCTTTTATTCCATTTCAAAGGACGGCTCGATCACCGACGCCAAGGTCAATCACTTTTATTTAAGCGCGACCTCCGGCGCGGCATATACCGTAAACTTTGTCAACGATTCCGATTTCGGAATCAAAGGGACCTATTCTCAGGCGGTGTTGGAGAATGCCAATGAACAATATGTGACCGATGAGGCCGCTCAAAAGGCTCTGCAGATGGATACGGTGGAGGACGCCGTTTTTACCGGCTGGTATACGGATAAAGAGCTGACAGAGTATTTCGACATTGAGACAACGCCGATCATCAGGGATACCACGCTTTATGCGGGATGGATCGATAAAAGCGCTATTGAACAGGGCGGGGCGCTGGATATTTTGGCCTGCGCCTCTGTCGGCGTATCGCCCGACAAAGTGGTAACGGTTGATGAGGATACCCTGACAATCAACAATACGACCGACACCGCCTATTCCTATTCGTGGGATGTCAATAAAGCCTATTCGCTGGATGATTGGCATTCGTGGTTTATCGGTCTTGATACCGATACAACGATTGCAAACGGGAGCGAGCGCCCCGTGGTATCGCTCAATATCACGAGCTGCGGCGCCTTCGACTATTCGACGGATGATTTCAGTCAGGCGTTCGGCGGTGAAGAGGGGGATATGACCGCCGCTCCCTACGATGAAGAATTGCCGCTTTATGCGTCGATCGTGTCCAAGGAGCATTTGCCGTCGCCCGGCAATACGGACAATCTTGTATTGATCAATTCGGCGACGGTCACCGTGCCGGCCGGCGTATCGGTGTCCCTGCGCTACTGTAAGATCGCCTGCAGCACGGAAATGCTGGAACCGAAGAAAACGACGACTTCTCTGCCGACGGATTTTGAAGCGGATTTGCTGGCGAAAAACGGGCAGTTCCGCGCTCCGGAAATTCAGCAATATGTCGGGTATTCGGAGGCCGGATACAGTGAGGTGACGGACACCTCACCGTCGGCAACCGTTCAGCGCCTGTATTCGGCGTCGCTCACCGGCGTGGAACGCTCGTATGTCAGCATGGGCGGCTTGTTCGGCTTGGAGGATGCAACATCGTATGCCCTGGAAAAAGACGGCAAGCATCTGCATCTGTACTATTCCATTACGCAGCCGGAAACATCGTATACGACCTTTGCGCTGTATACGAGAGTGATTACGGGCTATGAGGATTACTGGTTATCCTTCTACGACGGTGTGAACAAGACGCTGCTTGATCAGTCCAAGCTGGAAAAGGGGAGTATTCCTCTCAGCTGTTATATCGCCGGCTCGGAAACGGGGAGCCTGGATCTTTATGATTGGTATTCGGTGACGGGGGTGCAGGAGATCTCGCTGAGTGCGTGGAGATTGTACACAGCGGAGCTCGGAACCAACGCCCTCTTCTCCTATTTCTTCCTCGGTTATGAGGATCCCGCCGCTTCAAGTGAACCGATTGAGGCTGCCATTGTGTATGACGGCGGCTCCTATCCCATCGGCTCCTACCAAATCGGGGAAAGCGTAACCGCTTCTCTTGACTTGTTGCGGCAAAACGGGATTTCGGAGGCGTTTGACGCCAAAAGGCGCTTTGTGGGCTGGCAGTTTAACGGACAAACGGTGTATTGGAACAAAGATGCGACGAATGATCTCATGTGGTCTTCGGACAATCCCAACGGGGCGTGGTCGCTTGAGCAGGAAGACGGATTCGTGCAAAATTTGGCGGAAGTCACTTATCAGCTGACAAACAATACAAGGACAATCACGCCTGTTTGGGAGGCGGTCGGCGATCCGAAACTGACGGTTACGGGCGGCACTGCCGCAGGAAGCGTCGCGAGCGACGGCGGCGTGTATACTTATGAATACGGCGCCTATGCGACGGTCACGGCAACGGATTCGTCCTTTGCGGGATGGTATGACCAAAACGGCCGCCTGCTCTCCACGGCAAAAGATATTGTTGTTTGCATGACGGAGGATACGACCCTGACGACCCAAAAACCGCAGGGAGCCTACGAGACTACTCTTCCCGAAGGACTGAACAGCGGAAAATTCTCTGTTTGGCTGCGGCATGATGCCGAGCAGGAGGTGAGCCTTGCGACCGTTTCGACCGATGCGGCGCTCACACCGAAGGAAAGCGACGGCGTTTCCTGCTATTGGCGCTTAGACGCATCTGAGCTGGTCTGCGCGGTTGCCCCCGACGGATATCACTGGGAACAGGTTCTGTCAAACGGCGAGCAAGTGCCGTTCGGAAGCGGACGAGAGGTGACCTTTATCGTCGGTGTGAATACCGATTTGGTCTGCGTGCCGGACGATCCCGCCGCTCTTTTGTCATCGCCTGTGTCGTCTTTAACGCTGAACGATTATGCGGTGGATGTATATACCGACGAACAGCGAACAAAAAGCACGCTTTGCTATACCGCCCGATGCGACTTGGGCGAGGGAGAACGCTTGGTTTCCTGCGGTGTGGCGGTAATCGACTTGAAAGAGCGCGCCGCACTGCCGTTTGTGGGTTCGGCGGATACGGTTAGCATTACCGCTTCTGCGTGGAACGCGGCAACCGGTCAGTTCGCCGTGTCGATACCGATTGAAACGGTAGAGGTTTTCAGCGACGGCTCACAGGAGCCGGCCTATCGCTATCATCAGCGCTATGCTGTGCGGGCGTATGCGGTTATTTGCACGGCAGGCGGCGAGTATAGGACGGTTTACAGCGCGGTGCAGTCGGTGAGTGTGTAAGTGTGCAGATCACCGCTAAACAGCTGTTGGTTTGCGAAATTTCAAAGAAGCGTCCCGAAATAAAGGGTTTGGCAGGCAATTGCTTGAAAAAAGTTTGTCTAACAGGAAATTTTTTTGAAATTTCTATGTACATTTTGTGATAATATGGTAAAATAACAGATAAGAAAAAACAATTTATTAGTTTCTTTTACCAATTATTCCGCCCTGTCACCGTATAGACCGCTGTGGTTGATCGGTGACAAACGGTGTACAGCCATTTTGCATGGCAACCAAACACAGAAGGGGGATCGACCGATGGACGGGGAAAAAGAGCAGAATCTGCGGCAGCAAGAAGCCTTGCCGGCGGCCGTGCGCGGCAATCGAAAAAAAGTGCTTCGTCCGCTGGAGCTTCTATATCAGCAAATCTACGATTTGCAGCAAAACGAGATCCATGGCTTTGAAGCGCAGCTGCGCATCAACGACCCGAAGCTCGGGACCCTGCTTCCGTCCGTGTTTGTTCCCATTGCCGAAAAATCCAACCGTATTGTAGAGCTTGGGAAACGGTCGTTTGTGGAAGCCTCGGATATGGTGCGCCGTCAGGCACAAAAGGGACGGACGGTTCGCCGCCTCTTCATGACGGTCTCGCCGAAATATTTGCTAAAAAGCTATTTTCTTGACAATGTGAGAACACAGCTGGAAAAAGCGTCCATGACGCCGGAACAGATGTGTATACAAATCAGTGCCCGTGATCTTTCCGAGCCGTACGACGGCATTGAAAAGGCCGTCGCAGGGCTTCATGATGCCGGTATGCGATCGGTACTTGTCGATTGGGGAGAGCATACGCTTTCGCCGGTCATGCTCAGCGCGATACCGTTTCAGTATGTAAAAATAGATGCGTCTGTCACAGCTGCCGCGGCGGAGGATGAACGCCTGCGCGAATCGGTAGTCGCAATGGCGGAATTGGCCGAAAAATGGCGGATGCGTTTGATAGCGAGCGGCGTCGCCGAAAAAGCACAAGCGGATACCATGCAGGAGCTTGGCTGCTCTTTGATGCAAGGCCCTTATTTCGGAGAGTGGGAACGAGAGGACAGGATGGTCTGAGCTTGGCGATAAAACAAGGAAAAGGAGGGATCGGATATGGCAAAATCGTATACACCGCCGACGGATGAGAACGGCAATGTGGTTTTTGATCCGCTGCATAAGTTGACGGTCAAACGAACCGGCAAGCAGATCATGCGCCTGCAAATGCTGATTCGCGTGACCGCTGTGATCGTATCGGCGCTGTTTTTGTTTGTGCTGCTGATGTATCTGTTCTCTCTTTTTTCCACAAAGGCCGGCCGCTTCACCGTTCGCACCAACGACGGAGCGCGCGGCTTGATTCTGTCGGAGACGGCGGATTTTGAATTTGTCAGCGCCAAGCTGGAAGCGGATCCTGTCGATCAAATGGACAATATTACCTACAGTTGGATGCCGACCGATCTCAATGATACGGACGGATCTCATAACGGCGATAATTATCTTGCGTATACCTTTTATGTGAAAAACACCGGTACGGAGGATATCGCCTATCATGCCTCACTCGACATCGAGTGGGTCAAGAAAAATGTTGACGAAGCCGTGCGCGTGATGCTCTACCGAAACGGAGAGCCGACCGTGTACGCAAAATCCGGCAAGACGGGCGAGGCGGAGATCGACCCCGAGTGGACGACGGTCCCGTTCGTCAATGCGGCCACCGTCACCGAATTGCAAAACGAGGCGTTTGCGGTCGGTGATATCGACAAATATACGGTGGTCGTATGGCTGGAGGGAGAAGACCCTGAATGCGTCGATGATATTTTGGGAGGTGAGCTGAAAATGAGCATGAGCTTCAAGGTCGTTGACCTTGAACAACCTGTATCGGTATAAGCGCTTTTTTATCCTTCAAAACATTGCCGTTGTGCGAAGCCTTCCGACCGGGGCTTGTCTGGCTTGACGGCAACAAACCGAAATTGCCCTTGTCGGAACAAGACAGGCTACGCATGAATAATGGTTTGAAGTACCGCATATTAGGTTGATTTTCTGCTCATTCCCCTTTTATCGATGCATTGGAGTATATATTTTTAATATGGGAGGAAAAAACAATGAAAACCAGCAAGAAATCCTTGATCGTTTCGATCGCTGTCCTTTGCGTTTGCGCATTGTCCCTGACCGCGGCGTCCTTCGCATGGTTTACCGTCGGA
>JBJEIR010000180.1:0-7596 GCA_051877215.1 Acutalibacteraceae bacterium | reverse complement strand
GTCACGCTTTCCGATGCGCACGGGCCGGTGGATATCACGCTGCTGCCCTTTGTGTACGGCACAGACGGCTTTTTTATGGCATCTTTTCAAAAAGGAGAATGTTTATGAGCGGCGCCGGCTGTGCGAAAACGGATATAAAATCGATGTCGGCGGAACAGCGCCGCGACCTGCTTGTTGCCGAGGGGTTGCCCGCCTTTCGGGCGGCGCAGATAACCGCTTGGCTGGACAACGGCGTGACCTCTTTTGACGAAATGCGCAATTTGCCGCTTGCTTTGCGCCGACAGTTGGCGCTTCGATATGATATTCCGCATGTGACCGTTGCACGCAAATTGGTCTCTAAACTCGATAACACGGTGAAATATCTCTTTTCGCTTAATGACGGTGAGACGGTTGAATCGGTCCTGATGCAGTATCATCACGGCTGGTCGCAATGCCTCTCCACACAGGTCGGATGCCGCATGGGCTGTTCTTTTTGCGCAACGGGAAAAGGAGGATTGATACGCAATTTACTGCCGTCGGAGATTCTTGCACAGATTGAAGCGGCGCAGGCGGATCACGGGGTGCGCGTCTCGTCCATCGTGTTGATGGGAATGGGTGAGCCGCTGGATAATTTTGACAATGTGATGCGCTTCCTTGAAATGGTAAACGCGCCGGGCGGCGTGCAGATCGGGATGCGGCATATTTCTCTTTCCACCTGCGGCCTTGTAGACAAAATCGAACAACTGATGGAGAAAAATTTACAGCTGACCCTGTCCGTCTCTCTCCATGCGCCTAACGATGAGCTGCGCAGGCAGCTTATGCCGGTCGCCAAAAGGTGGTCGGTGGACGAGCTGCTCTCCTGCTGCCGCCGTTATGTGCGTCATACGGGGCGGCGAATTTCTTTTGAATATGCGATGGTGGACGGCTTGACGGATACGGATGCGTGCGCGCGGGAGCTGGCGCAGAAGCTGCGCGGTATGCTTTGCCATGTCAATCTGATCCCCGTCAATCCGGTAGACGGTACGCCGTATCGCAGAAGCCGTGCCGCGCGTCTTTCTGCTTTTTGCCGTATTCTGGAGCAAAACGGGATCAATGTGACGGTGCGGCGTACGCTCGGGGCGGATATCAACGCAAGCTGCGGACAGCTCAGAAGGCACGAACAAAAGGAAACCTGATTTTTCTGTTTCCGTTGCGTGCTGCTTTTATATTGAAAAACGAAGCTTCTGAAAATTTTTATATAAATATTTGCGCGAATAGGGTGCACTGTGCTATAATAACCTCACATATGACAGAAAAGGGGGGATCGGTATGACGGCGGTCGGGAAAACGGATATCGGACGGCTTCGCTCGACCAATCAGGACGCTTATGTCTGCGGCAGATTGTCGGATAAAGTGATCTTTGCGGTCGTGTGCGACGGAATGGGCGGCGCCAACGGCGGAAATGTCGCATCGACGGTTGCCATTCGTACGATCGCCTCCCGTATAACCGATTCCTATCGCAAAGGCATGAGCATGGCGTCTATGCAAAATGTGCTTGAAAGCGCTATCGCGGCGGCCAACATTGAAATTTACGACCGCGCAAGCGCAGATATCGATCTGCGCGGTATGGGGACAACGCTTGTCATGGCGGTTGTCATGGAGCAAGAGGTGTTGATTGCGCATGTGGGAGACAGCCGCGCATATATGATAACGGCTGATCATCACATCGAACAAATCACGCGCGATCATTCCATGGTGCAGCAAATGGTTGAACGAGGGCAGATTACACCTGAGGAAGCCAAGACACATCCGCGCCGTAATTTGATTACGCGCGCGCTCGGGGTGGATGTGACGGTGGCGTGCGATTTTACCGAACTGCATCTGTCAAAAGGGGCATCGCTGTTGATGTGTACCGACGGGCTGACCAATATGGTTGAACCCGAGGAGATCGCCGCCATTCTGCGTTTGTCGGATAAAACAAATGCGCCCGATAGGCTGATTGCGGCGGCCAATCGTGCCGGAGGAAGCGACAATATTACGGCGGTTTTGATCAAATAAACTGTTACGGCAATCACACAAGAGAGTGCTTTGAAATACGAGAAATCTGATGACAGGGGAGCTGTTCTGTATGGACAAATACATCGGAAAACGCCTGGACGGTCGGTATGAACTGCGCGAGATGATCGGTGTAGGCGGTATGGCATATGTATATAAAGCGTATGACAATGTCGACGACCGCATCGTTGCTGTTAAAATTCTCAAGGACGAATATCTCAAAAATGAAGAATTTTCCCGTCGATTCAAGAACGAATCGAAGGCGATCGCCATTCTTTCGCATCCGAATATCGTGCGCGTGATTGATGTGAGCTTCGGAGATAACCTGCAATATATCGTGATGGAATATATAGACGGCATCACCCTGAAGGAATATATCGAACAGCAAAAGGTGCTGCAGTGGAAAGAGGTCGTGCATTTCATTACGCAGATCCTGCAAGCCTTGCAGCACGCTCATGACAAGGGAATTGTGCACCAGGATGTAAAGCCGCAGAATATCCTGCTGCTTGCCGACGGTACCATCAAGGTGACCGATTTCGGAATTGCGCGTTTTTCCCGCAGTCAGATGGCTTCCCAGACGGAGCAGAGCGACAAAGCGATCGGATCGGTGCATTATATCAGTCCGGAGCAGGCGCGCGCCGAAGTGACGGACGAAAAGTCCGATTTGTATTCGGTCGGCGTGATGATGTATGAAATGCTGACGGGGCAGCTTCCCTTTGAATCGGACAACGCGGTATCTGTCGCCATCATGCAGATGCAAACCGACCCGAAACGCCCGCAGGAGATCAATCCGGATATTCCGGACGGGCTTGAGGAGATTACACTGAAGGCTATGCAGAAGGATCCGCATAAGCGCTATCAGTCTGCGGCGGAGATGCTGTATGATATTGATGAGTTTAAGAACAATCCCAGTATTCGTTTTGAATATAAATATTTCTCCGATGCAGAGAATCCCGAGCATTATTTAGAGGCGTTTACCCGTATTCGCAGCAACGAAGAAGCCGCAAAGGAAGCGGCTGAAAATGAAGAATCGGAGGAGAAAAAGAAAAAAGGTCCTCCGATTATACCGATATTGGCCGGCGTTGCCGGTGCGTTTATGCTGGTGCTGATCGTTGTGCTGGGTGTGTATTTTGCAACGCAGATTCTCGCCCCCTCAACACCGGCCACGCAAAATGTCAGGGTGCCGAATTTGGTCGGAAAAAATTATGAGACAGAGGTTGCCAACGATACTGCCATTGCACGGGACTTTACCATTAAAATCAATCAGGAATACAGCAGTGAAGCGGCGGGGACAATCATCAAGCAATATCCGCTTCCCGATCGGGAAGTGAAAATCAAAACAGAGCTGACATTGTATATCAGCCGCGGCGAACAGCTGGTTACCATTCCCGATATTGAGCAGGGAGAGGCGAAGGATACCGCCAAAACCAAATTGCAGGCGGCGGGTTTCCAGGTCAAAGAGGTTTCCGCTACCAGCGATACGGTGGCATATGACTGTGTCATACGGACCGACCCTGCCGCAGGAGAGAAAAAAGCCAAAGGGAGTACGGTCACTCTGTATGTCAGCAGCGGAGCTGAGCCGGTCGAGGATGTGACCGTTCCCGATGTTGTGGGATTGGC
Source organism: Acutalibacteraceae bacterium (assembly GCA_051877215.1). Lineage (GTDB taxonomy): Bacteria > Bacillota > Clostridia > Oscillospirales > Acutalibacteraceae > RGIG1959. Next base: position 3,963 of record JBJEIR010000180.1, on the reverse strand, counting down.
ACAGGCGGATGCTATTAAGCAGTTGAGTGTCAAAGGGTTATATGTAAACGCCGACAGAATCGAAGAGGTCAACCATCCGACCTATTCTGCCGGTGTGGTGATCAGTCAGACGCCGCAAGGGGGCTCCTCGGTTTCTCCCGACAGTGAAATTGTACTGGTTGTAAGCTCCGGATACAAGGATGTCTCTGTTGATATTCGTCTTCCGAATGTCGATGCGACGGTCGATATGCAGATTTATGTGGGCAACAGCCTTTGGGAAACCGAGAGCGGCTTGCTGCTTTCCGGCTCCTCAACCGTCAGCAAAACATTTACGCAGCATTCCGCATCCTACACGGTGACCGTGCGCTTGGCACCTGCAGGCTCCGGAAACTATCAGGAATATGCTGTCTTTCAAATCGACGGTTCCGGCGGCCGTGTTACGGACAGCAAGTATTCCGCTTTTACCGTCCCCGCAACAACCGCCGCCCCAACGGAGCCTACCAAGACTACCGCAAATGAAGATGTAGATTACAATTGAGGAAACGATAGCATGGACGAACAGCTTATGACCGGGCTTATATTACAGGGGATCGGCGGCTTCTATTATGTGGAAGCCGCCGACGGCGTATACGAGTGCCGTGCACGCGGTCTGTTGCGCCGTCAAGGCATCAAACCGATTGCGGGAGATCGCGTTTATCTTTCTGTCAGCGGAGAGAAAACGGGCACGGTAGAAGAAATTTTGCCGCGGAAAAATCACCTCATCCGCCCGCCTGTCGCCAATCTTGACTGCCTCATATTGGTCGTTTCCACCACCGATCCGGAACCGAGTCTTTCGGTGCTCGATCGCATGATCGCCGTTGCAGAGCATAAGGGCATCGAACCCGTCCCGGTTTTCAGTAAGGCAGATCTCAAATCGCCCGATGAAATGGAGACGCTTTATCGCCGCGCCGGCTTTACGGTGTTTTCGGTATGCAATCGGCAACCGGACAGCGTGCAGCCTCTCAAAGCGTATCTGCGCGGGAAATGCTGCGCTCTTGCGGGAAATTCCGGCGTCGGAAAAAGTACACTTCTCAATATGCTGGATGCTTCGCTGCTCTTGGAAGTGGGGGAAACGAGTAAAAAGCTCGGACGCGGCCGGCATACCACCCGCAGCGCTTGCCTGTATCCGCAGCAAGGCGGGGGATATATTGCGGATACGCCGGGCTTTTCTTCGCTCGACGCGCAGCGCCTGGAGACGATCGGAAAGGACGAATTGGCTGACTGCTTTCGGGAGTTTCAGCCGTTTCTCGGCAGTTGCCGCTTTACCTCCTGTTCTCATACGGGGGAGAAGGGGTGCCGTATATGCGAGGCGGTCGAGCAGGGAACGATTGCCCGCTCGCGGCATGAAAGCTATGTTGCCCTTTATAATGAAGTAAAGGAGCGCAGGGAATGGGAAAACAAATGAGGCGTTGTGTCGTTGTCGGAGCTGCGCCGTTCTCGGATGCCCGATATCTCAAACAGTACCTCCGCGCCGATGACTATATCATTGCGGCGGACGGGGGACAGCGCCTGCTTGCCGAAATGGGACGAAAGCCCGATTTTATAATCGGCGATTTCGATTCCTCTTCGGAGGCGGACGACATACCGACCAAAGTGCTGCCGGTATGTAAGGATGATACCGATCTTACCGCCGCCCTTCGCTGTGCCCTCGAAGAGGGGTATCGGGAGTTTCTGCTGCTCGGATGTTTAGGCGGGCGGATGGATCATACGCTTGCCAATGTGATGCTGCTTTGTTTTTTACAGCGTTACAACGCGACGGGCGTGCTTGTCGATGAGCAGCAGGAAATTCGGTTGCTGACGCCGGGAACCTATACGCTAAAGCCGCAAAAAGGTCGAATGCTTTCGCTGCTGCCTTACGGGGGCGCCGTGCGCGGCATCACCCTTCGTAACCTCGCATATCCGCTCGAAAATGCCGTCTTTGATATCGATTATCCGTACGGAGTCAGCAATGAGTTTACGGAAAAACCGGCGGAAATTTCCTTTTCCGAGGGCCTTTTGCTGATGATTTACGCAAAAGATCGCTGATTTTTTTCACGAAGTGCGCCCCTTGACATATGCTGTTAAAGAAAGCAGCGGGAAAAGGAGCGATGGACATGAGAACGACACGGCGGATAGTGAGCTGTTCTATTGCCGCCTTTGGAGCGGGCTTGTTGGTCGCGACCGTCTGCCCGTATCAGTTGCTGCTGATGATAGCGGCGGCCGCGCTGATATTATGCGGCTGCTTGCGTATCAAATCCTGAAAGCGGAGGGGTCCGGTATGCAAATTGTACTGTACAAAAGTCCGAAATTGCTCAGCGGTATTCTGCGGAAGATTTTTAAAATACAGCGGATTGTTTATACGGATTGAAAAAGCCTGCGGGTTTACCGCCCGCAGGCTTTTTCTTTTGATCTTCTCTGCTGAAATATCGTCACAAAAGCGGTCGGTATGTGCATTGTGAAGACGGCTTTGGCTTTTTTGAAAAATTGTCAGGCGTTGCCGCCTTTGTTTCGTATTTTGACTTTTCTTGAGCAAATGTCGGTAAAAAGATGAAAAACAGACCTGTTTTTTTAAAAATATAAAAAAATCCTTGACTTTTGATGTCTTTTTTCTTATATTGGTATCTAGTTTCTCTCTGTGTACGGTATGTTGCATACGTTCATTCGGACCGTTAACAATATCGCACAGAGGGGTGCATCTAAGGCAAAAACCGATAGCAGTATACAGGCGACGCCGCAGTTGCCGCACGGGACGGAAAAGAGTTCTGTTTTGTGCAGGCAATTGTGAAAAACCCTTTGCGGAGGGCGCTGCCCAAGGTACTGCGGTTTCACGGCCGGTTGATGGCGAATTCGCTGTCCACGCGAAACTGATAAGCATACTGCCCGCCTGATAAAAGCAGTGTGCGACCGCAAAGGGGGATGCATGGTCATGAAAAATATTATCACGCTCAAAGACATCGCTGTTTCATTTGACGGGGAACGGGTACTGGATGGCTTAAATCTCAGTATTCATGATGGAGAGTTTGTTACGCTGCTTGGTCCGTCCGGATGCGGTAAGACCACCACGCTGCGTATCATCGGCGGCTTCATCACTCCCGATCGAGGCGATGTCTTTTTTGACGGTCAGCGTGTGAATAACCTGCCCGCGTATAAGCGCCGCGTCAATACCATTTTTCAGCGCTATGCGCTTTTTCCGCACCTGAATGTGTATGAAAATGTCGCATTCGGTATGAAGGTGCAGAAAAAGAGCAAATCGGAGATTGCGCAGACGGTGGATAAGATGCTGGCTCTTGTCAATTTGAAGGGCTTTGAAAAGCGAAGCATCGCCACGCTGTCCGGCGGACAGCAGCAGCGTGTGGCGATTGCAAGGGCGCTTGCCAACAATCCGAGTGTCCTGCTGCTCGACGAGCCGCTTGCTGCACTTGATCTGAAGCTGCGCAAGGATATGCAGGTGGAGCTGAAAAACATTCAAAAAAGTCTCGGGATTACCTTTATTTATGTTACGCACGACCAGGAAGAGGCCTTATCCATGTCCGATACGGTCGTCGTTATGGATAACGGTCATATCCAGCAAATCGGTACGCCGACGGACATTTATAACGAGCCTCGCAATGCGTTTGTCGCGGACTTTATCGGAGAAAGCAACATCCTCGACGGAATCATGCACGAGGATTATCTTGTTGAATTTTTCGGCAAGACCTTTCGGTGTGTCGACAGCGGCTTTGAAAGGGACGAGCCGGTCGATGTGGTGGTGCGCCCGGAGGATATCGATATTGTTGAACCGGAAAAAGGCGATCTTGTCGGGCGCGTCACCAATCTGACCTTTAAAGGCGTCCATTATGAGATCATCGTGGATGTCAAAGGCTTTAAGTGGATGATTCAGACGACCGATTATCATGCGGTGGACAGCGTGATCGGCATTATGATCGATCCGCAGGAAATTCAGGTGATGAAAAAATCGGAATATCC
>JBJEIR010000179.1:0-7596 GCA_051877215.1 Acutalibacteraceae bacterium | reverse complement strand
TTTGATATGGTCAATCAGAAGTAAAGCGATTGTCGCCAAAACGGCTTTGCAAAACCGCAAAGCCAATATGGTTTGAAAAAAAGATAAAAAAGTAACCGAAAGCATGCGCTTTCGGTTACTCAGCTTGTCAAAAAACCGTACTGTAAAAGGATTTTGTGGCATACCACCGCCTCCCCTGTGTAATGGGGAGAGAGGGGTTGTGCCATCTCTATCGCCCCAAAACAGTGCAAAGAAAACAATCCCTCAGTCTCCGCCTTACGGCGGATCCAGCTCCCTTTACACAAGGGAGCCAAGGGATTTGCAGCGTATCAATGCCTTTCCCCTGTGTAAGGGGAGGGAAAAAATTGTTTTTTGACACTCTCAGTAACCGAAAGTATGCGCTTTCGGTTACTTTTTTGCTGTTATGGTTTTAAAACGGTCCTTAAGAAACCCGCTTCTTATCTGTAAGATTTCCCGTAAAAAACGCCATCCGATAGTGATCGGACGGCGTTTTTTTTGAGAGCAGTGTCGTTTGCAAATGCCTATCGGTTATGCGTTTAAGCTGAAGGAGTAGTTCGGAGCTTCTTTTGTGATGCTGATGTCATGAGGATGGCTTTCTTTCAAGCCGGCACCTGTAATTTTGATGAATCGTCCGTTCTTTTGCAGTGTGCGGATATCGGGGCAGCCGCAATATCCCATGCCCGAACGCAAGCCGCCGAGAAGCTGATAGACGGTGTCCGCAAGCGGCCCCTTGTAAGGAACGCGGCCTTCCACGCCTTCGGGAACGAGCTTTTTATTGCTTTCCTGGAAATACCGGTCTTTGCTGCCTTGTTCCATCGCGCCAAGACTTCCCATCCCGCGGTAAACCTTAAACTGGCGGCCCTGATAAATTTCGGTTGCACCGGGAGATTCGGCACAGCCGGCGACAAGCGAGCCGATCATCACGACATCGCCGCCTGCGGCGATGGCTTTGACGATATCTCCGGAATATTTGATACCGCCGTCCGCAATGACGGGAATACCGTATTTGGAAGCGACGCAGGCGGCGTCATAGATCGCCGTGATCTGCGGCACGCCGATGCCGGCGACCACACGGGTGGTGCAAATGGAACCGGGGCCGATACCGACCTTGATGGCGTCGGCGCCGGCGGCAATCAGCGCCTCGGCGGCTTCGGCGGTGGCGATATTGCCCGCAATCAGGGAGATGCTCGGGAAAGCCGCTTTGACCTTTGAGATGGCGTTTAAAATGTTGCGGCTGTGACCGTGTGCAGAGTCAAGCACAAAGGCGTCCACCTGTGCTTTTGCAAGCTCCCCTGCACGCTCCAGCACATCGGCGGTCGCGCCGATGGCCGCCGCGCACAACAGCCGTCCGTCCTTATCGCGGGCGGAATTCGGGTATTTCAGGTTTTTCTCGATATCTTTAATGGTGATGAGCCCTTTGAGGTAACCGTTTTCGTCAACGATCGGCAGCTTCTCAATGCGATGCTGACGCAACATTTCCTGTGCCTGCGCAAGGGTGGTGCCGACAGGCGCGGTAATCAGATTTTCCTTGGTCATGACATCTTCGATGCGCTGAGAAAAATCGGTCAAAAAGCGCATATCGCGGTTGGTGAGAATACCGACCAGCTTGCCGTCTCGGCAAATCGGCACACCGGAGATCTTATATTTTGCCATCAGCGCGTTTGCGTCCTCCACCAAATGGTCGGGAGAGAGAAAGAACGGGTTGACAATAACGCCGTTTTCCGAACGCTTGACGCGGTCCACATGATCCACTTGCTGCTCAATGGACATGTTTTTGTGAATCACGCCGATGCCGCCTTCGCGGGCGATGGCGATTGCCATCGGCGATTCGGTGACGGTATCCATAGCGGCTGTCATCAGCGGAATGTTCAGACGAATATTTTTGGTAAGCTGTGTGACGGTCGAAATGTCTTTCGGCAGCACCTCTGATGCTGCCGGGATCAGCAGTACATCATCAAAGGTCAGTCCTTCCTTTGTAAATTTCTCGCTCGCGTTTGTGTTTGTCACGGCAAAGACCTCCTTTTTATATCGCGGCTGGTTATTCATCGGAAAAGATATAAGAAAATCCCGCCCCCCGTTCAGAGGGCGGGATGCGCATATCTTATTCCGCTGTATCCTCGGTCTCGTCGACAGTGTCCTGTTCGGGCGCTTCGACATCTTGGGTCGCTTCTTCTTCGCAGCAATCCGCATCACAGCCGCAATCGCAAATCACGTCCGAGCAGTCGCACAGCAGTTTGCGGCGCGCACGAAGCAGAATGATCGCGGCGGTAGTGACGGCCGCTACAACGGCGGCCAATACGGCAATCCAAATCCATTTGTTGTCTTTTTTCATGTGTTATTACCCCCTGCAAAATAGTTTGATTCTGCTTTTATGTGCTTATACAGGTACAATCAAAATCATCGTTCCCATTACCATGTATCATACACGCTTTTAGCCGAGAAGTCAAGGGGAAAGGCGGCGTTTTTGTAAACAAACGGATTACAGGTTGTTTACCTTCACCTGTCCTTTGACAACAACCAGTTTGATGTTAAAATCGCGGTCGAGCACAAGCAGATCGGCGCGCTTGCCTACTTTGACGGAGCCGGTCACATCATCGACGCGAATGGCTTTGGCGGGATTGATGGTCGCTGATTTAATCGCCTGCTTGAGCGGAATGCCGTAAGAAATGACATTTTTAAGCTCTTCATATACATTGGAGGTAGAAGCGGCGATGGTGCCGTCGGCAAGAAGCGCTTTTCCGTCTTTTACATAAACGGTTTGACCCCCGAGATCATATTCGCCGTCTACATGGCCGGCCGCACACATCGAATCGCTGACGATGATGGAGTTGTCTTCGCCGAGCTGACGGAACGCGATGCGCAGCGCGGCGGGATGAATATGAAAGCCGTCACAGATCAGCTCGGCGCGCACGCCGTAGCGGGGCGCGGCGTCAAAAACCGCTCCGACCACGCCGGGAGCGCGGTGAGTCAGACCGCTTTGCGCGTTGTACAGGTGGGTCGTGTGGCGTACGCCCCATTCAATCGCCTTCATCGCCTCGTCATAGCCGGCGGCGGTGTGAGCGGTGGAAACGGGACAATAGGGCTGTACTTCTTTGATAAATTCCTCTGCGCCTTCACATTCGGGCGCAATGTCTACGATAGAAATGCAGCCGCCGCAGCCGTCATACAGACGCTTGAATTCGTCTTTGTCGGGGTTGCGGACATAGTTTCCGTTTTGGGCGCCTTTTTTGGACATGGCAATATACGGCCCTTCCATGTTGATACCGTGGATATAGGCGCCGCTCACCGAATCCTTTACGCGGGCGACATTGGCAAAAATCGTTTGCAGCTCTTCAAAGGAAAGGGTCATTGAGGTCGGGCAGAAGGAGGTGACGCCGCGCTTGACGAGCAGGGCGGACATGGCTTCGAGAGCTTCGGGAGTGGCGTCGCCCGTGTCGGCACCGGCACAGCCGTGAATATGCATATCGATAAGGCCCGGAATCACGGTGCAGCCGGTCAAATCAAATTGTTCACCGCAGGCGGTCACATCGCCGATGGCGGTGATCGTTTCTCCCTCGACGGCGACATCTGCGCGGATCGGCTCGAAAACCTCATTGTACACAACGGCGTTTTTCAATAGCATACAATCGCATCCTTTCGTTTCACATCTGTAAAAACGGTTTTTGTTTTGCGGTATTCTGACAAATTTCGTACCGGTTATCTTTAATTAAATTATACTGGGAAGAAGCGGAATTACAAGGATAAAAAGGACGCTCTATTTGCACTTTTGGACAGCTGACCGGCGGCTCTTTGGTCTTGCAGCCCTTTTGGCGCGCAAAAAGGATCCCATTCATAAGTTATTGGTGTGAAAATCCCCTTATTTTTTGTGTATTTTAACGAAATAAAAGATGATTTTAATTAAAATATGTAAATCTTTTATTTATTTCGCATAAACAGTTGCAAAATAAAATTACTTATTATATAATAGGAGAATAGATGATATACACTCTGACACTGTCGGATATCCGCGCGGGGTACGCGGGGGATCCGATCGAAAGCACATACACTTTCCTTTATGAGAAAGGGATGGAACAAAAGATGAGAAGGGAATCAGGAAAAAAGACGAGCTCGACGGTGGCTGAAAAGCAGGCGGCAAGCGGAAAATCCGTTGAAAAAAAGCCGGCCGAGCAGACCGCTGTTCAAAAGACAGACAGGAAGTCCGCCAAAAAGGCCGCACCCAAGAAGCTGTCGCTCGGCGAGGAGCTTACCGCTAAGCTGCTGCACAATTTCTCGGTTCAGCCGGAGGATGCCACCGATGAAAACTGGTATAATGCACTGGCGCTTGTGCTGCGCGACCGTATGCGCGCCCGGCGCGTGGAGTACATTTCCAAGGCGCATGAGCAAAACGCCAAGCAAGTGTACTATTTGTGCATGGAGTTCTTGATGGGGCGTTCGCTCAAAAACACGCTGTATAACATGAACCTGACCGCCGAAGCGGAAAAGGAACTGAAAAAATACGGCGTGAAGCTGGACGCTCTGTATGAACTGGAGCCGGACGCCGGTCTCGGCAACGGCGGTCTCGGACGCTTGGCGGCGTGCTTCTTGGACGGACTGGCAACCGCCTCGATGCCCGCTATCGGCTACTCGCTTTTATATGAATACGGTATTTTCCGTCAGAAGCTGGTGGATGGCTGGCAGACAGAGGCCCCCGATTTTTGGCTTCCCGGCGGGGAATGCTGGCTGCTGCCCCGTCCGGAGCTTGCCAAAGAGGTGCGCTTTGACGGGCAAATCCACGAATGGTGGGACAACGATTTTCACCATGTGGAGCATGAAAATGCAACGGTCATTATTGCACAGCCGTATGATATGATGGTCGCGGGAAAAGACGGCCGCGGCGTTTCCACGCTTCGCCTGTGGCGAGCGACCGCTCCCGGTATGGATATGTCGCTCTTCAATCAAGGTGAGTATATGCGCGCGATGGAGCAAAAAGCGATGGCGGAGGTCATCACCCAGGTCTTGTATCCCGCCGACAATCACCGTGAGGGAAAATCGCTTCGCCTGTCGCAGCAGTATTTTCTCGTGTCCGCCTCCGTGCAGGATATTGTACAGCGCCATTTGCAGCAGTACGGCACGCTTGACAACCTGCCCGAAATGGCGGCGATCCACATCAATGATACACATCCGACGCTGGCCATTCCGGAATTGATGCGCATTATGCTCGACGAGTGCGGCTATACCTGGGAGGATGCCTGGAGCATTATCACCCGCACAATGGCATACACCAATCACACGGTTATGGCCGAGGCGCTCGAATGCTGGCCGGAGGATTTGTTCAGTCAGCGTCTGCCCCGTATTTATCAGATCGTGCGGGAGATCAACAATCGTTTCAGCGCCGAAATGATGCAGAAGACCGGCAACGATGCGGCCAAGGTCAGCCGTATGGCGATCATCAGCTACGGGCTTGTGAAGATGGCCAACCTGTGTGTTGCGGCCTCTCATTCGGTCAACGGTGTGTCCCAGCTTCACAGTGAAATTATCAAGCAGGATGTTTTTCACGACGCATACACCGTCATGCCTGAGAAATTCAAAAATGTGACCAACGGCATCGCACACCGCCGCTGGCTTTGTCAGGCAAATCCGGAGCTGGCACAGTTTGTTTCCGATCGGCTCGGGGATGGCTTTATTCTCGACGCGTCGGAGCTTTCGGGCCTGCGGGATTATGCGGATGACAAAGCTTCGCTCGACGAATTTATGGCGATCAAGCGCCGCAATAAGGAGCGGCTTGCCAAATATGTACAGCAGCAAAACGGCATCACGCTGGATCCCGATTCGATTTTCGATGTGCAGGTCAAGCGCTTGCACGAATATAAGCGGCAGCATCTCAACGCGCTGCATATCCTGCATACCTACCTTGAGCTGAAGGAAAATCCGAATAAAGATTTTGTTCCGCGCACATACCTGTTCGGTGCCAAGTCCGCTCCCGGTTACTTCCTTGCCAAGGAGATTATCCGCTTTATCTATTTGCTCGGCAAGGAGATCGAAAACGATCCTGCTGTCCGGGATAAGCTCAAGATCGTCTATTTGGAGGACTATCGCGTATCCTTGGCAGAGCTGCTGATGCCCAGCGCCGATATCAGCGAGCAGATTTCTCTCGCCGGCACGGAAGCCAGCGGAACGGGCAATATGAAGCTGATGATGAACGGCGCGGTCACGCTCGGTACGATGGACGGCGCCAATGTGGAAATTTATGATGCGGTGGGCAAGGATAACATTTTCATCTTCGGCATGACAGCCGAGGAGGTCGAGGCACAAAAGCGCATGGGTTATACGCCGCAGAATCTGTATAACAGCAATCAGCATTTGCACCGCGCGATCGATGTGATGTTCAAGGGCTTCGGCGGACGGCAGTTCGGCGAAATCGCCGGGTCTCTCATCTCAAAGGATCCGTACATGGTGCTGGCGGATTTTGAGGATTATTGCCGTGCACAGGAGGAATCCGCCAAGGCATATAAAAACCGTGATGCGTGGGCGCGTATGGCGCTGCTCAATACGGCGGGCAGCGGTGGCTTTGCTTCTGACCGCTCGATTCAGGATTATTCCGATCGGATCTGGCATTGCCGCCCTGTTACGGGAATGGATAAAAAATAAATACTGTTGTGAAAACAGCCCGACAAAAGATGAGAATCTTTGTCGGGCTGCTTTTTTATGAAATGGAGTGTCCTGCCCGCGCCGTAAAGCTCTCTGCGGATGGGGAAAGTGCAATACCGAGTTGAGATGCTTTATAAAGGCGTGGGCTTCTGTTCGGTTTTCAGAAGGGTTCCCCCGAAAAGGGGCGGTATTTATATACGAGAAATGCCGTCAGACAAACGGCGGCGAAAAGAAAACCGGAACGATTTCCGCAAAAACAAATCCGTTCACCTCCTTCCTGTTCATTGTAACGGAAAGAGGGGAGAGGCTGCAATGCAAAAAGATTTCCAAAAAAGGAAAAAGGTGAGCATAGACCTTTGCCGATTGAACCGGCAAAGCGCTTGTTACTCTGCTTTTTCGATTTCGTGCTTTAAGCGCTTGATGATTTTCTTTTCCAGACGCGAAATATACGACTGAGAGATGCCCATTAGGTCGGCAACCTCCTTTTGCGTGTGTTCTCGCGCCCCCTGCAGGCCGAAGCGCAGACGCAGAATATGCTGCTCGCGTTCGCTGAGCCGCGCCACACACTCCATCAGCATTTGACATTCCGACTCCTGTTCTACGCCGCGATTGACAATATCCGGGTCGCTGCCGAGCACATCGGATAAAAGCAGTTCGTTGCCGTCCCAATCGACATTCAAGGGCTCGTCGATGGAAATTTCATTTCGTTGTCCCGCATTTTTACGCAGGTGCATCAAAATTTCGTTTTCAATGCAGCGGGAGGAGTAGGTGGCCAGCTTAATCCCCCGTCCCGGACAAAAGGTATTGACCGCTTTGATCAACCCGATGGTGCCGATGGAAATCAAATCCTCAATACCCACACCGGAATTTTCAAATTTACGCGCAATGTATACGACCAAGCGTAAATTGTGTTCAATCAAGATTTCGCGCGCCTTTGGATCGCCTTTTTCAAGTGCGGAGAAAACCGCC
>JBJEIR010000178.1:0-7624 GCA_051877215.1 Acutalibacteraceae bacterium | reverse complement strand
ATGACAAGGATTTTGCCCTCCATCACACTCGCGGCGGCGCAATCCGGCCTTTCCGTATACCGCACGCGGGGAAAGGGATTGAAATGCTGGCGGCGGCACAGACATTCCGTCAGGCTTTCCTGCCCCATTGTCAACGCCGGAATGGTAATATTCTGTATTTTGCGCCGAATGGTGTCCAGCTTCTTTTGGTCGCACACCCCGTCCATATAACACAGCACCACATCGGTTTTTGATTTGGACCCCACCTGCAGTGCCTCCATTGTGAGGCGCGCATCCCGAATACGGCGGCGAATCAGTGCCGCATTGAAGACCATCGTTTCCACAAAGCCGTCGTGTGAGCCGCGCAAAACGCGGTCATCCTGCGGCTCATCAATGCTGCGCACGGGATAGGTGCGCGCATCAATCAGGAAAACCTGGTCGTAATATTCGACGACCAGCGCCGCCGTACCGGACAAAACTGCTGTCACCACCTTATCGGGAGCCGCTTCGCGGTTGATTTCCACATAGGAAAGAAAATGCGAGGCGAATGAACCGGAGGATGTAATTTCGTCCAAATCTTCTTTTTTCAGCTTCATCAAAAATTCAAACATCTTTTCGATGATCTCATCTTTTGTAAATGCGTCGACGAAAAAAAGCGTCGCCCGCCGATCGGCAATAAAAATTTCCCGTTCCAAAATATCAAAGCTCTCGTCGGCGCGCAATTTTCTGCGCAGCAACGTCACATTATCCTCATAATCGGTGTGAAATGTCGGCGTCATGGTTATCATCCTCCCGCTTTTTCCACGGTTTGTTTTTCATTAGAATGCCCCAAAAGGCGTCGAATATGAACAGCGGCACAACATTTTTACAGACACACGGCTCGGCGCGCATGCCCCGTATTTTTCTTTTCAGTATCTCTTTTTTGGGGCAAAAGAAATGTTTATCCTTTCTAATTTGTGACAATTTACAAGACCGAATTTGTAATAAATAGATAAAAGTTTGCCGTTAAAATCCACAAAAAGCGAATTGCATTTTTGATTCCTATTTATTAAAATGGTAGTGTAAGGAAAATTTGGTTTTAGGCATAAACCATGATGGTTTTTCAATCGTGTAAATTTTGCTCATTTTCCCGAGGAGGTATTGCTTTATGAAAAAATGGTGCTCAAAAGCAATCGCACTGACCCTTTCTCTTCTCCTGATCCTCACCGGACTGCCGGTGGTCGGTGTCTTTGCCGCGTATGAAAACACCCATACCAACACCGGCAATCAAGCAGAGGATATCATCGCGATTGCTAAAACACAGGTCGGCTATTTGGAGGGCTCGCTCTCCGGCACGACTGCCGGCAACAACAACTACACCAAATACGGCCTGTGGTATGCAAACACTTATGAGGGCGGCAGCACTGCTTTCTCTCACGGTGCTTGGTGTGCCATGTTTGTTTCGTGGTGCGCCAATCAAGCGGGAATTCCCTCCGGCATTGTATATCCGCACGCCTATTGCCCCACCGGTGTCAACTGGTTTAAAAATCAGGGACTTTTCAAATATTCGGCATCCCGCGGCGGCAGCTATACGCCAAAGGCCGGCGATATTATCTATTTTGCCCCGTCGGGCAGTTCGACCTCTTCCCATGTCGGCCTGGTTCGCTATGCAAGCGGCGGATATGTCTATACGATTGAAGGGAACACCTCCGGTCAAAACGGTGAAGTGAATGACGGCGGCGGCTGCTTTGCCAAGTCCTATTCCCTCTCTTATGAGCGGATTTACGGTTACGGCACGCCTGCTTACCAGGATAACAGCGGCCATAAGATTGTGTTCCAAAGCAACGGCGGTTCTTATGTAGAATCACAAACCGTAAAAGACGGTGAGACGGTGACAAAGCCGGCCGATCCGACACGATACGCCTTTGATTTTGCCGGATGGTACTGCAATCCCGAATTGACGGATCCGTATGATTTCAACACCCCCGTTCCCTACGGCTTTACGCTTTATGCAAAATGGAATGAGGCGTATTGGGGCGCCAACACAAATCTAATGCCCACCGAAAGCGGTTTGAAATACAATTCCTATGATGATAACGGCGGACGCATTTTTGCTTATTGGAACAACGGCGTCGTCGATATGTATACCGGTGTCGACGGATGGGCGTGGCCGTCTGCTTATATGACATATGAGAACAGTGTGGATTCCGGCAACGACGCCTATATTTATGTAAAGAAAGACGGCACAGCCTATTTTAACGCCACCATCACCTATCTCGATCGCAACGGCGCTTCTCATGATGTCACCCTTTCAGAGCTTGCCGGCAACGGTACCGACGATTTTGCCCCCGGTTATGACGAGTTTTTCGTGAACTTCGGTCAATATGTGTACAATCAAGGATATTTGACGGACTCCGGCAATGTAAAAATCACAAAATGCTCCTATTTTGTGGTTGGACAAAAGGACCAGTATGTCAAGCTGTACGACATGAAGTTTACTCCCGCATTCGCCATTGATGCTCCCTACACTTCTTTGTACGGAGCAGGGGACTATAGTCAAGGCGGCGTTGCCGGAAGCTACACCTACGACAACGGCGTGCTGTACATGTCAAGCACCGATAAGGGAGACTACTCCGTCACCATTCCCGTTGACAAGAACTTTAACCCGACAATCCTTTCTCATCTGCTGATGGATGTCAGCAGTACGACCGATTTTAATATCACACTGAATCTGACCAATGCCAAAGGAGACGCATCTGTAGAAATTCGAAACGAATTTTTCAACGAATTTGATCTTACCTCCGCGCCGAAAGCCTTGCCTGCCGGCGCATGGAAGCCCGACATGAATCTCAAAGGCTACTACGAATGGAACGGCGGGGCGATCGACAGCAGTACCGTAAAAAGCATTACGATCACCCTTTACGGCAAGGGAGATTTGTCGCTTTCCGCTCTGCAAGCCTCGCGCAAAACCGATATTGTGTATGTAACCGATGGGCAGCATGCAAGCGGCACATTGCAATATACACCGGATCCTTCCCCCACGGCTCTGACCTCGTCTGTCTTAACGGTTTCCGACAGCATTGTGAGCCGCGTCCCGGCCGGAACAACAGTCAGCAAGCTGCTCGCCTCCTTTGATCAGGATGCCTCCTATTTGGCTGTGTACAATAAAGACGGTCAGCGTATCACCTCCGGAACGATTACGACCGGCATGACCCTGTCCATTTTGGAAGGCTCTTCCGTTGTTCGCTCTTATGGACTTTCGGTGATCGGCGATATCACCTCTTCCGGTTCTATCACCACCAATGATGTGCGTATGGTGATGGTCGTATTGTTAAACGGTGACAGCAGTTTGACTGCCGAACAGCGTTTGGCGGCTGACTACAACAACAACGGACAGATCGACTCATCGGATGCGCGTTATATGCTTTCCTATATTTCCGCCGCTTCTGTCTGAGCGCTCTTCTTTTGAAAGCATCTCTTATATAGACGCTGTCGCCCCGCATCTGTTTTTCAAAAGAACAGATGCGGGGCGATTTTGATTTGTAAGAATATTATAAAATTAACGCTGATTTTTTGTGTTTTTGTCCATTGTGTATACTTCTATAATTTGATAATATAAATTAGATAAAAATATAATGGCAAATAGGTTTGCTTTTTGTGCAATCCTCTTTCACACCCATCTTTTCCGATTTGCACATGCCGTTATATGCCTTGTCGGCCGCCCGATGCGGCTGCAATCCCGTTTATTTTTCAGGAGGTTTTGAAAGATGAAAGGCATCACAAAAGCAATTGCTCTGACTGCCGCTCTGCTGCTGATTTTATGTAGCTTGCCGGCCGTATCGGTATTTGCGGCGTATGAAAACACGCATACCAATACCGGCAATCAAGCGGCGGATATTGTTGCCGTTGCTCAAACACAGGTCGGCTATTTGGAGGGCTCACTCTCCGGCACGGTCGCCGGCAGCAACAACTACACCAAATACGGTGTGTGGTACGACAACAATGTGGACAGCGGCGGATTTTCCTATGCCGCTTGGTGTGCCATGTTTGTTTCGTGGTGTGCCAATCAAGCGGGAATCCCCTCCAGTATTGTATATTACCACGCCTATTGCCCGTATGGCGTGTCCTGGTTTCAAGACCGAGGCCTTTTCCAATATTCCGCCTATCGCGGCGGCAGCTATACTCCTAAAGCCGGCGATATCATCTATTTTCAATCCAGCAACAGCTCTGTTGCCACTCATGTCGGTCTGGTCCGCTATGCAAGCGGCGGATATGTCTATACGATTGAAGGGAACACCTCCGGTCAAAACGGTGAAGATAATGAAGGCGGCGGCTGCTTTGCCAAAGCGTATCCTCTTTCCTATTCTAATATTTTGGGCTATGGCACGCCCGCTTATCAGGACGCCAGCGGAACAAGCGCCCAAAAGCTCGGAACCTATATCGTCACCGCGTCGGAGCTGAATGTCCGTGCCGGCATTTCGACAGATTATGATGTCTTAGGCGTGCTGTATAAAGGGGATCAGGTCGTCGTCACCGAGCTTGCCAATAACGGTTGGGGCAAAGTCGCCCTTCCCGACGGTACGGAAGGCTGGGCCAGCATTACGACATACGGCAATTATATCGGAATCGACGCCATCGGCAATACCGTTACACCGATCAGCAGCGGGGTCTCTTACAGCTATGACACCGACGGCAGCATTACCGTTTCAAACAACGGCTCCGAGCGCGGCATGATCGATTTTTCGCTTCCCCTGTCACTGGGCACGGCTACCACTCCTTATTTGACATGCAGGCTTGTGCCCTCCTCCGGCGGTTACTTTTTCGGCCTGACGCAGGCGGGCAGCAATTATTATATGATGCGCGACTGCAATTCCGGGGATGAACTGGTTGCAGAGAACGAAGCGCCTTATATGACAGACACGGAAAAGCTTGAAATCAATCTTTCCAATTGGTGGAATCCGGAAGAAGACTATCGCATTGATACACTGCGCTTCTTCCTTGAGCCGGGCGCTTCGCTGACGATCAGCTATTTCTACTTTGCGGCTTCTGCGGGTGTTGTGACCAATACCGCTTACAACACCAAAACCGCTCCCGCCGAACCGACAATCACACTGATGGATCCGTCTGTTCTCTCTGTTGCGGACCGCACACTTACAGGCAGTTATGTTTACGACAACGGAAAACTGACCGTGACCGCCGATACAGACAAAGGATATCATGTGATTTTCGATCTCAACAAAGAATACAAACCGGAATCGCTTGAAAACCTCTTGGTCAGCTTTGACAGCAGCGCGTCCTTTAATATTTCGCTGTTGGTCACCACCAGTGCCGGGGACAGATGGTTTACGCTCGGAGAGGATTTCTATCCCGCCTTTAACGGAACCACTGCCGTCGAATATTTGCCGGCGCAGGCAGGCTCTGCCGCTCTCAACTTCGTCGGCTGCTACACCTGGAATAATGTGCTGCCCGCTGACGGCGTCAGTACCATCAAGCAGGTCAAAGTGAGCGTCGGAAACAAGGGTACGCTGACCGTCAACGCCATTCAAATGGCGGCAAATGATGTGATTGTTTCTTTCCAGGACGGTGTGAAAAAATCCGATTCCACCATCGGAGAGGATAAAGCGGTTTTGGAAAGCACCGAATATGCCGTCAAGGACAATGCCGTTTCCGGTATTCAAAGCGGCACTTCTGTCTCGGAAATGCTGTCCGCTTTGACTTCTTCCTATACACTTAGCGTATATGACGGAACAGCGCTTGCCGACACCGCCTCCCGTGTGAAAACCGGTATGACCGTCAAGGTCTTGGACGGAGAGAGCGAGCTGGCTTCTTTCAATCTGATTGTTTTAGGCGATGTGACCTGTGACGGATATCTGAGCACAGACGATGTGCGCACCATCATGATTTCTTTGATCAACGGGTCTTCACTGAGCGAAGCTCAAACGCTCGCCGCCGATTTCAACAGCGACGGCACCACCAACACCATTGATGCCCGTCAAATGCTGATGGCCATTTCCATACAAATCTGATTTAAACCCCCTTATTAAACTTCATATGAAAAAGCCCGCGGATTTGCCGATGTACAAATCCGTGGGCTTTTACTTTGTCGCTTTAACAGATGAAGAAATTTGCTCCTCTCAAAAGGACACAGCAGGCATAAAAGCGGATATCCTAAGTTTTTTATTCTGTCTATTGTTCAGGTTGTTGTTCAAGCTGCAATTGCAGGTCTTCCCAGCGCGCCATCAACGCATCCACAGCGCTTCGATGTTGTTCCAGCTCCTCGGTCAGCTCCAAAATTCTCTGATAATCCGCAGCCGTTTCGGGAAGATTGAGGCGCTCCTGCGCCTGTGCGGCGGCCGTTTCCTCTTTGGTTATCTGCTGCTCCAATTGCCGCAGCTCCGCAGAAATACGGCGCCGCATTGCTGCGGTTTCGCGCGTTTGCCGCCCGCTTTCTTTTTTGGATGGAGCAGAGCGGTCAGCAGAGGCGATTTCCTCTTTTTGTTTTTCTCTGTTGATGCGCTCAGCAAGCGCATCATAATTTCCCTCGACAGACTGCAAGCCGTTTTCGGTCATGCGCAGCATACGAGTAGCCATACGATTGATAAAATAACGGTCATGGGACACAATCAGCATGGTACCGTCATACCCGTCAAGCGCTTTTTCCAGTGCTTCGCGCGAGGCAATGTCCAGATGATTGGTCGGCTCATCAAGCAGCAGCAGGTTATTTTTCGCCAACATCAGTTTCAGCAAAAGCAAACGCGCTCGCTCTCCGCCGCTGAGCAGGCCGACCGGCTTGAACACATCGTCTCCGCGAAAAAGAAACGCCGCCATAGCACTGCGGATCTCCGTCTGCGTCATCTGCGGATAGGTATCCCACAGCTCGTCAATCGCCATTTTATCGTCGCAAAGAGCGCTTTGGGTCTGATCATAATACCCGATGCTCACCTTTGCGCCGAGCCGGATAAAGCCTTTGTCCGGCTGTAACATTCCATTGATTATTTTCAGCAGTGTCGTTTTTCCGCAGCCGTTTTCACCGTACAGAAATACCCTTTCGCCACGGCGGATATGCAGCTCAACATTTTGAAAGAGCGGCTTATGGAAGGATTTTGCAAGCTCTCCCGCCTCGATGACCTCACTGCCGCTCGTTTGGGCGGCGGTAAAATCAAATCGAATCATCGAAAGCTCCGACTCGGGGTCTGTCAGCTCCGCTTTTAAGCGTTCGACACGCTTTTCACGGCTTTCCGCCGCGCGGATGCTTTTTTCCCGATTCCACTGTTTTAACAGTGCAATATTGTCTTCAATCCGCTTGATCTCGCGCCGGGCATTGCTGTAATGCTTTTGCTGTATTTCGCGGTCCTGCTGCCGTTTTTCCCGATGGGCGGAATAATTTCCGTTTGTGGTATACAAGCGCCCTGCGCAAAGCTCTATTGTGCGATTGGTGACGCGATCCAAAAAATAACGATCGTGAGAGATGACAATGAAAGCGCCGCGATAATCGGACAAAAATCCTTCGAGCCATTCCACCGACTGAATATCCAAGTGGTTTGTCGGCTCATCGAGCAGCAACAGATTAGCGGACGAAAGCAGCAGCCTTGCCATTGCCGCTTTGGAACGCTGTCCTCCGCTGAAGGTGTCCATGGTACGGGTAAGATCATCTTCGGAAAATCCA
>JBJEIR010000177.1:0-1883 GCA_051877215.1 Acutalibacteraceae bacterium | reverse complement strand
GGGAAAAGATTGTTTTTTGACACTCTCAAACGCTCTGCGGTTTTTGCCGCAGAGCGTTTTAAAGTTCAAAGAATAGCGGTTGAGAAGAAAGAAAAAGTATGCTATACTGAAAAAGCTCTGAAAATACGGCGTTTTCAAGCCTTAAAGGATGTGCGCATGATGACAGTCGAACGATTGCAGGAAGTGTTAGGGATCGAAGACCTGCCGGCGGTTTATACCGATTTGCTGCCGCGTTTTGAACAGGAATGGAAAGACATTTGTACGCAGCCGCTTTTTGAGCGGGAGGCGGTCGAAGCGCTGATTGACGAAGGATTTATAGACGGTGCGTGTATGCCGGATGTCAATGCTTGCTTGGAAAAAATAGAAGCAGAGGAAGAGGAAGAGCTGCAATTTGCACTGCAATATCTGTATTATGTGCTGTGCGTTTATCGCCGTCCGTGGGAAAACGAGTTCTATCGCGATCCCGCTCCGTCTGCTCTCGGAGAATACCGCTTTACCTTCGCGTATATTATTTTGCTGCGCTGCCTGCAAAAGAGCGTTTCGGATGTCCGTCGGCGCGGAATGCCCGAGACGGCGGTCGCGCAGCTGAAAGGCGCTGCTGATTGCGGGCGGGGAGAGCCGTGGGGACTGCGCGGAATGTTCCATTGGCATATGAGCTGCGCTCTGGGCACGATGTTCTTTGTCGGGCTTTTCCGTTATGAAATCGAACGGATGCCGGAGGGCTATCGGATGTTTCGCCGAAAAGCGGACGGCAAGCTGCTTTTGTTGTGGGCGGGAGAGCGCCGCTTTGACAAATACGGTCAGTTTACCCATCTCGACGAACACACGGCGTTTCGCACAAAGGAGCCGATAGGAAAAACAGACGGCAATCTCATTCGCCCCGACGGCGTGGTGACAGATCGCTATGTTGTGCTGGATGAGCGGGAATGGGAAGAGGTCTATGTGCAAGGCGATATGTCGCTGAGCTATCACATTCCCTCAAAAGCATCGTATACCATCGAGGCGGCCAAAGAAAGCTTTATGCAGGCGCTGGATTTTTATCACCGTTATTTCCCGGAGATATGTTTCAAAGGAATCGAATGTTATTCGTGGCTGTACAGCCCGCAGCTGAAAGAGCTGCTTCCCAAAGAAAGCGGCATCAACCGCTTTAACGATAAGCTTTATATTTCCGCTGTGCCGTCGGGAGCGGACGGATTTTATACCTTTGTTTTTCAAACAAACGAAGCGGACTTTGATCCGAAAACAGCGCCCACCGACACCTTGCTTCGGCGGCGTTTTGTCGAGTTTGTGCAAAAGGGCGGGCGTGCACATAACGGCTTTATGTTTTTGCCTGTGCATACCGTTCCCCGGCTCGGTGAGGACAAAGCCGAGCTGTATGCGTGGGATTTGTTTTAAACTGTTCGGTCAAAGTATCGGTCGGATCAAAAGGGAGGAAAGGATATGCCGCTACTCAGCGCTCATTCTTTGGCAAAACACTTCGGTGAGCGTACGCTGTTTGAACATGTCAGCTTTGATGTGGAAGAGAGAAGCCGCATGGCGCTGGTCGGCGAAAACGGCTGCGGCAAAACAACGCTGTTTCATATTCTGACGGGAGAACTGGCACCGGACGAAGGACAGGTGGTAAAGCACAAAGACGCCCGTATCGGGTATATGCAGCAGCATATGAGCACTTCTGCCGCACGCACGCTGTTCGAAGAGGTCGAAGAGGTGTTTGCCGAACAGCGGGAGGCGGAGAAAGAGCTGGAGAAAATAAACGCCCAACTGCTTGACAGCTCCCACCTTGGGGAGACGGCACTGATCGAACGGCAGGCGCAGCTTCGAGAACAGCTTGAAAAAAACGGCGGATTGTATTATAAAAGCCGTGTTCGCTCGACGCTTCTCGG
>JBJEIR010000176.1:0-1888 GCA_051877215.1 Acutalibacteraceae bacterium | reverse complement strand
TTCTGGAATTTGGTCTTTACCCAGTTTGACAATGACGGAAACGGCCATTATTCACCGCTTGAGCATCCTAACATCGACACGGGAATGGGTCTTGAGCGCCTTGCCTGTATCATGCAGGAGGTGGACAACCTTTTCGAGGTCGATACCGTTCAGAATATTATGAAGCATATTTGCCGTATCGCAGGCGTCTCCTATAAACAGGATGAAAAAACGGATGTTTCGCTGCGTGTGATTACCGATCATATCCGTTCTACCGTTTTCATGATCGGAGACGGCGTGATGCCGTCTAACGCCGGACGCGGCTATGTGCTGCGCCGACTGCTGCGCAGAGCGGCGCGTCACGGCCGCCTGCTGGGAATAAAGGAGCCGTTTCTGTATCAGGTGGCGGATACGGTGATCGCCGAAAATCAAAGCGCGTATCCGGAGCTTGAGGACAAAAAAGATTTTATCCGCAAGCTCATTGAAAATGAGGAGGAGGCTTTCGGCAAGACGATTGACGGCGGCCTGTCCCTGCTTGATGAGATGCTTTCCGAGTTAAAAGGAGACACCTTATCGGGAGAAAATGCCTTTAAGCTTTACGATACCTACGGATTCCCCATTGATCTGACGCGGGATATTTTGGAGGAAAAAGGCTTCAAGGTGGATGAGGATGCGTTTGATGAGCTGATGGCAGAGCAGCGCCGCCGCGCACGCGAAGCCCGCACCGATGCGGGAGCAGATGCGTGGAAGGGAAAAGCCGCTGTCATTGAGCAGCTTGAAGCGAGCCGGTTTGTAGGATATACACAGCTTGAAGCACAGGCGACCGTCAAAGCGCTGGTGCGCGATAATGAGCTGGTGGACAGCATTACGGAGGGCGAAGAAGCGATCGTGGTGCTGGATACCACGCCGTTTTATGCCGAGAGCGGCGGACAGGTCGGCGATATCGGTGAGCTGTCGGGAGAGGGCGGAAGCTTCGATGTCCTCGACACCTTTAAAGGAACGAACGGCGTGTTTGCTCACGGAGGGGTACAGCAAAGCGGTGACCTGCGTGTGGGCGATGTGCTGACCGCGCGGGTCAACGCATCGGTGCGCAAAGCGATTATGCGAAACCATACAGCGGCCCATCTGCTGCAAGCGGCGCTGCGCCGTGTGCTCGGCACACATGTGGAGCAAGCGGGACAGCTTGTTGACGCGCATCGTGTGCGCTTTGATTTTACGCATTTTGTGGCGATGACTCCCGAAGAGCTCTCGGCGGTGGAATCGCTTGTCAATGAATGGATTTTGGATGCCGTTGCGACCGATATTCGTGAAATGCCGATTGATGAGGCGCGCAAGCTGGGCGCTATGGCGCTTTTCGGCGAAAAATACGGCGATATTGTGCGGGTCGTCAGTGTGCCGCAGGTCTCGGTTGAATTTTGCGGCGGCACGCATGTTGAGAATACCGCGCAGCTCGGCCTTTTCCGCATTGTATCCGAGTCGTCTGTCGCGGCAGGCGTTCGCCGCATAGAAGCGGTGACCGGTCAAAACCTTTTGTCGCTGATCGACAGCTTTTCCGATGAACTGGCGCAGACCGCGCAGACGCTCAAAGCCAATTCTCGTGACGATGTTCCGCGCAGAGCGGCGCAGGTGATGGCTGAGCTGAAAGATCTGCAAAACAAGCTCTCCGATGCGGAAAACAAGCTGGCCGAAAGCAAGCTGGGCAGCCTTTTTGATCATGCCGAAGAGTATAACGGACTGCAGGTGATAACCGCTGTGTTCAGCGGTGCGGATGCGGATACACTTCGCACAATGGCCGATCGCTGCCGCGAAAAAGCCGCCGCCGTCGCGGTTGTACTGCTTGCAGGCGTGCAGGATGCGGAGGGGAAAGTCACCCTTTGTTGTTATTGCGGGCCGGAGGCCATCAAACGCG
>JBJEIR010000175.1:0-1892 GCA_051877215.1 Acutalibacteraceae bacterium | reverse complement strand
GTCCCCGTGCCCGTGAAGGTCAAGAAGCAGATCGTCGAGTTCAAGGTCGACGAGTTCCCCAAGAACGACACCACCGCTGAGAGCCTCGCCAAGCTGCGCGGCGCTTTCCCTGTCAGCTCCGACAACACCGCCGACAAGATCGTCGACACCTTCGAGGCCACCGGCCGCAAGGAAGCCCAGGCCGATTACGGCACGCCGCGCGTGACCGCCGGCAACGCCTCCGGCATCAACGACGGCGCCGCCGCGATCATCCTCGCCAGCGCCGAGGCCGTTGAGAAGTACGGCCTGAAGCCCATGGCCAAGCTCGTCAGCTATGGTCAGGGCGGCGTCGACCCGAAGATCATGGGCGTCGGCCCCGTGCCCGCTTCCCGCAACGCCATGGCCAAGGCCGGCCTGACCATCGACGACATCGACCTCATCGAGGCCAACGAGGCTTTCGCCGCTCAGTCCATCGCGGTCGCCCGTGAGCTCGGCTTCGACATGGCGAAGGTCAACGTCAACGGCGGCGCGCTGTCCATCGGCCACCCCGTCGGCGCGTCCGGCGCTCGTATCATTGTCACCCTCATCCACGAGATGATGAAGCGTCCCGAGGCCAAGAAGGGCCTTGCCACCCTCTGCATCGGCGGCGGCATGGGCGTTGCCACCATCTGGGAGAAGTGCTGATCGCCTGACTCCGAAACATTAAAAAAAGGAAGACGCTGCGGCGTCTTCCTTTTTTGTTTACCAGTCCCGCACGCCCTCGATGTGCAGAAAGCGCGCCCGGTCATATTGATAGGTGGCGAGCGGCCGATCCCTCGCATCGAAGGTGTGCGCCGCGACGAGGATCACCGGCGACACGGCGGTAATGACGGGCGAATGATAGAAGTCCCCGTCCGCGTTTCCGAGCTGCACGATATCGCCCGGCTGCGCCTCCGCCTGCGGCACGATGCGTGCATACGGCCCGACGGAGCGGTTGCTTACAAGAAACGCATATAAAAACTCCACGCCCGTCCACGAGGGCGTCCGGTCGCCCGCGGAGCGGTAAAACCACCCCGTCTCGGGGGTGTAATTCATGACGCCCGCACCGGCGTAAATGCATTGGGACGCAAAATTCGTACAGTCACCGCCGAGATTCTGAAAATCATAATACGCGGGGTTTCGGCCCAGCGCCCAGCGCCGCGCATAGGCGACGGCCGCTTCACGGTTATAGGCAAGATTTTGCATAACGCATCTCCTTTCCCCATTCTACGCCGGGGAACGAAAATGCGTACAAAAAACACCCCGTGGATAACACCTGAAGAAAATCAGCCTCTTGGAATCATGAACAACTGACGGGCCTGTGCAGTGGAAATGGTGGACAGGGGAATTGTTTTCGTACAGGGCTATATCACGCTCATAAATGCAAAAACAGGGCGGGCAGGGATGATCCCCGTCCGCCGTGCTGTTTACTTTGCAGAATGTTTTCTCTTTCTTCCGTAAACCGTTGTTCCGATGACGCCTGCACCGCTGCCGAACAGAAGCACGGCCCACAGGAGCAGATGGCTGTTATCGCCCGTTTGCAGAATGGTGGCTTTTTTATCGCCTGCCGGCGTTGTAGCATCGGGTTTATCTTCTTCTGCCGGCTTTGTCTGCTCCGAAGCTGCTTTCTTAACCTCAAAGTTCGTACTGCACTCGCCGTCGGTAAAGGCGACCGTGAGCTTATGCGTGCCGACCGAAAGGGTTTTAAGGTAATCCGTATGCAGCGTAATAACGGTAGAACCGGAGACCGCCGTATAATTCTCCTCATCCACCGGCGTTCCGTCCACCTTCACGTCTGTGAATTTGCTGAAATCGCCATTGGCACGGACGGTGAGCGTTCCGTCTGTGTTCTGCGTCCAAGCGCCGTTTGCTCCCTCGATAATTTTGTAATCCGA
>JBJEIR010000174.1:0-7725 GCA_051877215.1 Acutalibacteraceae bacterium | reverse complement strand
CGCCGCCGACACAGGCGATGACCGCATCGGGAAGCCGTCCTTCTTTTTCAAAAAGCTGTGTTTTGATCTCGCGGGAGATGACCGCCTGAAAATCGCGCACGATGGTGGGGAAGGGGTGAGGCCCCATGACCGACCCCAGACAGTAATGGGTGTCGTCGATGCGGCTTGTCCATTCCCGCATGGCCTCCGACACGGCGTCTTTTAAAGTTGCGGTGCCGCTTTTCACCGGGATGACCTGTGCACCGAGCAGCCGCATTTTATATACATTGAGCGCCTGCCGCTTGGTGTCCTCTTCGCCCATAAAGACAACGCAGTCCATTCCCATAAGCGCCGCTGCGGTGGCGGTTGCAACGCCGTGCTGCCCTGCGCCCGTTTCGGCAATCAAACGGGTTTTGCCCATTTTTTTGGCAAGCAGCGCCTGCCCCAGCACATTGTTGATTTTATGTGCGCCCGTGTGATTGAGATCCTCCCGCTTCAGGTAAATTTTGGCGCCGCCGAGGTCTGCGGTCATTTTTTGGGCTTCGTACAGACGGCTCGGTCTGCCCGCATAGTCGTTGAACAGCGCCGTAAGCTCACTGACAAAGGACGGCTCGTCTTTATAATGATTGTAGGCTTCCTCCAGTTCCATCACGGCATTCATCAGCGTTTCGGGGATATATTGTCCGCCGTGTACGCCGAAGCGCCCTCTCGATCTATTCATAGACAAAACTCCTTTTTGTTAATTGTGCGATAAATGCCGATTTCTCCGCACCGCTTTTACAAAGCGCGCCATTTTTTCCGGATCCTTAAAGCCGTCGGTTTCCAGCCCCGAGCTGGCATCTACGGCGTAGGGGGAAAGAGAAAGCGCCGTTTCAATATTGTCACAGGAGAGTCCCCCTGCCAGAAAATACGGGCGCTTTACCGTTTGGAGCAGTGACCAGTCAAAGGCTTTTCCCGTTCCCGCGCCGCTGTCAAGCAGAATATAGTCGGCGGGCGACTGTTCTGCCGCTTGGATGTCGGCGGGGGAGCGTATACAAAATGCCTGCACGATCGGCGCATCGGTTTTGGCACGCAGTGTCTCGATATAGTGCGCATCCTCCGAGCCGTGAAGCTGGATCATGTCGATGATACCTGCCTGCGTCAGCTCGCATATCCATTCTGTCGGAGCGCTCATAAAAACGCCCACGGGGACGATTTCTTTATCAAGTTTTCGGCGGAGCAGCGCCGCTTTTTCGGGGGATATGGTTCGCCGCCGTCCTTCAACAAATACAAAGCCGATGTAATCGGGACGAAGGGTGTTGACACAGTCGATGTCGCATTCCCGCGTCAAACCGCAGATTTTAATTTTGCTCATATTATCCCCCGCAGTCGGTCAAGCATGGCTTTTTTGTCGGGGGCACGCATCAGTGTCTCTCCGATGAGCACACCGTTTACTCCCGCCTGCTGCAACACGCGGATGTCGTCGGCATCGGAAATGCCGCTTTCCGCCACAAACAGCACCTCTTTCGGCACCAGGCGCCTGAGTCGTTCGCTGTTGTGAATATCCACGGTGAAATCCTTAAGATTGCGATTGTTTACGCCGATGATCCGCGCTCCCGCCCGAACGGCGGCGGCAATTTCCTGTTCGTCATGCGCTTCCACAAGTGCGGACAGTCCCAGCTCGTCGCATATACCGATCGAGTGTGCAATCGTCTGCTCGTCAAGCAGCGCGCAAATGAGCAACACAGCGTCGGCGCCGAGCGTTTTGGCTTCATAGATCATGTAATCGTCGACGGTAAAATCCTTGCGCAGACAGGGAATCTTCACCGTTTGCGCAATATCGCGCAGGATGTCATTGCTGCCCATAAACCACTGCGGCTCTGTCAGTACGGAAATGGCGGCGGCACCTGCTGCCTCATATTCCCGTGCAATATCGAGATAGGGGAAATCGGAAGCAATCACGCCTTTGGACGGAGAGGCTTTTTTGCATTCGCAAATAAAGGAGATTCCCTCGCTTTGCAATGCCTTTTCAAAAGGAAAGCCCGTATTGCTCGGCAGTGCGCTTGCCGCCGCTTTCATCTCTTCAAGAGATACGGCTTGCTTGGCGGCGCGTACTCTTTCAGCGGCTTTGCCGGCAATCGTGTCGAGAATGGTGTGGCTCATAAAACGCTTCAAATCCTTTCCGACGGAGAATCGTTAGGCGTTGGAGGCGGCTTTGAATGCGACCAGCTTTTCGTAAGCCGCGCCTGTGTCAATCAGCTTTGCCGCGAGCAGAACGCCCTCTTTGATACTGTCTGCCTTGCCGGCGGTATACAGCGCCGCGCCCGCATTGAGCAAAACGGCGTCGCGCTTCGGACCGCTGCCGCCTTTTAAAATATCGGTGGTAATCTGTGCGTTTTGAGCGGGAGCTCCGCCGATAAGGTCTTCCTTGGCGCAGCGGGAGAGCCCCACCTCCTCCGGGGTGATCACATAGGTTTTATAGCAGTCGTCTTTAAAATCGCAGACGGTGGTGGGCGCGCTCAGCGACAGCTCGTCGAGCTTATCCTGCCCGTATACGACCAGTCCGCGTTTGACGCCGAGATTTGTCAGCACATG
Source organism: Acutalibacteraceae bacterium (assembly GCA_051877215.1). Classification (GTDB taxonomy): domain Bacteria; phylum Bacillota; class Clostridia; order Oscillospirales; family Acutalibacteraceae; genus RGIG1959. The sequence goes on along the minus strand of JBJEIR010000174.1, from coordinate 5,172 downwards.
GGCAAGCGGCTCGACCAGCAGTTCGTCGTATACGCCGAGCAGCTGCATCGTCGGGTGAGCGGGATTGGTCAGCGGCCCTAAGATGTTAAATACCGTGCGAAAGCCGAGCTCGCGGCGAATGCTGCCGACATATTTCATGGAGGTGTGGTATTTTTGTGCAAACATAAAGCACATACCGACCGTGTTCAGCAGCTCGACGCATTTTTCCGGAGATTGGTCGATGTTGATACCGAGCGCTTCCAGGCAGTCTGCCGTGCCGCAATCGGAGGAAGCTGCGCGGTTGCCGTGCTTGGCGACCTTGATGCCGCCTGCCGCCATGACAAATGCCGAGGTGGTAGAGATGTTAAAGCTGTGTGCGCCGTCGCCGCCGGTTCCGACGATCTCCATCACATCGAGACCGTGCTCTACCGTTACCGCGTGCTCGCGCATGGCGGCTGCACAGCCGGCAATTTCTTCGGTGGTTTCGGCACGGGTGTTTTTGGTGGACAGCGCCGCCAAAAACGCCGCGTTCTGCGTTGGGGTGGTTTCTCCGCTCATGATTTCGTTCATGACCTGATACGCTTGCGCATAGGTCAGATCACCTTTGCTGACGATTTTGATAATGGCTTCTTTAATCATATGACAGTCCTCCTTGCCGTTTATTTGGTAATGGATAAGAAATTCTTCAGAATCGTTTGCCCGTCGGGGGTCATAATGGATTCGGGATGAAATTGCAGACCGTATACGGGATAGTCCTTATGCTGTACCGCCATGATCTCTCCGTCGTCCGTGCGGGCGGTCACGGCGAGGCAGTCCGGCAGGGTGCTTTCCACTGCGGCAAGCGAATGATAGCGCGCAACGGGAATGGCATCGGCACAGCCCGCAAACAGCGGACAGCGGGTGTCGAGAGAGGCGATGGACTGTTTGCCGTGCATGAGCGCCTTTGCGTACGAGACGGTCGCGCCGTACGCTTTGCAAATGGATTGGTGCCCGAGACAGACGCCGAGGATGGGAATTTGCGCTCCCAGCTCTTTGACCGCATCAATGCACACGCCTGCATCCTCCGGCCGCCCCGGGCCGGGGGAAAGAATAACGGATGAGGGGGAAAGACGGGCAATTTCGCGGGGGGTCAACGCATCGTTTCGTATAACCCGAATATCGGGATTGATGGATCCGATCAGTTGATAGAGATTGTAAGAAAAGCTGTCGTAATTGTCAATCAGCAGGATCATAAGCTGCACCGTCCTTTCTCAAAGCTCTTCGGCGGTTTTCAGTGCGCCGACAACCGCCGCCGCTTTGTTGAGGCATTCCTGAAATTCCGTTTCGGGGACGGAATCGGCGACGATACCTGCGCCGCTTCGCACAAAGACCTTGCCGTTTTTCTTGTAGGCGATGCGAATGGCAATGCAGGTGTCAAGGTTGCCTGTGAAATCAATATAGCCGATCGCGCCGCCGTAAATTCCGCGCTTGTTATTTTCGAGATCGTTGATGAGCTGGCACGCGCGGATTTTCGGAGCACCCGACAGCGTCCCCGCCGGTAAAATCGCATCCACGGCGTCGAGCGCGTCCGCATCGTCGCGAATGATGCCCCTGACGGTTGAGCCGATGTGCATCACATGAGAATAGCGTTCGATTTCGTGATATTTTTCCACGGTGACCGTGCCGAAACGGCTGATTTTGCCGATGTCGTTGCGCCCCAAATCGACGAGCATATTGTGCTCGGCCAGCTCTTTCGGATCGGCGAGCAGTTCTTCCTCAAGCGCTTTGTCCTCTTCGGGGGTTTTGCCGCGCGGGCGGGTGCCGGCGAGGGGAAAGGTGTGAAGAACACCCTTTTCCAGCTTGACCAGTGTTTCGGGAGAGGCGCCTGCCACTTCCATATCCGATCCGGAGAAATAGAACATATACGGCGACGGATTGAGCGTGCGCAGCACACGGTAGGTGTTGAATAAGCTGCCCTCAAAATCCGCCTCCAGTCTGTTGGAGAGAACGATTTGAAAGATATCCCCCTCAACAATATAGTGCTTTGCTTTTTCCACCATGGCGCAGTATTCCTCGCGGGAAAACAGCGGACGGATTTCGCCGGTCATATGTCCGTGAAGATCGTTCTTCGGCTTTCCGTTTTGGATAAGCTCGCACATGCTTTTCAGCTCATCCACGGCACGGACATAGTTGCTTTGGAGGTTGTCGAGGGATACATTGACAATCAGGATGATCTTCTGCCGAAAATTGTCGAATGCAATGACCTTGTCAAACAGCATCAGATCGACATCCTTAAAGCCCTCGGTGTCGGCCGCGTCAAGATGCAGTGTCGGCTCCGCATATTTCAGATAATCATAGGAAAAATAGCCGACCAATCCGCCCGTAAAGGAAGGCATCCCTTCGATGACGGGACTTTTGTATTGCGCGAGAATATGGCGGATGCAGTCGGCGGGGCGGGAGGTGTTGCGCGCTTCTCCGTTTACCTTTACAGTGCCGTTTGTACAGGTGATTTCCAGCTTCGGTGAAAAGCCCAAAAAGGTATAACGCCCCCATTTTTCATTTTCCTGTGCGCTTTCGAGCATATAGCAGTGGTCGGAGACATTCATCAGGATTTTCATCACTTCGACCGGTGTTTTGATGTCTGAGAGCAGCTCGGTGCAGACGGGCGCAATCGTATAGTTCCCGCTTTGCGCAATCGCCGCAAGCTCTTCGACGCTCGGTCTGATGGTCATAAAGGAATTCCTCCTTTTGAAAAAAATAAAATCGTCCTTGACAGAACTGTCCATTCTGTCAAGGACGAATAAACTGCATTTATCCGCGGTACCACCTTGATTTGCGGCAAACGCCGCACCCTTTGCGGGATACAAACATATCCCCGGCAACTCACGCATGCCCTCGCGTCGCAGAATACTGAGCGGACGACCCTATTTTCATCCGCGGTTGACTGCGCCCTCGGCGACCCATTTGACAGCTTGTTTTCCGCCCGATTTTCAGCACCGCGGGCTCTCTGTGGGAGCATCACTGCCGTTACCTTCGCTTCAACGGTTTATTTTGTTAAATTTTCTTTATTGTAGCACGCCGCTTTTCGACTGTCAAGAGATTCTTTCCAAAAAATTTCGGGTAGGGGTTTGCAGCGGTGTGCGGGCTTATTCCAACAGACCGTATTTGACCTTGATGCGGTCGAGCTTTTCGAGCATCGGCTCGGCGGCAATCCACAAGAAGAAAGCGGTTGCCGCCGCGTGGACGAGATCCATCGGCAGACCGGTCACATAATAACTCAGCAAAACGGGAAGGGAAAGCGCCTGCTGAAAGAGCAGGGCGCAGGCGGTGTTGGTCAGACCGCCGTAAAGCAAAACAGCGGCGACAGCCCCGAAAACAGCGAGGGAGAGGCGCGTGCGGCGCAAAAAGCCTTTTCGGAACAGCACGCCTGCCAAAAAGCCGATGATTCCCATTGCAAACATCTGCCACGGGGTGAGCGGGCCTTGTGAGAAAAAGAAATTGGAAACAAGCATGGTCATGGAGCCGACCAAAAATCCCGTTTCCCCTCCGAGCGCCACACCCGCGATGATGGTCACGGCCATAACGGGTTTAAACTGAGGCAGCATAAAGAAGGCGGCGCGCCCCGCCACGCCGACAGCACACAGCACGGCGATGGTGACCAGTTCGCGCGCCTGCGGCTTTCGGCCTTCAAAAACGAGGAAAAACGGCAGCATACATTCCAAAAGAATGAGAAAAGAGACAAACAGATAGCGGCGCTCGTCGAGATAGTATAAGCCGACAAATAAGGTCAGGGGAATGAGCAGTAAAATCATCACCGCCGCCGCGACAGTGCGTTTGGAGAGCCGGCGCCGCTCTTTTGGCGGCTGTGAAGGGGTCGGCGGCGCAGAGCGTCGGCCGACCGCAAGCGCCAGCACAAATAAAGCCGCAATCAATATGCCGCACGCAAGCAGTTGATTTTCCGCAAGCGCGGTCAGAGCGCCGTTTCCCACGAGCACTGTCAGATCGGTCACGCTGACGGCCGACAAAAAGACGGCCAGCGCAACCGCGCCGCAGACGACGGCAATCAGCTTTCGCCAAAGCGGAAGCGCCTTTTTGACCGTTTTGTCGGTCTGAAGAGCGTTTTGTGTTTTTGTCTCCTGCGGCGAAGAGTCCGCCTCTTTGGCGGGCGGTCTCAAAACAGGGGATTCGTCGCATGTGCCGCCGCAGCAAACGATGACATCCTCTGCCGTCACCGCCTGCGGGAGCAGATGCCGCACCATGCGGTTGGCACAGGTGGTGTAAAAGCTGTTGCCCGAAAAGAAGCGGCGGGGCGTATCCTCGGCGATAATCTGCCCGCCGAAAAAGAGGGCGCAGCGCTGCGCATAGCGGGCGCAAAACTCCACATCGTGGCTGACCGCGACCACGGTCACACCCCTGCCGAGTAATTCATATATCAGAGCGGCAAACTCGCGCTTAAAAATCGGATCAAAGCCCTTGGTGGGCTCGTCGAGCAGCAAAATATCGGGAGATAGGAGCAACACCTTGGCGAGGGCGGCGCGCTGCTGTTCACCGCCCGACAGATCATAAGGATGCCGCTCCAGTAAGGCTTCCACACGGCAAAGCCGCGCAATATCCGTAAGGCGCGCCTGACGCTCGGACGGATTCAAGGGCAGTTCGCGGAGAATCTCGTTCAAATCCTCCCGCACGGTTTTTTTGACAAACAGCGTTTGCGGATCCTGCGGCAGCAGAGCGACCGAACCGTCGGTGTGTATCTCGCCGCGATAGGGCCTCAGCAGTCCGCCGATCAATTTTAAAGCCGTGGTTTTGCCCGTTCCGTTTCCGCCGAGAATGGTGAGAAAGTCTCCCTTTTTTACGCTCAAAGACAATCCCGCTACGACATCCGGCTGCTCTTTTTCATATCGGAAATGCACATTGTCCGCTCGGATGACCGTTTCGTCGGCGTGGGAAAAAGGAGGCGTATCCGGCAGGGCGCCGAGCGTGTGCGTGGCGGCAAAATCGTCAAAAAAGCGTCGCCCGTCCCGCACGGTGACGGGCGGCGGGCTGTCGCTGTCCACCGCCGCCCATATTCTCATGGCGGCGGGCATGGCGGCAAACATGGGATGCCGCTGCGCTTTGAGCGCCCGCCCGATCTCGTCGGTTGTTCCGCAAAGGAGGAGACGCCCCTCGTCCATCACGGCGAGGTGGGTGGAAAGCGGAAGCGCCTCCTCTAAGCGG
>JBJEIR010000173.1:0-7792 GCA_051877215.1 Acutalibacteraceae bacterium | reverse complement strand
GTCGCCGCCGATTCCCATGTGCCGATCGGAAAGCTGCAGGCTGAGTCCTTCGGGGTTGTCAATCTTCTGATCCATACAGTTGAAATAGATGTAGTCGTTGCCGCAGCCGTGCATTTTGGTAAAGGACAGTTTCATTTTATCGCTCCTCATATGATTGATATCCACAAGCTCGGTGTTGTTCGCATTCCAGCGTCCGCGCAGACTGTCGGCGACTGCGTTTGCCGTGTCGATGGAGGTCAGGCACGGAATACTGCGTTCCACTGCCTTGCGGCGGATCTTCACGCTGTCTCTCGTGGGGATTCTTCCCTTTGCCGAGGTGGATACGATATAATCCACCGCGCCGCTTTCGAGAAGCGTCAGCGGATTGTTATCCGATTCATGGATTTTATAGACGAGGTTGACCGAAAGGCCCTCCGCCTCGATCACCGCCGCCGTGCCCTTTGTGGCATACAGCTTGAAGCCGAGATCGGCAAATTTCTTCGCCACATCGCCGATCTCCTGTTTATCGCTGTTGCGCACGGTGAAAAAGACGCCGCCCTTTTTCCGCATACGGTAGCCCGCCGCCAGCAGCCCTTTGAACAGCGCTTCGTCCAAGGTGTTGGCAAGCCCCAGCACCTCGCCCGTCGATTTCATCTCCGGGCCGAGATTGGTATCCACATTGGTCAGCTTCTCAAAGGAGAAGACCGGCACTTTGACAGCCACATACGGCGAGCTCGGGTAAAGTCCCGTTCCGTATCCCAGATCGGCGAGCTTTTCTCCGAGCATGGTACGGGTCGCCAAATCGACCATCGGGACCCCCGTCACCTTGCTGATATACGGGATCGTCCGCGAAGAGCGCGGGTTGACCTCGATGACATACAGTTCGTTCTCGTAGATAAGATACTGGATATTGACAAGGCCGCGCGTGTTCAGAGAAACCGCCAAACGGCGCGAGCAGTCGATGATCTTTTCGATCATATGATCCTCGATCTTCCACGCGGGATAAACGGCGATGGAATCGCCCGAATGAATTCCCGAGCGCTCGATATGCTGCATGATACCGGGGATCAGGATATCCTCCCCGTCGCAAATCGCATCAATTTCCAGCTCCATTCCCATCAGATATTTGTCGATGAGGATGGGATTTTCGATCTCCTGTGCCAAAATGATCGCCATATATTCGCGGATATCCGCCTCGTTGAACGCGATGATCATATTCTGACCGCCGAGCACATAAGAGGGACGCATGAGCACGGGGTAGCCGATGCGCTCCGCCACCGCAAGCGCTTCTTCGGTGGTCATCACGGTAAAGCCCTGCGGACGGTGGATATTCAGCTCCTCCAGCAGCTGCTCAAAGCGCTCGCGATCCTCCGCGCGGTCGATGCTGTCCGCCGAAGTGCCGATGATGTTGATTCCGTGGTCAGAGAGATAATTGGTCAGCTTGATCGCCGTCTGTCCGCCGAACGCGACCACCACTCCGTACGGCTTTTCGGTCGCAATGATACTCATGACATCCTCGTTGGTCAGCGGCTCAAAATACAGGCGGTCGGCGGTGTCGAAATCGGTTGAAACCGTTTCGGGATTATTATTGACAATAACCACTTCAAAGCCCGCCTTTTTGAGCGCCCATACACAGTGAACCGAAGCATAATCAAATTCAATGCCCTGTCCGATGCGAATGGGGCCGGAGCCGAAAACGATAACGGTCTTTTTATCGGAGCCTTTTTCTTCAATAAATTCGGCGGCTTCATTTTCCTCGTCAAAGGACGAGTAGAAATACGGCGTCTGTGCGGCAAATTCTGCGGCGCAGGTATCCACCATTTTATACGAAGCATACCGCGGGTGGGCAATCTCACAGCCGGACAGCTCCCGAATGACCTTGTCGGGATAGCCCATCCTTTTCGCCCGCAAATACAGCTCATCGGTCAGGTTTCCCTTTTCAAGCTCGCGGTCCATCTCCACAAGGCGGCACAGCTTGTGCAAGAACCACTCGTCGATCTTGGTGATCTCATGGATATAGTCCACGGTCACGCCGCGCCGCAGCGCCTCATAAACCGTAAACAGGCGCTCGTCGTCGCAGCAGGTCAGCTTGGAGCGGATCTCCGCATCGGACAGCTCCTTGAGCTTCGGAGAATTCAAAGAACTGTGAGAAATCTCCGCGCCGCGCACCGCCTTCATCAGCGCTTCTTCAAAGGTTTGGCCGATGGCCATCACCTCTCCCGTCGCCTTCATCTGTGTGCCGAGCGTGCGCTTGGCATATACAAATTTATCAAACGGCCATTTCGGCATTTTGACCACTACATAGTCAAGAGCCGGCTCAAAGCAGGCATAGGTCGTGTGGGTGACCGCATTGCGAATTTCCGAAAGCGTGTAGCCGACGGCGATCTTCGCCGCCACCTTCGCAATGGGATATCCCGTCGCCTTCGACGCAAGCGCCGAAGAGCGGGACACACGCGGATTGACCTCGATCACCGCATATTCAAAGCTGTCGGGATGCAGCGCAAACTGACAGTTGCAGCCGCCCTCCACCTTTAATTCGGAGATGATCGCCAGCGCCGCCGAGCGCAGCATCTGATACTCTTTATCCGCAAGCGTCACCGCCGGTGCAATGACGATACTGTCCCCCGTATGCACACCGACGGGATCAAAGTTTTCCATGCTGCACACCGTGATGACATTGCCGACGCTGTCGCGCATGACCTCAAACTCGATCTCTTTCCAGCCGGAAATACATTTTTCGATGAGCACCTGCGTAATCGGAGAGAGACGCAGGCCGTTTAATGCGATTTCGTGAAGCTGCTCCTCATCCTCCGCGATGCCGCCGCCGCTGCCGCCGAGCGTAAACGCAGGGCGCACAATGACGGGATAGCCGATCTCTTCGGCAAAAGCGAGCGCATCCTCGACGGTGTTGACCACCTTGGAGGGGATGACCGGCTGACCGATTGCCTCCATCGTGTCCTTGAACAGCTGGCGATCCTCCGCCTTGTCAATGGTCACGGGATCGGCGCCGAGCAGCTGCACCCCGTGCGACGCGAGGAAGCCCTCCTTGGCAAGCTGCATGGACAGCGTCAGGCCGGTCTGACCGCCGAGCGTCGACAGCAAGCTGTCCGGCTTTTCCTTTTCGATAATACGCTTGATGGTATCGAGCGTCAGCGGCTCAATATATATTTTATCGGCGATGGCCTGATCGGTCATGATCGTCGCCGGGTTGGAGTTGACAAGAACGACCTCCAAGCCTTCTTCCTTCAGCGCACGGCACGCCTGCGTGCCGGCGTAGTCAAATTCGGCGGCCTGTCCGATAACGATCGGGCCGGAGCCGATCACCATTACGCGGTGAATTCCCGGTTTCAGCGGCATCCGTTTTCGCCTCCTCTCATCTTCTCAATAAAGCGGTCAAAAAGAAACGCGGTATCGAGCGGTCCGGCCGAAGCCTCGGGGTGGAACTGCACCGAAAACGCATTTTCCGTGTCGTACGAAACCCCTTCGCAGGTGCCGTCGTTGGCGTTGACAAAGCTGACGCGCGCGCCGGCGGGCAGACTTTCTCCCACAACGGTATAGCCGTGATTCTGACTGGTGATATATACCCGCCCGGTGTCAAGCTCCTGCGCCGGCTGATTGGCGCCGCGGTGACCGTATTTCAGCTTTTCGGTGCGCGCGCCGTGCGCGAGCGCCAAAAGCTGATGCCCGAGGCAGATGCCGAAGGTCGGGAGCTTATCCGCGAGCAGCGAAGAAAGCTCTTTGATGATCCCCGTGTTTTCCGCCGGGTCACCCGGACCGTTTGAAAGCATCAGTCCGTCGGGCGAAAGCGCGCGTATACGCTGCGCCGTCGTATCCGACGGCACGACCGTCACCTCGCAGCCGCGCTTGACCAACTCGCGTGCGATATTGCGTTTGGCGCCGAAATCCCACAAAACCACCCTTGCGACCGGAGCGCCGTCGGGGTGAAGGACCGTCTCCTGCGAGCAGCCGACCGACGCCACCGCCTTTGTCACGGCATAGCCGCGAAGCTCCTTTTGAATGGCGGCCATATCGCGGATATCCGTTGTGATTTTGGCGTTCATCACGCCGACCTCACGCACGATGCGGGTCAGTTCCCGCGTATCAATGTCGTAAAGACCGACGATGTTATTCTGTTTTAAAAAAGTGTCAAGATCTCCCTCGCTGCGAAAATTGGAGGGTTCTTGACACCAATCACGGACAATATACGCGTTCAGCGCGGGCGCTTCGCTTTCAAAATCAGAGGGAATCACCCCGTAGTTGCCGATGAGCGGAAATGTCTGAACGACAATTTGACCGTAATAGCTGGGATCGGTCAAGGTCTCCAGATATCCGGTCATTGAGGTGGTGAACACGATCTCTCCGACAGCCTCTCCTCCTGCTCCGAAGGGATGGCCGCGGAACACCTTGCCGTTTTCCAATACAAGGTACGCGGTCTGCTCATTCATACTCATTTTCAGTCCTTTGCTTTTAGGTTTCGTAGGTTTTCAAAATACCTTTTGCCACTTCAAGCCGCCCGGTGCGGCGATCCATCGCCTGCTTTTCGATATATCTGTGTGCCTGCGGCTCGCTGAGTCCCAAATATTGTATCAGCGTACACTTGGCTCTGTCGATCAGGCGGATCTCTTCGATCTTATTTTGCAGCGAATGATTTTCGTTCTTCAGCCACAGCAGCCGTTGACGGGTGGCCACGCCGATACGCACCGTTTGCAGAAAAAGCTGACGGCTCAGGGGCTTTTCCAACACAAGCACCCCGTTTTGCTCCGCTTTTTCAAACAGCATCGGATCGCTGTCCGCCTTGAGCAGCAAAATTACCGACGCCGTGGTACTGTGAGCGATTTCGCGCGCCAGCTCCAGCCCGCTTTCGTCCCCGACAGGCGCATTGATCACCGCCAGCTCCGGCTCCTCCGATTGCAGTGCGCGGCGCGCGGCGGCACAGCTGTCCGCTGTTTTGACGGCGTCCATGCCCGATTCATTCAAAAGAGCTTGCAGGAATTCCCGCGGTTTTCCCAAGGAAGATACCAACAATACGCCGCTCATCGCTCATGCACCTCCTTCGCCGTCAGACCAAAAGCCCTTCAAAGCGGAACCTGTCAGACAGTTCAAGAAGCCGACGCCTTCGCATCGGCTTCTCTATTATACACCATAATGACCACAAGGTCAATTATAAACATACATCTGTTTATACGGATTTTTTGTGTCGGGCGTTATCACATAGAATGTATGATCCATAATCTTATCACAGTCATAGTCAAACGCATCGCAAAACGCCTCCACATGTGCGCGGATAGCCGATTTTTGTTCCTCATCCGCCTCCTCGCAAAGGAGCTGCGGGGGCAGGTGCTTCGGCTTGTGGCTGCACCGAACCACCATTTTTCCGCCGTGCATGCCCGTGCCGCAGAAATTGGAATGGAAGGTTTCGCCGTCGCCGTCAAGACCCAGCACCACAATCAGGCCGCCGGCCTGATATTCTCCGAGAAAGCTGCCCGCGTGTCCGCCGATTACAAGAACAGGAGACTTTTCTTTATACGCCTTCATATGGATGCCGGCGCGATAGCCTGTGTTGCCCTTGACAAGAATACGCCCGCCGCGCATCGCATAACCGGTCGCATCCCCCGCATTGCCGTGAATGACAATGCTGCCTTCGTTCATGGTATCGCCCGTGGCCTCCTGCGCGTTGCCGTTGACAATCAGCGTCGCGCCGTTCAGATAGGCACCCAGCGCATTGCCCGGCGTACCGTTGATGACAACGGTTTTCCCCGAAAGCCCGTCGGCAACATAACGCTGTCCCGTGCAGTTTTCAATCACCACCGTGTCATCGTCGCACTCCCTGATCTGTTCATTGAGCAGCCGAAAATGCTGCAATCCGGCTTCTATTGTCATGATACCCTTCATCCTTTCCGAAACAACCGCGCAGGAACCCCTGTCGCGGATCAATGCGGCATACTCAGATCTTTTTCCCGTTCCGCCTTGGAAAACGCCATGAGCTGCGGCTTTTGACAAATCAGTTCAAAATCAATTTCATCCAGCGGCGTGCGGTTGCGGATCATCGCGGTATAAATCCCCGCGCGCGCCACATCACCGATCAGAATATAGCCTTTGAGCACATTATCCCGATAGAAAAGCTGTTTATAGCTGTTGTCCGTCTTTTCGCTGTACACCTCGCCGTCATAGCTTCCCGCGGTGATGATGTGATAGCCGAAGAAACCGATGGCATTCATCGGAATGGCTTTATCGTACGGATGACTGTCATCGCCCGTCATATGGCGTCCGGCGCTTTCCCCCTGCATATACGCATTGGGAAGCAGCGCGAGCACGCGGCTCTCCCCTTTTGTGATATCATAGCTTTCGGTGCAGTCGCCTGCCGCATACACATCGGGCAGATCGGTACGGCAAAAGACATCCGTTCGAATACCCCGTCCGACCTCGCCGCCCGCCTCCTTTACGAGTTCGACATTCGGGCGCACGCCGACGGCGACCACCACCACATCAAACGGAATCTGCACACCGCTTTTGAGTGTGGCCGTATCCTGCGAAAAGCGTTCAACACTGTCGGACAAATAGAACTGTACCCCTTTGGATTCGATATGCGACTGCACCATTTTGGCGCCGGTCTCATCCAAAATACTCGGCAAAATGCGGTCCGCCAAATCGACAACCGTCACCTTTTTGACCTTATCGGCAATGCCTTCCACGCATTTTAAGCCGATCAGTCCCGCGCCGACAACCAGCACGCGCGACTGGCGGTTGACGGCCATTTCAAGGGCGCGTGCGTCCGCAAGCGTCATAAAGCTGAATTTTTTCTGCACCGTATCCAGCCCGTCCATGGGCGGGACAAACGGACGGGAGCCCGTCGCGACGAGCAGCTTATCATACGACACCGTTTCTCCGTTTTCCAGCGTCACGGTATGCGCCGCGGCGTCGATGCCGACCGCTTTGCGGCCGAGCATGGTTGTTACCTCATTTTTTTCATAAAAATCGTCGGGGCGGTATTTCATGCGCTGCTCATCCGTCTTGCCGTACAAAAGATACGAGATCAACGGGCGGGAATAGGTGTGATGCGGCTCATCTGAAATCACGGTGATCCGAGCATCCCGATCATTCTCGCGGATCCCCTCTATGCAACCGACGGCAGCGGCGGAATTGCCGATGACCACGATATTCACAGCTCATCGCCTCCTCTGTCTTCAAACACAATGGCGCGGTTCGGGCAGCCCTTGACGCAGGCCGGCTCCCCTTGCGCGTTGTCGGTGCACAGCTCACATTTTTGCATCACGCTGTGATCCGACGCGGGCATGATGGCGCCGTAGGGGCAGGACAGCACACAGGTAAAGCAGCCGACGCATTTGTTTTGATCGATATGAATGATGCCGTCCCGTATACTCAGTGCGCCGGAAATACAGCTTTTCACACACAGCGGCTCGCTGCAATGACGGCAGGATACCGCAAAGCTGATCCCATCCCCCTCTTCTATTCGGATGCGCGGATTGATCGTCACGCCCTTGAGCGCCTTGACCATGCTTTTACAGCCGGAATTGGCAAAAGCGCAATAATATTCACACAAATGGCAGCCAAGGCACCATTTTTCATTGACATATACCCGTTTCATAGACTTAGCCGTCCTTTCTTCGCACGCCGAGAATTCCCCGAACCGTTCCGTGCTTATTCTCCCGCGTGCCGGATACCGAGGATCTCCAGTTCCTTTTCGTTCAAACCGACGCCGCGCAACATCAGGCGATTGCCCTTCAGCGATTCGATGGAATTGATGCCCATGCCGCCCATCATCTCTTTAATCTCATGCGTCCAGGCGGTGACG